>JANMXV010000843.1:0-2429 GCA_031381325.1 Betaproteobacteria bacterium | reverse complement strand
CAGTTTGCGCGCGGCAGCAGCGAATTCGGGCATGCCGGAATTCATCAGCAGATCGGCTTGATATACGCGGCCCAGTTCTTCCGCGCCGCTGTATATATGCACGAATTTCTGCTTGGGGCGCGGGATGTCGATCAATGTGTAATTGACGGTGGTCCATTCGCCCAGCCGCGAGCCGATGGCGATCAACAGATCACAACCTTGAATGCGCGCGGCAAGGGCGGGATTGAGGCCCACCGCGACATCGCCGACGTAGTGCGAGTCGCGATTGTCGATCATGTCCTGCGCGCGGTATGAGCAGGCCACCGGCAGATTAAAGGCCTGCGCGAAGGCAAGAAAGTCATCGCAGCCTTTTTTGTTCCAGCCGCCACCACCAAGTATCACCATCGGTTTCCTGGCCTTGGACAGCATATCGCGCAGCTTGTGCATGTCCGCTTCACCGGGATTCGCGGCGACGCGTTGATAACACGCGAGATCGATTTCGTTAGCCACTTGTATTTGCATGTCTTCGGGCAATGCCAGCACCACCGGGCCGGGGCGGCCCGAGGTCGCGATGTGAAACGCGTGACTGATCATTTCCTGCACACGATCAGCGCGATCGATGCTGGCTACCCATTTCGCCATCTGGCCATACATGCGGCGGTAGTCAACCTCCTGGAACGCTTCGCGCTCGACCACTTCGCTATCGACCTGGCCGATAAACAGTATCAGCGGTGTCGAATCCTGAAACGCAGTGTGTATGCCGACGGCGGCATTGCTCGCGCCGGGGCCGCGCGTGACAAAACAGATGCCGGGACGGCCGGTGAGCTTTCCGTAAGCGTCAGCCATGTTGGCCGCGCCGCCTTCCTGCCGGCAGATGATAAATTTAAAATCATCCTGCACGTCGTGCATGGCGTCGAGTACCGCGAGATACGATTCGCCGGGCACGCCAAACGCGATGTCCGCGCCGTGAACTCTGAGTGCATCAACCAGCAATTGCGCGCCGGTGCGCTGGCGGGGTTTTACGCTGGGCATGATTCCTCCGGGTGTCTTGCGAATTGAAACCGCGCAGGGCGCGCGGGAACGAAAGAGTATCACACCTGCTGTGACTTGCCGCGCGGTGTTATGCGCGGCAGGAAAAACCAGTGATGCAGTGGGTAGGGTGCGCACCGCGCACCGTTCAACTACCCTCAGCGTTCACGTTCGCAGCTACGCCGGCGCTGCAGCGGGGGCGCTTGTTTCTACCGGTATGGGCGGCGGGATAAACATATGCACGTAACCACAGCGCTCGCACACCGCGCAATGTGCTACACGATTCCACTCGTCGAGGTTCAAGAAACTGAAGAGTGGCGTGGATAGCTGTACCTCGCGTCCCCAAAAAATGTCATGCCGGCATATCGTGCACTTGAGTTGAATGCCATGTACGGTAACCGGCCCGCGCTCGGTGGGCTTTCCGAAGTTCAGCATTGCTTCTCCTTTGCCGAAAATTCTAATATTACGTTCAGCGCTCGCAAGCTGGCTGGGGTTGCGAAGCCCGACATTACAACGTTCGCGACATAGTGCCATCGTAAGGTGTACATTGTGTCGGACTTTATTGTATTTACCCAACCCGCGTGTTGCTTCGCGTCATGCTTGAATGGTGCGTTACTTTGCATTCGTTTTCACGGGTCGTGACTGTCTTTCGAGTTCAAGTAACGCGCGCTCGAGATCCTCCAACTGCGCGACAAACTCATTGAGCGCAAGGACGCCACCAATCATCGGTCCGTCAGTCCCATACGTAATACTCCAAGGCCGCGCATCAGGATAAGCGGCATTCAGGGCACGAACGCCTCTGTTCTTAACCTTGGACACGACTTTGAACGGTGGGATATTCTCATCCCAGTGTTCGTACACGTTGCGTAACAAACGAATAATGTTTTCAACGTCGTCTCCGAGATTGATGTCTGGATGTTCCTTACGAAGTTGCTCAAGTGCTCGAACGAGATTACGTCCAACGACTAAAACAAGATGCTCATCCAGTGACGTTCTTGAGAACATGCGCCGAGCGTCACGGTTTGTATCAAACGATCCTGACCATTCTATGCGAGTGCTCTCGGCAAGGCGTTCAATTTGAAGCTCACAGCTCCATAACCAGTGAAGTGCATCAACGATCGTCTGTCGTGAGTCGGTGTCCTGAACAGTACCGCGTGTGATCGACATGTAGGTTAATGTGGCAGTTATCTAGATACTTGGATGACGGTCAAAATGCCATTTTCAAAGTAGAGATAGTGGCTCTCGCCGTAAATCCACTGCTCCTTCACACCATTTTGATATATCGTTTTGTTTACTCGCAGCGGTCTACCCCAATTCGTGCCATTTATGACTTGCTGCTGACTCATCTTATGCACCAGTTTGATCGGCACTTTCGGGTCGGGCGTGGCAGTCGGCACGGCGACGGCGTCCTGCGCCCGCAC
>JANMXV010000829.1:0-5426 GCA_031381325.1 Betaproteobacteria bacterium | reverse complement strand
GCAACTTTAACGGCTTTACCGAAACGCCCGCCGACACGCCGAAGTGGCTGGAGGTGCATGGCGATTCGCACTGGTCGGTGTTCTCCAACGCCTACGGCCTTGATCTGCAAAAGCGTTTTTTCGACTGTTACCTCAAAGGCGACGCCAAAGGCTGGGAAAAACAGCCGCGCGTGCAACTCAATGTGCGTCACCCCGGTGAACGCTTTGTGCTGCGTCACGAAAACGAATGGCCATTAGCGCGCACGCAGTGGACAAAGTTTTATCTCGATGCCGCGAATCAAACACTCAATGCGAAACCCGGTGCGCATGAAAGTCACGTCACCTACGAAGCCATGGGCAAAGGCGTGACATTCTCCACACCGCCGCTGGAGAAAGACACCGAAATCACCGGCCCCATGGCGGCCAAACTCTGGGTGTCATCGGCAACCAAAGACACCGATCTATTCGTGATCGTGCGCGTGTTCGATCCGCAGGGCAAGGAACTCACGTTCATGGGTTCCACCGACCCCAACACACCCATTGCCAACGGCTGGCTGCGCGCCTCACACCGCCGGCTCGATCCGCAAAAGAGCAAGCCTTACCGACCGTATCATCCGCACGACCGCGCCGATCCGCTAACCCCCGGCGAAGTTTACGAGTGCGACGTCGAAATCGTCACCAGTTGCATTGTCGTGCCGGCGGGCTGGAGAGTAGCGCTCACCGTGCGCGGCAAGGACTACGAGTACGAAGGCGAACTCGGCGAGTTCGGCAAGAAATTCCACTACGGCACGCGCGGCACCGGCGGCATGACGCATAACGACCCCGACAGCCGCCCGGTGGATGTGTTCTGCGGCAACGTCACGCTGCATGCGGGCGGCGGGCGTGAGTCTTATTTGTTGCTGCCGATTATTCCGATGAAGAGTGCCACATAAAGACTATAAAAAACAAATACTTAAGGACATTGTAATGATGGGATTGTTTGGCCGATTGCTTGGTCGGAGTGAGCCGATTTCATCAGAGAAAAACCGCCCATCTATTGCGGTGCCAACACTGGTACTTCGCGAAAGCACCACGCTTCCGATCGTGGACTGGGATGCACTTGCTGCGCATGCGCCGCAGAGTGATGATCGAAAGGTGCTCGACGAGTTCTGGACGGCCGTTGCTTTCACTTGGCTCGAAAGACTAAGGCAGTCGCTGGGCGACGGTTATGACATCGTGGAGTCCGAGCGATTTCTGTTGCTCAGTTCGCTCGACGCGCGTCCTGCAAAAGTAATGCTGGATTACGTCGAAAAAACGCGCCGACGCATTCTGATGCTGCTCGAAGGCATCGCCCACGATACTGAAAATGGAAAAATCTGTATTCTCGTTTTTCGGGATAAGGACACTTATTACCAGTACGTGTCGAACTATTTTCCAGAAGAAGGCGAGTTCGCGCTGTCCGGTGGCATGTTTCTCCAATTTGGCTATGGACATTTCGTTTTTACCGAGGCTGACATGCTTCAAATGGAGCCGACGATCGCACATGAACTCACGCACTGCCTGATGCAGCATTTGCCTATTCCAGCATGGCTCAATGAGGGAATCGCCGTTAACACCGAGCACCGACTTAGTCCCCCTTTAGGGCACCCGCTGGAGACGCCAGCAGAGTTGCATCAGATGCATCAGGATTTCTGGGATTCATCCACGATCCAGGAATTTTGGTCTGGAAAATCTTGGAATCATGCGGGCGATAGCAATAAGCTTAGCTACGATTTGGCGGCACACTGTGTCCGGCTTGCGTCCGCTGACAGAAAGGCGTTTTGCGCGTTCGCCAATGCCGCGAATTCAGGCGACAGCGGCGCAAATGCCGCTGTGAATTGTTTGGGATATCCTGTGGCGTATCTTGCTCAAGCCGTGTTGGGCGAAGGCGATTGGGGGCCGAAGCCCGAGACCTGGAAAAGTGGCATTGAGCACGGACAGTTCTAGATAACCATTTTGTTCGGATACTTATGAGTTGCAGGCTCTTTGCGATCAGTTGTATTTGCTTCCTCCCGCACATTATCGGCTGTGGTGCTGATGTGTCAGTAGGCGACGGGAAGGTGGTGGCTTTTGACACGGTCTGCGATAAAGACAAAGAGGGTAAACGCGTTACGCTCGAAGGATTTCTGGATTTTCCAGACAGATTTAATGCTAAAGCATCGTCGATTGTAATGAGGCTCCAGGCTGCGCCGACACGGACCAGCAGGGTAATTGGCGCTAGAGTGAAGTTGAATGCTGGTACAAACACTATAGTGGCGCCACCCGATAAGTACAATGAAACAGATTTGAAGGCGGTCACCCATGATGGTAAATCCGCTGGTCATAAAACGAGATTGAAGATAGCCGGCGTAATGTTGTATTCAGAATCTCTAGATACGCGGGAATTTAAGTGCTTTCTCACTGGTGCCCAGATTGAGATCGCTGGCGCAGCATCAAGCAAATAGGCTCGGTAGGACTTTCGCGGTAATTGCTACCGCAACACGTGCTCTTGCTCAGCTTTTCCCCATCAAGCCCATCCGGCGTATAGCCTAATTCGCGGCTGGCACCTCCACCGACATCACGGCACGTATTGCCGCGCAAAAAACTGACCGAGGGTTTTGACAGATGGGCAGTGCTGATAACCGCCCCGACGTCGGGGGCGTGGCACTTAATTTGTCGCGAAGGTCATGCCGCACTATATCAATTTCGCATCGTCGGGCAGGGGCTCGATCAATCACCGGTGGTTGGAAATGTTTCGTGCCGCTACGGGCATTGATCTAAATCACAAGCCTTTCAAGATTGGCGCGTAGCGAAGCGCTACGCCAACTATTGTGTGGCGGTTTCATTTCGCGGGAACAATTTATGCTTTGCTAACGACCGTTATTTCCACACAAGGAGAGCGCACCATGTTGGACGAGACTGTCATGAAGTTTTCTCACGTAAAACTCGGCGACACCGAGTTCCAAGGGGTTGGACTGCGCGACTTTTTTCTGTATCGGGATCTTGGTATCGCCGACGCAACCGGTGGCAAAGTGATCGCTCAACTAACCCGAGCGCAGGATGCCCCGGAAAAGGGCACCGGGTGGCACTACCATATCGCCGATTTTCACATTGTCATCATGCTCAAAGGGTGGGCGCGCTTCATGTACGAAGATAAAAACACGCTGGTCAGTGCGGGAGATTGCGTACACCAGCGTCCGGGCATCGTGCACTATCTGTTCGATTACTCGCCGGATATGGAGTACCTGGAAATTGTCGGTCCGGCGGATTTCAAGACGGTGGAGGTTGCCGGTCCGTGCGCAGTACCGGAACCCGCGCCGTGGGCGGCGACGGTGACTGCCTTGCGCGCCTGATCAGATAAGCGCCAAGGTGATGGCGCTCAGAACTCCATGTCGAGTTCGTCGATATCTTCGTGTTCGAGTTTTGCAGCGGCGATCCATGCGTGCATTTCCGGCAGCTCCATGATAGCTTTCATGTAGGCCGCGCAACGAGCGTCCATTTTCACGTCGTAGGTGACAAAGCGCGTGACGACGGGCGCATACATGGCGTCGGCCATGCAGCGCTTGCTGCCGAATAAAAATGGACCGCCATAGTCTCGCAGGCATTCGCGCCATATGACGGCAATGCGGTCGATGTCGCCTACGGCGCGCGCCCAGATTTTGTGGCCGGGAAAATGTGCTTTGAGATTCATGGGCAGTGCGGAACGCAGGCTGCTGAACCCGCTGTGCATTTCACCGCAAATGGAACGGCAGCGCGCGCGTGCCGCGCGCTGTTTCGGCAGCAGGCCGCTCAGAGGCTTTTGTTCGTTCAGATATTCGGCGATGGCAAGCGTATCCCATACCCTGATGCCATTGTGTGTGAGGCACGGCACCAGTATGGAGGGTGAAAGGAGCAACAGTTCCTTGCGCGCGTTGGCGTCGCCCGGCGGAATGGTGGCTTCTACAAAGTCTAGTTTGGCGAATTTGGCAAGCAACCATCCCCGCAAAGACCATGAAGAATAGTTTTTGCTGCTGATGCTAAGTGTGGCCTTGGTCATTGAGCGGGTCTCCTCTGATTGGCGCGGAATTGGCCGGCATTCTGGTGCCTGCCAGGGTATGCGCTCTGAACCATGTGCAAGGACTGTGCCAATTTTTAAACTGGCCCGCATATTGCATATCACTAGAGCAACGCCATTTTTTAACTTTGACAAAACCCATGATTTATCAAGCGTATCAATCACAAGTCGATATGATGTCGCCGCTGAGAACCGTGGCGAAAGTGGTTTCTCCGTTCGTTAGTGGTGCACGACGGGGCGCGACAACCTGGGCGGCACGCAAGCTGGCAGCGGCGTGTGAAGTCATGAAACTTACCGAATTAACCCATGCACGCCGGGACTTCGGGATCAAAACCGTGAAAATACGTGCGCAGGACGTGATGGTGCGCGAAATCGCCGATCACGTTACGCCGTTTGGTACGCTGCTTCATTTCAAGAAGGATATAGCGGTTGTCCAGCCGCGTGTGTTGATCGTTGCACCAATGTCGGGCCATTTCGCGACTTTGCTACGCGAAACGGTGCGTACCATGCTTACAGATCACGATGTTTACATTACCGACTGGCACAACGCGCGCGACGTGCCCTTGACGTCAGGGCGCTTTGGACTGGATGAATACATCGAGCATTTGATGATATTTCTTGGCGTGATCGGCCCCAGTGCGCATTTAGTGGCCATCTCAGCCTTGCGTGCCGGCACTCGCGGCTGTGGCGATTATGTCCGAAGATAACCATGCGGCTACGCCGGCCAGCCTGACGTTAATGGCAGGGCCCATTGATTGCCGCATCAGCCCGACCGATGTCAACAAGCTTGCGACGTCCAAGCCCATTGCATGGTTTGAACAAAACCTGATTGACGCCGTTCCCTACCGGCATGGCGGCGCGTTGCGAAAAGTCTATCCGGGATTCGTGCAAATTTCTGCCTTTATGAACATGAACCTGGATCGGCACGTCAGCTCATTCCGCCAGTTCTATCGCGATTTGGTTAAGGGCGACATAGAGAAAGCCGATGCGACCCGCAGTTTTTATGAAGAGTATTTCGCGGTCGCTGATTTACCTGCGGAATTTTATCTGGAGACGGTCAAGCTGGTATTTCAGGAGTACGCCTTGGCGCACGGCAAGCTGACATGGCGCGGAAGAAAAGTCGATCCGCGCGCTATACGCCGTACTGCGCTGCTGACGGTCGAGGGTGAAAAGGACGACATCTGCGCGCTGGGACAGACGCTTGCAGCCCATGACTTATGCAGCGGCTTGAAGCAATATATGCGCTCACACTACATAGAGGCTGGGGCCGGGCATTACGGTGTGTTCAGCGGAAAGCGCTGGAACAACAACATCTATCCCGTGGTGAGAGAGGCGATACACGACGCCGGGTAGGAAAACCCGCAGGCTCACCGGAAAGGCAGCCTGGCCTATCGGC
>JANMXV010000775.1:0-4884 GCA_031381325.1 Betaproteobacteria bacterium | reverse complement strand
AGTGAATTTTAGTGAATTCAAACTATGCGAATAGTAGACATCCGTGAAACCGCCATCCCGCTGAACTCGACGCTGCGCAATGCAGTATTCGACTTCAGCGAAATGACTACCTCGGTAGTGGCCGTAATCACCGACGTGATCCGCGACGGCAAACCGGTTGCGGGTTTCGCCTTCAATTCCACCGGCCGTTATGCGTGCGGCGCGCAAATGCGCGACCGTTTCATTCCACGCATTCTGAAAGCAAAACCGGATACTTTGCTCGATGCTTCGGACGACAATCTCGATCCTGAAAAAATTCTCGCTGCGATGATGCAGCGAGAGAAGCCAGGCGGGCATACCGAGCGCTCGGTGGCGATCGGCACGATTGAAGTCGCCTGCTGGGACGCGGTGGCCAAGATCGCAGGCAAGCCGCTGCACCGCGTGCTGGCCGAGCGCTACAACGATGGCAAGGTTATCGACAAAATTCCGTGTTACGTCGGCGGCGGCTGGTACGAGCCGGGCAAAGGCATCCCCGAATTGCTGGATGAGGTTCGTGAAAAACTCGATCAGGGTTATACCGTGATGAAGATCAAGGTCGGCGGCGCGAGCATCCCAGATGACGTTGCGCGCGTCGAAGCATCGTTGAAAATTGTTCAATCGAGTCAACATCTGGCGGTGGACGCCAATGCGGGCTTCAACCGCGAGCGTGCGTTGGCGTATGCGCAAGCGCTCGCGCCTTACAAGTTGAAATGGTTCGAGGAACCGACTGACCCGCTGGGCTACGAAGTGCTCACTGAATTCATCGCGCAGTACAGCGCGGCGGTCGGCACTGGTGAAAATTTATTTTCCACACAGGACGTGGAGAATCTGGTGACCTTCGGCGGCATGCGCGCGGGTGTGGATTTCATCCAGACCGACGTGCCGCAATCTTACGGCATCGTGCAGTTTTCGCGTACGCTGGAGATGCTGAAGCGCCGCGGCTGGTCACGGCAATCGGTTTTCCCGCACGGCGGCAACCAGATGACCTTGCACCTCGTCGGCGGCTTCGGCCTTGGCGGCTGCGAGGCGTACCCGGGCGTGTTCGGCATTTTTGCAGGATTTGCTGACGACGCAAAAGTCGAGAATGGCTACCTCAAGTTGCCTGACCGGCCAGGCATTGGGTTTGAAGCGCAGAATCAGTTGTATTCGGCGATGCGTGCATTGGTGTGACACGTAAATTTGAGGTTGAGCGCCATGAAAAAGACTTACCAAGGCTCCTGTCATTGCGGCAAGGTCAAGTTCGAAGTCGATGCCGACCTTGACCACGTGCGCGTTTGTGACTGCTCGATATGCCGCAAGAGAGGCGCGCTTATACACAGGGTTTCTCCCGATTGCTTTCGGCTTATAACACCACTTAAGGAGTTGTCGCTGTACGAGTGGCACACCAAAACCGCAAAAGACTATTTTTGTCCCGATTGCGGGATTCTTCCGTTCAGGCGCCCACGCACGATCGAAGACGTGTTGGGCATTAACGTGCGCTGCCTGGACGGAGTGGATTTCTCCACGATTCCAATCAAGCAAATCTACGGCAGCCGGCTTGATTGATGGTTAGCGGGTGTAGGGTGCGCACGGCGCACGCGGAATTGCCGTTGAACTGTGCGCGTTGCACACCCTACAAATTCTCGGTCCGGGTGGGTTAGGTCTCGGGCGGGTTAGCCCGCGTAGGGCGCAATCCCTATTGCGCCGTATGGCTACATTGCCAACCACATTCGGCGCAATGGGACAAGGGCACACTTGAAGCGGAGCATTGCACCCTACACAATTTTCTTTTCGCGTAACGCCGCGATCTCTGCGTCACTCTTGCCCAGTACCCCACGCAAAACAGCATCAACGTGCTCGCCCACCAGCGGCGGCGGCATGTCGTAAGCAATCGGCGTACGCGAAAACTTGATCGGGTTCGCCACCAGCGGCACGCTGCCGGCAAGCGGATGCAGCACGTCGATTTTCATGCCGCGATGCTGCACTTGCGGATCGTTGTAGACTTCATCGAGCCTGTTGATGGGGCCGCAGGGCACGCCCACCGTCTCGAGCAGTGTTACCCATTCGGCGGTGGTTTTCTTCTTCATTTCGGTGGCAAGTGCTGCGGTGCAGGTGTCGCGGTTCTTGATGCGTAGTGCGTTGCTGCCATAGCGCGGGTCTGCGCCAACTGCGGGTATGCCCGCAGCCTCGCACAGGCGCTGGAACTGACCGTCATTGCCGGTGGCGATTATGATGTCGCCGTCCTGAGTGTGAAACGTCTGGTAGGGCATTACATTGGGATGTGCGTTGCCCATGCGCTTGGGCACGTCACCGCCGATAAGGTAATTGGCGTTTTGGTTGGCGAGCCACGCCACCTGCGTGTCGAGCAGCGCCATGTCGATGTGCTGGCCTTTGCCGCTGCTGTGCCGCTCATGCAGCGCCGACACAATACCAACGGTGGAATACATGCCGGTCATCAGATCGGCAATGGCGACGCCGACTTTCTGCGGCCCGCCGCCGGGCAGGTCGTCGCGCTCGCCGGTGATGCTCATGATGCCGCCCATGCCCTGAATCATGAAGTCGTAGCCGGCGCGGTCGCGATAAGGCCCGGTCTGGCCGAAGCCGGTGATCGAGCAGTACACCAGACGCGGATTCAGTGCGGACAACGACTCGTAATCAAGGCCGTAGCGTTTGAGGTCGCCGACCTTGTAGTTCTCAATCAATACGTCGGACTTTTGCGCGAGTTCGCGGATAATCTGCTGGCCTTCGGGTTTGGCGATGTCGAGCGTGAGTGATTGTTTGCCGCGATTGGCGCACATGAAATAGGCCGCGTCGCTGGTGTCATTACCGTCGCGGTCTTTGACAAATGGCGGACCCCACGCACGCGTGTCGTCGCCTTTGCCGGGGCGTTCGATTTTGATGACTTCAGCGCCGAGATCGGCGAGGAGTTGTCCGACCCATGGGCCGGCGAGGATGCGGCTCATGTCGAGCACGCGGATGCCTGCGAGGGGGCCGGAGCGGTTTGTCATTCGCGAATGTTTAAGTATTGAGAGGGGAGCAAAAAACCTACCCCGTCATTCTGGCGAATGCCAGTATCCCCTTCCCCTTGGGAAGGATGGGGAGTAGACCCGATGCGAAGCATCTAAATTCAGATCCTTCGGATCAGGTTACGTACTGGATACTGGCTTGCGCCAGTATGACGGTGTCGATGCGGTCGCGTTCATTACCGAATCTTGATTTCGCGACTAATCGCCTTGGTAGTTCCGCCCCAGGTGGGCGCGTAAGCCGCCTTGCGTCCGACGCCGCCGGCGACAACGATCATCAGGTCATCGGCTTTCTCAGCAACACGAATCACGTTAGCGGACGGATCGGACGCCGCAGCCATGCGATGCTTGCGCAGGCTTGGCGGAAGTTTCTCGACGGGCAGTACAGCTTGTTCCCATATCGTCTGCTTCGCTTTTTGTTTGGTGTAACCGTCACGATGAAACATCGCCGCCCATTCGGGCGGCAGTATGCACAGCGGCTCGCCGCCGCCAAGCAATCCCGCGCCGCCTGAAACGCCCGCGATCAACATAGATTGTGCGAAGGTTTGCGCGAGGCCGGCGGCGTCCTGACTGTCGGAGTCGTTGACTTCACCGGTGCCGGAGATGCCGACTACGGTGACTACGCTTGCGTCGGGCGCAAAACCGCGATCCACGTGCAGTGGCGACCACGGACTTTCTTCGATATTTTCGGCAAAGCAGCAGGCGTACTTGGCAGGCTGACCGAGTGTAGCCATGTCCACTTCACCGGGTATCGCACCGCCGATGTTTTGCAGAATCAAGGTCATCGCACGGCCGATGGTGGCGTTGGCGCGATGACCCGACCCTAGCGCGTTGTTTTTCGCGTTCAGTCCGATGCGCTCTACAATGGGGCCATTGACGATGTAGATCGGCGCGGCGGAACCGGTGGTGGTTGCGATGCCCACGAGATTGAAGTTCATGTCGGACAATGCATCGACTGCTGCCACCAGCACCGGCATGTACTCCGGCTTGCAGCCGGCCATTACTGCACAAATCGCGACATTGCCTGCCGTGACAGTTTCGAAGCCCGGCGGCAACATGCTGATTTCCTGATCAGCGTTGTAGCGATTGTGCGCGAGCATCGCGTTCACGCGCTCGGCGGTTGGCGGGACTATCGGGAGCCCGTCTGTCAAATATGCAACGGCGAGTTCAGTTTGCGTGCTTTCCCAAGTGGCGTCATGCACGCCTTTCCAGGATTTCATGTTGTTGGTGTGTTCCAGGTGTGTTGGAACCCCACCCCCATCCCAGCCTTCCCCCTGAAGGGGAAAGAGTAGTTAGCGGTGCGGCGATTGAAGATATCTATTTGTTTTTATTAGTAAATTTATGCATCTCGGTATGATCGGACAGAAAGCCGAGTTTCTTTTCCATGTCATCCCAGATGTCGGCGGTGGGCTTGGCGAGGATGGTCGAGGTGTTCATCGCCTGCGCAATTTCGAGGGCGGTGCGCACGTCTTTCGCCATCAGGCCGGTTGAAAAGCCCGCGTTGAAAGCGCCGGAAATCATGTACTGCTTGCACTTGTTTTTGGTGGTGTTGTTCATGCCGCTCGAGGTGTTGATGATATCGACGACCACGTTCGGATCGATGCCGAATGCCGCGCCGGCATGCATGGCTTCGCAGGCGGCGATCAAACCTGCGGCCGACACGTAATTGTTCAATGCCTTGATGGCGTGACCTGATCCCAGCGGGCCGGCGTAATAAATCTGGTTGCCGAGTTTTTCGAGCATCGGCTTCACGCGTTCGAAGATCGCCTTGTCGCCGCCGACCATGATGGAGAGTGTTGCAGCGGTTGCGCCTTTGACGCCGTTGGACACCGGCGCGTCGATGAATTGAAAGCCGCGCTTTTCC
>JANMXV010000771.1:0-4348 GCA_031381325.1 Betaproteobacteria bacterium | reverse complement strand
CCGCCCATCAGTTCCACCAGATGGTTGGCTATGACCAGCCCCAGCCCGGTGCCGCCGAAACGCCGGGTAGTGGACGCGTCGGCCTGGGTGAATGCGCTGAACAGCCGCGCCTGCGTCTCCTGATCCATGCCGATGCCGTTGTCGGTTACCCGCAACTCCACCGTCACCTGCTGCGGGCTTTGCTCAATCAGCAATGCACGTACCGACACCCGCCCCGCACGCGGCTGCCCGCTGCAAAACTTGATCGCGTTGTTGACGAGGTTGGTCAGCACCTGGCGCAGACGCAGCGCATCGCCTTGGACTTCCCAGGATAGCGCCGGATCGGTGTAGAGGGTAAATAGTACGGCTTTCTTGTCGGCCATGCCATTCAACAGGCTGCACACGCCTTCCACCACATCCGCTACCGCGAAGGCCTCTTGCTCGAGATCCAGCTTACCGGCCTCGATCTTGGAGAAATCAAGGATGTCGTTGATGATGCCGAGCAGGGAAAATGCCGATTCGCGGATGAGATCGACCATCTCCACCTGATCACCCCTGAGGCTGGTCTGGTGCAGCACGTCGATCATGCCGATCACACCCTTCATCGGTGTGCGAATCTCGTGGCTCATCGTCGCCAGAAACTCCGACTTGGCGCGGTTGGCTTGCTCGGCGCCGCGCCGGGCACGCTCCAGGTCAGCGGTGCGCACCGCCACTTTGTCTTCCAGTTCTTCGTTTAGCCGGAGCAGCGCCGCCTCCCCCTGTTTGCGGCCTGTGACGTCGTGAAAAATGATGGAAACGGAGGTAACCTTGCCGGCTGCGTCTCTCACCGGGGAGACGCTCGCTACGACATCAATGATCTTCCCGTCCTTGGCGACACGCCGGGTCTCGTAGGGCGCAGGGTCCTCGCCGCTACGCGTATTTTCGATTTTCTGCGCCACCGCGTTACGCTCCTCCGGCGGCATTATGAGCGTGATCGGTTGACCGATGGCCTCAGCGGCCGTGTAGCCGAACATGCGCTCGGCCCCCTTGTTCCACGACACGAACCGGCCGCCCGGCGAACGGCTGATAATGGCGTCGTTGGAGTTTTCCACGATCGCCGCAAGCTGCGCATGCTCGGCCTCGGCGCGCTTACGCTCGGTGATGTCGTGAAAGACGAGCGAGACGGCGGTCACCTCGCCGCGCGCGTTCCTCATCGGTGACATGGCGACCGCTACGTCAATCAGCCGCCCGGCCTTGGTGACACGCTCGGTGTCGTACACCGGCACCGGCAGCCCGCGATGCAGCAACCCCCGGTTGCGGACGCCTTCATAAATCCGCTCCGGCGGAATGATGATACCGACGTCGCGGCCGATTGCTTCCGCGGCGCTCCAGCCGAGCAGGCGCGCGGCGGCCGCATTCCAGGTAAGTATCCTGCGCTCAAGGGTGCGGCTGATGATGGCGTCGTGGGAGTTCTCGACGATCGCGGCGAGCTGCGCGCGCTCGGCCTCGGCGCGCTTGCGCTCAGTAATATCGCTGAGGGTGCCATCAATGCGCGCGGCTTTCCCCGCATCGTCGCGCCGCACGCGCGCACTCGATTCCACCGTACGCGTCTCGCCATTGGCGAGCACGATTCTGAACTCGTGGACCAGCGTACCCGCCTGCATCAGCCCGCGTATGGCACGGCGCATGGATGCGCGGTCGTCGCGATGGACCATGCTTCGCCAGAGCCGGCGTTGGGCGAGAAATTCACCGCACACCCGTCGGGTGAGGTGTTCGGCGGCGGCATTGACATAGACTATTCGCCCGTTGTGCGGATCCATGGACCACACCACCTCATGCAGAGTACTGAGGATGTTGTCGAGTTTTTTCTCGCTGTCCGCCAGCAAGGCGACCGACTGCCGTTGCCGCTTCAGTGCTCTCATCAGCAAAGCAGCAAACAGCACGATGACTGCGCTGAATATCAGGGCATTTAAATAATCTTGCCGTTTGCGCTTCAAGAATGCTGCCAGCACCTCCTCTTGCGCAGTGCCCACTGCGACCAACAGCGGGTAATCAGTAAGCGTCCGGTAACTCATGTAGCGCGGAACCCCCTCGAACGTGCCGCGTGTGAGAAGGTTGCCGGCGCGGTTTTTGCTTTGCTCCTTGAGCAAATTGCTGTTCGACATGTGCTGTCCAAAGGTCGTGACTTGCCCTGCCTGCCGCGCCCGCGATATGCCGTCGAGACCCACCAGCAGCGCCACGCCTTTCTCGCCAAGATCGGTCTGCAGATAGAAATTGGTGAAATAGCCGGGATCGACCCCGATCGACACCACACCGCCGAAACTGCCGTCAGCTTTGTTGATACGCCGCGTCATATGCAATGTCCATTTTCCGGACCGGCGGCCGACCTGCGGTTTGCCGATGAGCAACTGGCCGCCGTCCTGCTGACGGTGAAACTTGAAGAAGTCGCGATCCGCAAAATGCACCGTCGTACTCGCAAGACTGCTGGTCACAACATCACCGCGCTCGTCGAGAATACTTATTACCGTAAACAACTTGTTGTCGATAACACCATTCTCGATGAACTTGGCGATGTCCATCTTCGCACCGAGCCGAACATATTCGTATCTGAGAAACTGGACTACGGCATCGACGCCCTTGATGGTGCGGACACTGTGTTCCTCGAATGCCTTCACCAGGTTGGAATTTTGCTTGATTGCGGCAGCAATAATCTCCTGCCGTGCGACCTGCGACTGCGCGATCACAACGCTCCAGATGATTCCGATGAGCGTCAGGCTGCATGCCACGATCGCGGCATTTATGCCGAGGGACACTTTTAACCGGCGCCCCATTGCCCGAAAGGTATTGCCGATGACCGGCATAGCGGCGGCGGCTGCCTGCACAGGCGGCGACGGATTGTCAGGCTTGATTAGGCTAGGTTTCATTGCGCACAACGTGGTGTACTATTTCAGATAACGCTGGAAGGCGCATTTACAATGCGCCTATCCAGATAGTCTTCTACAACAGCCATTTCCGTTTCAAAGCGCTGCAGCAGCACGCTCAGAGCCTCACCATCGCCGGCTGGGCCCGTATTCTCCATGGCCGCGCACAACTCACCCAGCGCAAGCGCACCCACGGCGAGGGCCGAAGACTTCAGCTTGTGAGCAGCCGCGGCAGCAGCCTTGGCCTGGCCCGCAACGCAAGCTGCGCGCAGTTCCAAAGCGATTTTGGCCGCGCTGGCCCGGAAGTCCTGCAGGAACTCGTGGACCAGCGCCGGGTCGTCTCCCACCAACCCTTCGAGGATGCTCACGTCTACCGGCACTGCCGTTGCGGCCTGTGGGGCCGCAGCGGCGGGCAACCCGGATAAAGCGGATGCATCCGCTTCGGACCGGGCGACTGGCAACCATTGATTCAGCACCGCTTTCAGCTCCGCCAGCGGTGACGGCTTGCTGCGGTAATCGTCCATGCCCACGGCGCGGCAATGCTCGGCCTCACCCTTGAGGGCATTGGCGGTGAGGGCAATGATCGGCATGTGTTTGCCACTTTTTTCTTCGGCGCGTATGGCCTGCGCCAGCTCGTAGCCGTCCATTTCCGGCATGTGCAGATCGGTGAGCAGCAGCGAATACTCACCGCTGCGCCAGCGATTCAGTGCTTCACGACCGTCGGCGGCGACATCCGCGGTGTATCCGAGCAGGGCGAGCTGGCGCACGATGACTTTCTGATTGGTTTCATTGTCTTCGGCAATCAGAATCAGTTTGCCCTGCCGCAGCGCCTCTGCGCGCGACGGTGCGATCGCTGTAAGCCTGCCGGAAGTCGGCTTTTCCATTTCCGTTTCCAGCGATGCCCGTCCGGCAGCGACGGCCACGGCCTTGAGAAAAGTACGACGACTGAGGGCGTTGCCATCCACCGTGATCAGATCGGACGCCACCGCACGCGGTCGGCGCCGCTTGCCGCGTTCAATGAGGACGACGGCAATGCGCATGCCCTGATTGGTCTTGGCACGGGCGACAACGCGAAGTTGCTCCAGAAGCTGCGGCTCGCCGCTGTCGTCAACAATCCACACCGACAGGCCGCTGCGGTTCGCGGTATGTGCCTTGGCGCCTGCCAAATCGGGCGCCCGCTCGACAAGCGCGTTCGCGTGCTCGAGGTAGGTGGCAAGATCGTCGGCCAGCCCCCCGGCAGTGCCGACGACGACGCAGGAAAGTCCGGCCACATCGGATGCGGATGCCGCCTCGGCCGCACTGGACCCAATCGGCAGCGGCACAAACGGCAGGCGCACCTTGAAGGTAGCCCCCGCGCCCGGCGCGCTCTGCACCGTGATCTCCCCGCCCATCAGTTCCACCAGATGGTTGGCTATGACCAGCCCCAGCCCGGTGCCGCCGAAACGCCGGGTAGTGGACGCGTCGGCCTG
>JANMXV010000764.1:0-3938 GCA_031381325.1 Betaproteobacteria bacterium | reverse complement strand
AGCCCTTCTGCTTCCGTGCCGCGCGTCAGCGTAGCGTAGGCTTCGAGTGTGCCAACATGCAGTGCGTGCATCGCGCGCGATGTCCTCAGTGCCGCTTCCTCTGTGGCCGATTGCACCGCGGACATCAGCCATGGCAACGCCTTGAAAAAATAGCCGGGACGTACTGCCAGCGGCCCCTCAGGATTGAGCAACCAGCCCGGCGCCTCACGCAGAATTCCGGGAATCAAATACGGCACTACCGCGCCGGGACTGATATTGCCGGCGTTGCCGAACGAAGCACCCTCGCCCACCGGTCCGCAATCGACCAGTGTGACCTTGAAGCCCGCGCGCTGCAGCCACAGCGCCGACGAGACGCCGACGATGCCGGCGCCTATAACCGTGACCGATGCTTCGTTCATAAGCCTCCCCGCTCGGGCGGGGAGTATGACGCTCCCTTCTCCCCCCGGGACAAGGGAACACTTGAAGCGGAGCAGAAGGGGTGGGGATGAGGGAAAAGACGCCACTGCAAATTCATGGCTTCAATTCGCGATGTAAACACATTGGCGTCTCTCAAGTCGCGATCACTCTGCCTTGATATTGCGTTCCTTGACCAGCTTGGCCCACTTTTGCCGCTCGGCACGAATGAACTGCGCGGTTTCGGACGGGGACTTCATGGCGTCCGGCTCAAAGCCGAGATTGAACATTTTTTGCCGCAGCTCATTGCCGGCAACGACTTCGCGAATAGCAGCATTGAGCCGAACAATGGCATCCGGCGGCGTGCCCGCCGGCGCCTGAATCGACTCCCATGTCGCCACATCGAAGCCCGGTATGCCCGATTCCGCGATGGTCGGAATGTCCGGCGCACCGGTAGCGCGCTTTGCGGTGGAAACGGCTATCGCTTTCAGCTTGCCTTCCTTCGCTAAATTGATGGCCGAGCCTATGCCCGGCAGCATCATCGTCACGCGGCCGCCCATGACATCCGCGATCGCGGGCGCACTGCCTTTGTACGGCACGTGCAGCATGTCGGTACCGGTCATGCTGAGCATCATCTCTGCCGCAAGATGCGCGGCACTACCGATGCCAAAAGACGCATAGTTGAGTTTGCCCGGCTGCGCCCTGGCCATCGCAATCAGATCCTTCACTGTCTTCACGGGCACGCTGGGATGCGTGATCAGCAACAGCGGTACGATCGCGACCACTGTGACCGGCGCGAAGTCCTTCTCGATGTCGTACGTCAGCTTGTACAGGCTGGGATTGATCGAGAAGGAAGCCGATACAAAAAGCAATGTGTAACCATCCGCAGGCTGGCTTTTCACGTACTCCGTGGCGACAATGGTATTCGCGCCCGGCTTGTTATCCACCACCACTTGCTGGCCGAGTTTGTCGGGCAGCGCTGCGCCGAGCAAGCGTGCGAGCGCATCCGATCCGCCGCCGGGCGGGAAGCCGACGAAGAGCTTGATGGGTTTATTCGGATAGGCCTGCCCCCACGCGAATCCAGCACCCAATAGCGTGGTGAAAGCGATCAGCACAATGGAAGCGTTGCGCGCAAAGAGTTGAACTGTAGCAAGCATAGGTTGCACCTCCGAGGGTTAGGAAGTTGAAAATTCTCACTAGGGCGTGACCTCAAGAAGTATTTTACCGATATGTTCGCTGGTCTCCATGCGCGCATGCGCGTCACACGCTTTCGCCAGCGGCAGGATCGAATCGATGACCGGCGTGATCTTCGTTCCAAGATGCGGCCAGATATTTTCATTGAGCTGGCGCACGATTTCAATCTTCACCGGCAGAGCCGATACACGCAATTGTGAACCGCTCACCACTGCGCGTTTGCTCATGATCGCACCGAGCGGGACGCTGTATTCCTTGATATCGCCTGAATCGGACACGTCACTTCCTGCAGCGCGATGCAGTACTGCGCATAGCCGCCGCCGTTAACCAGTGCGCACACTTTATCGCCCGCTTTCCAGCGTGTCACACCCGCACCGACCGCAGCCACTTCGCCTGCGACTTCTAATCCCGGAATATCGGTAGCCCCCTTGGGGCCGAAGCCGCGATTGCGCTGGCCGCAGTCGTGACGATTGACACCCGCGTAGGCCACCTTGATCAGTACCTGCCCCGCTGCCGGTTGCGGTACGGGACGGGTGGTGGGTTTGAGTACTTGCGGACCACCGGCTTGCGTGATCTCAATCGCGTTCATGGTTGCAGCAGACATGGTGACTCCAACGTTCACTAATTTGAGTGGCGATTGTAGGGTAAACATCGCACTGCGGCCAACCCTTATGGCAGAATCCAGTCTGCGGAAAAATTCATGAGCATCTTCATAGGGAACTTGTCATGCCCACCACTAAGACCAGCAAAACAGTATTCTGGTTCGAGGACGGCAAGCGACCGAACGTCGCCGATTCGCTCGAAAAAATGAAAGACATCACCCTGCATCGCCTCGCCTTCAGCGGACCGAATGCGGACAACTGGGGCGCCATGTCCGCCGCGCACGTCTATTGCATTACCTCGACGCGGCAGGAGGCGCCCGAAGAGTACCAATGCAACGCGGCGCTGCTCGCGCGCTGTCCCGATCTGCTTGCCGTGTCGACCAGCGGCGCGGGTTACGACACGGTTGACGTGGCTGCATGCACCGCGGCGGGCGTGCTGGTGGTGAATCAGGCGGGCGGCAACGCCGATGCGGTGGCGGAACACGCGGTGGGGATGATGCTTTCACTCACCAAGAACATTCCGCAGACGGACCGCTACCTGCGCACCGCGCGCGGTATCCCGCGGGAAAAGTTCAAGGGCCGGAACGCCAGAAGCCGCACCGTCGGCCTGGTCGGCCTGGGCGAGGTCGGCAGCCGCGTCGCGCGCATCTGCGGCTTGGGGCTGCAAATGCGGGTGCTCGCATGCGACCCCTATCTCACGGCGGAACACTGCCAGGCCCGGGGCGCAACCAAGGTCGATCTTGCGACGCTGCTCAAAGAGTCACGTTTTCTCTCGATTCACTGCCCCTACGACAAAGATACCAAAGGCATGATCGACAGCCGCGCACTTGGCGCCATGCAAGCGGGTTCCTATGTGATCACCACGGCGCGCGGCGGCATTGTCGACGAGGACGCACTCGCGGCAGCACTCAAGTCCGGGCATATCGCCGGCGCCGGCGTCGATGTGTGGATCGACGAGCCGCCGCCGCTCACGCACCCGCTGCTCTCGTTCGACAACGTGATTGCCACCAACCACACTGCCGGCGTCACAGAAGATTCACGGCACAACATGGCCGCTTGGAACGCGCAGCAGGTAGCCGGAATTTTTCGCGGAGAGCGCCCGCCGCGTTTGATTAATGCGGATGCGTGGGAACGTTTCTCGCAACGCTTTGAATGCATCTTCGGTTTGCGTACACAATAGTCGCTGAAGGTGTTCACTATGGAACCATCCGGCACAAATATTTCCGTACCTATGCAGTACTTGAGCGACTATGTCGCCGGCGCACTCAGAAAACCACTGCCGCCCGAAGTGGCAGAGCGCGCCAAGTTGCATCTGATAGATACGTTTGCCGCAATGGTGTCCGGAAGCACCTTACATCCGGGCACTCGCGCAAAGAACTATGTAGCGACGCTGGGGGGAAAGCGGGAGGCTGGCGTGGTGGGAACGCGGATCGTCACTTCTGCTCACTATGCCGCCCTCGCGAATGGCATGTGCGGACACGCCGACGAGACCGACGACACGCACCCGCCGACGCGATCGCATCCCGGAACCTGCATCGTTCCGGCTGCCCTTGCGATGTCGGAGCGCGAGCAAATCTCCGGCAAGCTCATGCTGCGGGCAATCGTTTTGGGCTATGACGTCTGCGCCCGCACCCTGTTGACGCTCGCACCCGTACCCGTATCGAGTACTTACGGACATATCTTCGGTGCAGCAGCGAGCGCGGCTGCGCTGCTGAAGCTCGACGCGCGGCGCGTGCGCCATGTCTTTAC
>JANMXV010000742.1:0-3386 GCA_031381325.1 Betaproteobacteria bacterium | reverse complement strand
TCGGAATAGTTGTTCGAGGAGGTCAATGCTCGCGGCACGAATACGCGTGAGCGCGTCGCTCGGAACGACGTTTGCTGTAGTCAGGGTGACGGTCTTGTAGGTGGCCGATGTGCCGGTGGACTCCGGGCGCAGGACTTGGTGGAGTACCGTCAGCGCCACTGGGCGCAACGCGTCGAGCGTGGCGCCGTCCCATCCTTTAATCCTCCGGACGAGCATGTCCTGAATGACCGGGCCGCCGGCCTTCCACACCTCGAAGTTGTGGCTCGCGAGGGATTTCACGTTCTTCAAGATTTGCTCCGCCTCCTTGTCGGTCGCCGCGCCCAGATAGAGCTCGCTGAGCGTGTCGAAAGTGGCTTCTGCTGCATCGAGACTTACATACCTGAGGTGGTCTAGAATGTTCGTCGCCAACTCGACAACGTCCTCGGCCGACTTGCCAGGCAGGTCGCCCCACGGAGTGCTGATGGGGCTCGTTTTCGTTCTGCGCGCGGCCTGGACGGCCACAACGAGCGCGCCCTGTATCTCGGCATGCGCGCCGGCCGCGTCGTCCAAGTGGGGGAGCACGTAGGTTTTGAAACGCTCCAACAGTTCGTGGCGTTCGTTGTTGTCCTTGCAGTCGGCGAGCACCTTTAGGGCGCCCTTGTCGAAAAGCTCCCGGCCGCTCGCGAGCCGGTTGTAGTCGTCCACGATCTTCTGAAACTCGTAGCCGGCCGGGATCAGCATCTCGCGCATGACTTTGTTGAACCTCGTGTGAATTCCTTCGAGGAGGTCCTTGCCGAATCCGGCTACCGGCTTGATCTTGTAGACATCGTGCTCCATCTCGGACCAGGCGTGGTTCAGCGTGGTCTGGACCTGAATCTCGCACCGCATGGCACGAAACTTCGCGTATTCCGGCGCGGCGGCGCGCTGCTCGTTCAACTGGACGACGATGTTGTCGGAGACGAAGAAGCGCCCCTCGCTTTCGGTCCCTGGTACTGGGTGGTGAACCTTGGTGCGGTCCCAGTCGATGGTGAAGTTACTGCGCAGAATGTCGGACGACAGGAACCGCTTCACGTCTGCGTTGGTATAGAAGATCACGCGGCAGGCGGCGAGGTCCTTCACTTCGTCCTCGATCTTGTCGCTCTCCGAGACGCCGAACTTCGCGAGCTTTGCTTTCAAAGAAATCGGGTTCTTCTCCCGGCGCTGGATCTGCTGAAGCCGGTAGGCTGGATCTGCCTTGATAGCGGCGTCGAGGATCGTGGCGATCGCCTCCGCGAACGCCTTGTAATCTGGGCGTTTGTTGCGTTCGTATTCGTCGAAGTTCATGGGCGAGCCTGATCGGATGGGCGGTCCAAGAATACGCTCCCTTACCACTAGACTCGCTCCGATTCGCCCCGTAGAGGGGTGCGCAGGCGGAGCCCCGTAAACATAAGACCGATTGCGCCGTTCAAGAGAGCTTCAAGCACTGGATTGCGGCGCGCCGCCGACCCACCACTGGCTTCAGCGGTGAATTGATTCTACTATCCATTGATCGTGCGCGAATGACCGCTTAGGGTCGGGTACGCGTTCGTCGTAATGGAGAGCGACCGTTCGGCCACAATTTGTCCCCAATGGCCGATGATGGACCTACACCGGTCGCCTGTGTCACTTAAAGCCAGCGGCGCCTTTGGCCGAACAACCGCCATAGCGTATTGGTTCATGAATGTCGGCTGTCGAGGGTGGACCGGACGCTTTGTGCGGCAACTTGGTTTGCTCGCCAGCGTCTCTTCAGGGCCGTAAGCTGCTCGCTAACCGGAGCTCAGAAATGTCCCTGAATTGGCACCCAGAACCATCAAAGTGGCCACTCCACCGCGCCGCAGAAATTTCGCCACTAATCCGCCTTGATGCCCGCGTCCTTGATCAGATGGCCGAGGCAGGTCAGTAACTTCAAGATTCTGTTGATGATTTTGTCGAGCAGCCTTTGCAGCTGATCGTTAGTTGGGGCCGGGATGAGCGACCGATTGGGCTGAGCCAAATTCTGTCGCGCGCGAGAGCCGCCCGGGAAGGGCGGCCCTCCTCAAGGGTTGATCCGCGATAATTCAGGCAGCCGGCATGCGATGAAGCGCACACAGTTTGTTGCCATCGGGATCGCGAAGGTACGCGAGATAAATCTGGCCGGCGGCCCCTTGGCGCACGCCCGGCGGGTCTTCGATCGACGTGCCGCCATTCGCGACCCCGGCTTTGTGCCATGCCTCGGCCTGTTTGGCATCGCTCATCGTGAAGCCGATCGTGCCGCCATTGGCAGCGCTGGCCGGCTTGCCGTCGATGGGTTTGGACACCATGAAACGCCCGCCATTGTGCGTATAAGCCAGCCGGCCCCTGGCGTCCTCGACGCCGGGCTTACCACCCATCGCGACGAACAGGGCATCGTAGAATTTCTTCGACCGGGCGATGTCGTTACTCCCGACCATGATATGGCTGAACATTTCGTTCTCTCCTCATCAGAATTATATGCGCGGGTACAGGACTTTGAAGCACCATTTTTAACCAGTCAGCAATCTATCCCGCGACGGGCGAACAGTCAATCGCGTGAATTTTCGCCAAGCCCCTATGTTTTCCTGAAAATCTTGCCCCATGAAACGTTCCGCAGCGGCTGATTTGCGACCCATCGACGCCTTTACATGAGCGCAAGCCGAGCCAACCCATCAGCCCTGGCAAAAACCAGTCTGAATCCGCGCATCAAGCCGCCTGAAAAAAATCAACCCGCCGCGCCGGCGCGCGTGGCAGTGGCCGCGCTGCCAACTCCAGATGCGTGAGAATGCGCTCACTGCAGGCTCTTCGATCATTGTGAACTCACTCAATCTTAAGCTTCGCTTCGCGCACTACCTTCACCCATTCCTCGTATTCCTTTTTGGCACGCGTGGCAAGCGCCGCAGGCGCGCCGCCGGTCGCCACCATACCCTGTGCCTCCAGTAGGTTCTTGATGCCCCCGTCCTGCAGCACTTTGTTCACCTCTGCATTCAGTTGCGTGACGATGGCTTGTGGCGTCCCTTTCGGGAAAAACATGCCGTAGTACGTGCCCGTTTCATAACCGGGCACCGTTTCCGCTATCGCCGGCAGTTCGGGAAAGCTGGGCCAACGCTGGGCAGAGGTCACCCCCAATGCACGCAGGCGTCCGCTGGTAAAAAATGGCCGTGAACCCAGCAGGCCAGCCACCATCACCTGCGTCTGCCCCGCCATTAACTCTGGCATCGCGGCACCGGTACTCTTGTAAGGGACATGAATCATCTTGATGCCCGCCATGCTCAGGAACAACTCGGGGGCCAAATGTGTGGTCCCGCCGACCCCGGTCGAGGCGAACACAAGCGTGGCCGGCTTGGCGCGCGCCAGCGCGATAAGTTCTTTGGTCGTTTTCGCCGGCAGTGCCGGAT
>JANMXV010000123.1:0-1336 GCA_031381325.1 Betaproteobacteria bacterium | reverse complement strand
GCCGTGCCGCTGGAGCATCTGGCGGAATACACCGACCGCCTCACCAAAGTGTTCGAGAAACACGGCACCACCGGCACCTGGTATGCGCATGCGTCGGTAGGCACGCTGCATGTTCGGCCGATACTCAATATGCGTGAGGATGGCGCGCACAAAATGCGCGCCATCGCCGAAGAAGCGGCGGAAATGGTCAAGCAATACAAAGGCTCGTATTCCGGCGAACACGGCGACGGCCTGGTGCGCAGCGAATGGATCGCGCCCTTCTTCGGGCCGAAACTCACCCGCGCGTTCGAAGAGATTAAGGACATTTTCGATCCCAGAGGCTTGCTTAATCCCGGCAAGATCGTGCGCCCGTCTAAGCAGGACGATCGTTCGTTGTTCCGATTTAAACCGGGCTACAAAACGATCCCGATCAAGACCGCGTTGGATTGGCAGGAGTGGGGTGGTCTGGATAAAGCCGTGGAGATGTGCAACAACAACGGCCACTGCCGCAAGTTCGATGCCGGCGCCATGTGCCCGTCGTTTCGTGTCACGCGCGAGGAGCAGCATTTAACACGTGGCCGCGCCAATACCTTGCGGCTGGCGCTGTCAGGTCAACTTGGCCCGGAAGCTTTCACGTCGGACGAGATGCACAAGGCCATGGACCTGTGCGTCTCCTGCAAAGGCTGCAAGCGCGAATGTCCGACCGGGGTGGACATGGCGAAGATGAAGATCGAATTTCTTCATCACTACAAACAGCGGCATGGGTATACGCTGAAAGACAAGCTGATCGCCGGTCTGCCGCATTACGCGCCTTGGGTATCTAAGCTCGGGCCGCTGGCGAATATTGCTCAGGCGCTGGGCAAGGGGTTTGTTGGATTCGCGTCACAGCGATCGTTGCCGAAGTGGCGTGGCGACTTTTTGCGGGATATCAAGCCCCTTCCCTCACCCCAACCCTCTGCTTCGCCTCAAGTGTCCCCTTGTCCCAAAGGGAGAGGGGGTTTTCACCCTTCTCCCACCGGGAGAAGGGCCGGGGATGAGGGAAATGCATTGGGATCGCCCGAAGTCGTCCTCTTCATCGACACCTTCAACAACTACTTCGAGCCAGACAACGCACAAGCAGCATTACAAGTGCTGCAAGCCGCCGGCTACACCGTACACATTCCGCGCGCCAAAGATGAAAAGCGCCCCCTATGCTGCGGCCGCACCTACCTCGCCACCGGTATGGTCGACAAAGCCCGCGCGGAAGCGCAGCGCACTATCGATACGCTGTTGCCCTACATCGAGCGCGGCGTGCCTATCGTTGGATTGGAGCCGTCATGCCTGCTTGGCATGCGTGACGAGTTCCTGTCGATGCTGC
>JANMXV010000686.1:0-6932 GCA_031381325.1 Betaproteobacteria bacterium | reverse complement strand
GCGGCTGCATTCGCAATGCCTGACCGGCGACGTGTTCGGCAGCGAGCGCTGCGATTGCGGCGAACAACTCGAAGCGGCGATGCATCGCATTGAGCAGGAAGGCTCAGGCGTGATTGTGTATATGTTCGACGAAGGCCGCGGCATCGGCTTGCTCAACAAGATACGTGCGTATGCCTTGCAGGATCAGGGGCAGGACACCGTCGAGGCCAATCACGCGCTGGGTTTTGCGGCGGATATGCGCGATTACAAAGCCGGCGCGCACATCCTGTTTGATCTGGGTGTGCGCAAAGTGCGCCTGATGACCAATAATCCGGACAAAGTCGCGGCGCTGGAGCGCTATGGGCTGACGGTTGTCGAGCGTGTCGCGATAGAAGTACCGCCGCGTGACGCCAACCGTAACTATTTGCAGACCAAGCGTAGCAAGTTCGGGCACCTGCTATCGATGGCCGGCGCGGTTGAAAAACCGGTGTAGGTAGTGGTTTGGGATATCTTGCAGACCAGGCTCATGAGCGTCATACTTATCCCAGCGCATTGAACTTTGGAGACGTCATGAACCCCAATCTGCTTGAACGGATCACCATTGAACCCGGAAAATGCGGCGGGCGCCCCTGCATTCGGGGGCACCGTATCCGTGTCACCGACATTCTTGGGTTGCTCAGTGCAAAAGCCTCGCATCAGGAAATTCTGGAGGATTACCCCTTCCTCGAAGAAGCTGACATTCTGGCGGCGCTGGAATATGCCGCCGTGCAGACCGGCCACGCCATCCTTGTTGCTGCATGAGTCTGTTGGTGGACAATCAGTTGCCGGTGGCGCTGGCACGTTATCTCGGCGCCTCCGGCTGGGAGTGCGTTCATGTGCAGGATGTCGGGCTTGCGCAAGCCAGTGACCAAGTCATATGGGAGTACGCCAAAGCACATCGCCTGACCATTATCACGAAGGACGAAGATTTTCAGGCACTTGCTAACCGGCAGGGTTCCATTCCGCCACAGGTGGTCTGGGTTCGTCTCGTTAATTGTCGAAAGGCAGCGTTGCTGGAAGCATTTTCAAGAATTCTTCCGTCCCTGAAAGCGTTGTTGGCTGCTGGTGATGCTGTGGTGGAAATTCGGTAGCAGGCGAGCGCGATACTTACCAATCAGTATCGCTTGATAAGCGTCATGGTATCGCCCTCGCGCCGCATTTCAGTACGACTCAAAAAACTCATGCCGAGCAGGCCGAAGCGGCCGCCGAGGCTGTTGCCTTCCAGCACCACGCCCTCCACGTTGTTCAAGGTGATATCGCCCAGCCTCACGGTATCGAATTTGACCCGGTAAGCCGAGACCACGCCGTTCGCGGTTTGCATTACGCCGCGCTCGGCCGCCGTGTATTTGACGTTGGCGCGGCGGGCATCGTCGGCGCTGATGGTGACACTGGTGGCGCCGGTATCCACCAAAAATTGCATCGACGCGCCGTTGACCACCACGGTGGTCAGGAAGTGCCCCTTCGCATCGCCGGAGAGTACGACGCGTTGCGTGGCGCCGTCTGCGCGCGCCCCGGAGATGCGCTGATTGCCCATGTGCAGCGTCTGGCGTTTACCGTCGATTTCCACCACGGCGCTATCGGCGCCTATGCTCAACAGGCGAATTTTTTCCGGTGACCATTCTCCAACTGCGAGCGTGCGCGGCTTGCCGCCGTCAACCATCAAGGTGGCTTTGGCGCCAAAGATGCCGATCAGGTTGATGTCCGCCGCGAGCGACGGCGTTGTAAACGCGCTTGCCGCCATCACGGCGAGCACCGGTAGAATAGCGTGCCTGTAACTATGTAATGAGCACATTGATGAACCCCGTTGGAATTTTCAGACACTCGATCACGGAAGGTCCCGGCTATTTTGCCACGTTTCTCGAGCGCCGCCGGGTGCCGTGGTGTTTGGTAAAACTGGACGAAGGTGAAGCGGTTCCCGCCGATGCGCGGGCGTTTTCGGGGCTGAGTTTGATGGGCGGGCCGATGAGCGTGAACGACAGCCTGCCGTGGATAGCGCCGCTGCTGGAATTGATACGAGAGGCAGTGCGCGCCGACATCCCGGTCATCGGGCATTGCCTCGGCGGCCAGTTGATGTCCAAGGCGCTGGGCGGCGTGGTGTCGCGTAACCCGGTAAAGGAAATCGGCTGGGGGCGGGTGGACGTTTTGCCGGGCGGCGACAGCCGGCTCTGGCTGAATGACGCTTCGTCTTTCGAGTCTTTTCACTGGCATGGAGAGACGTTCACTGTTCCCGAGAATGCCGTGCGTATTGCCGCCAGCGCGTATTGCGGCAACCAGATGTTTGTTCTCGGAAAACATCTGGGCATGCAGTGCCACGTGGAAATGACGCCGGAACTGATTGCCGCATGGTGCGCGGATTGGGGCAGGGAAAACTCATCGTTGGCGCAACAAACATCGTCGGTGCAAACGCCGGCTGAAATGTTGTTTGATGCGGAAGAAAAAACCGCAAAGCTCCATCGCGTCGCGGACGGGCTTTACACGCAGTGGTTGAAGGGACTGGTACTCTAACGGCGTCAGTCCCGGAAGTTCTTGAATTGCAGCGGAAAGTCCGTGATTGATTTACGCACCAGGGCAATCGCGTCCTGCAGTAAATCTTTTTTTGCGCCGGTGATGCGCACCACGTCGCCCTGAATGCTGCCCTGGACTTTCATCTTGCTGTCCTTGATCAGCTTGACGATTTTTTTGCCCAGTTCCTGATCGACGCCTTCGCGCACTTTGACGACCTGCTTCACCTTGCCGCCGCCGATGGTTTCAACTTTTTCCAGTTCGAGACAGCGCACATCGATGCCGCGTTTGGCGAGGCGTGCGGTCAGCACATCACGTACCTGACCCAGTTTGAAATCGTCGTCGCCGAAAGCGCTCAACGTTTTTTCTTTTTCGTTGATTTCAACGCGGGCATCCGAGCCTTTGAAGTCAAAGCGGTTGGATACTTCCTTGTTGCACTGATCGACCGCGTTGCGCACTTCCATTTGATTGACTTCGGAAGCGATGTCGAAGGTAGGCATGGTAATTCCAATCAAGGAGCGGGTTGAATAGCGCGATGATTATACGCGCATGATGGCGACGCAGAGGCCAGGCCGTTTACGGCAGCGCGAGCTTGATGCGATACGAGGTTAACGGCAAACCGGTGCCGTCATTGAATTCAGCGGCGGCCTCGACTGCGAGTTTGGCAAGGTCTTCGGCATCACGAGTTTTGTCGTTGTAAGTGGAAAACATCGCGCCCATGGCGTAATCGGCGCCGCTGCCAAAGGCATAGAATTTTGAAAACTCCTGCACCGTGCGGTGCGCGGCCACGCCAAAAATGCCGTGCTTGTTGGCGAGCAACACATCCACGCGCGTGGATTCCACCGGATCATCGCTGCCTGCACTGGCGTTGAGAAAATATTCTTCCTTCAACACGGCGTGCAGGGTTTGCCAGGTTTTAAAAATGTTATGCACGTTATCCAAGCGCGTTTCGACCTTGGGCCGCGCGAAGTAGTCCGCGAGTATCGCCTTGAAGGTGGTGTTGCCGGTGATCGCCACCACGGTGTCGCCAACCTTGAACGTCTTGTGATTGTTGACGATGTAATGCGCGGTTTCCTTGCCGGCGCCCCACTTGGTCATGGTGTCGGCGGCGATGGCGACATACCCATTTTTGCGAACCACGGCGATGGTGGTCATTTGAAGCCGCAGGCCTTCTTGACGACGCTGACGCCATTAAACTGGTGAAATTGCGACATGGTGTTCCTTTCTACTTGCGGCTTTTATTCAGTTTGGCGGCGATGCGCAGTCTTAACGCATTCAGGCGTATGAATCCGGCGGCATCCGCTTGGTTGTACGCGCCCCCATCATCTTCAAAGGTGGATATGGCCGGATCGAACAGCGAATTGGGTGACGTGCGGCTCACCGTCATCACCGTGCCTTTGTAGAGCTTGACCCTTACCGTGCCGTTGACGGAGGCTTGTGATTCATCGATCAGTTTTTGAAGCAGCACGCGTTCCGGACTGAACCAGTAGCCGTTGTAAACCAGACGCGCGTAACGCGGCATCAGATCGTCTTTCAGCGCCAGCACTTCACGGTCGAGGGTAATCGATTCCATGGCGCGATGCGCCTTGAGCATGATGGCGCCGCCGGGGGTTTCGTAGCAACCGCGCGATTTCATGCCGACGTAGCGGTTTTCCACCAGATCAAGCCGGCCTACGCCGTGTTTGCCGCCGAGTTGGTTGAGCTTTTCGAGCACGCTGGCGGGCGAGAGTTTTTTGCCGTTAATCGCCACAATGTCGCCGCGCTGATAGGTGAGTTCAACCATTTCGGGCTTGTTCGGCGCTTTTTCCGGCGACACGGTAATACGCCACATGGAGTCTTCGGGTTCGTAGGCAGGGTCTTCGAGCACGCCGCCTTCGTACGAAATGTGCAGCAGATTGGCGTCCATCGAGTAGGGCGCGCCACCGCCTTTTCTTTTTTTGTAATCGACCGGAATGCCATGCTTGTCGGCATAGGCCAAGAGTTTTTCACGCGACAGCAAATCCCATTCGCGCCACGGTGCGATGACTTTCACGTCGGGCATCAACGCGTAGGCGCCGAGTTCGAAACGCACCTGATCGTTACCCTTGCCGGTGGCGCCGTGCGATATCGCATCGGCGTTGGTCTTGCGCGCAATTTCCACCAGCCGTTTGGCGATGAGCGGTCGCGCAATCGAGGTGCCGAGCAGATATTCGCCTTCATACACGGCGTTGGCGCGAAACATCGGAAACACAAAGTCGCGCACGAATTCTTCGCGCAGGTCTTCGATGAATATTTGCTTTACGCCCATCAATTTCGCTTTGGCGCGAGCGGGCGCGACTTCTTCTCCCTGCCCGATGTCAGCGGTGAAAGTGACAACTTCGCAGTGGTAAACATCCTGCAACCACTTGAGAATGACCGAGGTGTCGAGGCCGCCGGAATAGGCAAGCACAACTCTTTTAATTTTTTCCATTATATAAAATACTCAATAAAAACAAATAGTTATGATATTTCTGTGGAAGGGTGGCGCCGCGAAAATCAGAACAGCTTGCGCGACGGATCGGCTTCCAGCAAGCGCGGCATTAATAGAAATTCAAGCAACGCTTTTTGCGCGTGCAAGCGGTTTTCGGCTTCGTCCCACACCACGCTTTGCGCACCGTCGATGACTTCCGCGGTGACTTCTTCGCCGCGATGCGCCGGCAGGCAGTGCATGAACAGCGCATCTTTTTTTGCCGCGTGCATCATCTCGGCATCGACGCACCAGGCGGCGAAGTCGCGCTTGCGTTCTTCGTTCTCGGCTTCCATGCCCATGCTGGTCCACACATCGGTGGTGATGAGATCAGCGTCCTGCGCGGCATCCATCGGATCGGCGAATTCTTCGTAATGCGCGTCGCCATACAAGCCCGCACGTTCGGCTTCAACTTCGTACCCCGGCGGGGTTGACACATGCACATTGAAATCGAGCACTTCAGCAGCCTGTAACCAGGTGTTGCACACGTTGTTGGAGTCGCCGATCCACGCCACGGTTTTGCCTTGTATGCTGCCGCGATGTTCGATATAGGTGTAGATATCCGCGAGGATCTGGCACGGGTGATACTCGTTGGTGAGCCCATTGATCACCGGCACGCGCGAATGTGCGGAAAACTTTTCGATGATGGTCTGCTCGAACGTGCGGATCATCACGATATCGACCATGCGTGTGATGACGCGCGCGACATCCTCGATCGGTTCGCCGCGAGACAGTTGCGTGTCGCGTGACGACAGATTGATCACGGTGCCGCCCATTTGCAACATGCCGGCTTCGAACGAGACGCGCGTACGCGTCGAGTGCTTCTCGAAAATCATCGCCAGCGTGCGGTCGTGCAGCGGTAGATACGGTTCGTAGCGCTTGAATTTATCCTTGATCCAGCGCGCGCGGCCAAACAGGTGCTCGCACTCCTCGCGGGAGAAATCCTTGAATTGCAGATAATGGCGAATGGTCATCGCGAATAGCCTGTACTGGGCCTGCCCGGCAATGCGCCTGACTAGGCAGCCGGCCGGGCGGTGACTTGCTTGCCGAGGAAATCGATGACGAGCGGGCACAGCATGTCGATCACCTGCTGTGCAAGTTCGCGGGTGAAGATCAGCGGCGGCAGCAGCCGTATCACGGTATCGGCAGTGACGTTGATCAGCAGTCCGGCGTCCAGCGCCTGCTGCACGAGTTCGCCGCACGGGTGATTCAGTTCAATGCCGATCATCAAGCCTTGGCCACGAATTTCTTTCACGCCGGCCTGCCCGGCGAGCGTTTTGGCGAATCCCGCGCGGATGAAGTCGCCGATCTCGACGGCGTTTTTCATCAGCCCGTCGGCTTCGATGATACGCAGCGTTTCAATGGCGGCGGCGCACACCAGTGGATTGCCGCCGAAGGTTGAGCCGTGATTGCCGGGTTTGAATAGCGGTGCAGCCTTGCCCGCGGTGAGGCAGGCGCCAATCGGCAGTCCGTTGCCCAATCCTTTGGCGAGCGTCATTACGTCGGGTTTCACGCCCGAGTGCTGAAACGCAAACCAGGCGCCGGTACGGCCCATGCCGCTTTGCACTTCATCGAGCATCAGCAGCCACTCGTGGGCGTCGCAGATGTCGCGCAGACCCTGGAGATAATCATTGCGGCAAATGTTGATGCCGCCTTCGCCTTGCACCAGTTCGACCAGCACGGCGACGACATTGTGGTTGTTTTCGGCCACGCGCTTGACGGCATCGAGATCGTCAAACGGCACGCGCACAAAGCCGGATACCAGCGGCTCGAAGCCGGCCTGCACCTTGCGGCTGCCGGTGGCCGACAGCGTAGCCATGGTGCGGCCATGGAAGGCATTTTACAGCACGATAATCGTGGGCGCATCGATGTTCTTTTTGTGGCCGTAATAGCGTGCGAGTTTGATCGCCGCTTCGTTGGCTTCGCA
>JANMXV010000674.1:0-4211 GCA_031381325.1 Betaproteobacteria bacterium | reverse complement strand
ATCTCGTTAAGCCCGTCAACAACTTGCGCGAGTTCTTCCGGCGTTGCACGGCCCATTCTCGCGCCTATTCGTTCCACGGACAAAGTGCGAATCTGGCTGATTTTTACCCATGAACGTTTCGGCAATTTGCCGGATTTTAGTTCGTGTGTCAGCGGGAAACCGGCGCGCTGCTCCTGGCTGGTCAGTGCCATCGCGATTACGGTGCCTGAGCGCTCGTTGAACACGTCCTGACTCAAGATCAACACGGGGCGCAAACCCGCTTGTTCACGGCCACGTACCGGATTAAGGTCGGCCCAGCGAATCTCACCTCTCAATATTCGGGCCATGCATTGAGTTCCTGGCTTAAGCCTTCGTCGGCAAGCGTTTTTTCAAACTTAGGATCAAGTTTGGCGCACTCCATTGCGAGGCGGCTATGCTCCATACGCGCGAGTTTTTCTGCCACAGCGGTTTGAATGGCACGGCTGCGATTGGGAAACACGCTGCGTGAAACCAGATTGTCCACGCGATTCAGTGTGGCGCGATCGAGGGTGATGGCTACTTTTACGCTGTTCATGAGGGCGATTCCTTGGTATGACAATTAATCATACCACGTTCCGTCCTTTCCACCAAAAGTGAAAATTTTACGTTCGATTTGCGCCGCTCACCCCCGCGTAAACGCCACCAAATGATCGATCTCCAGCCGGATGCCGATCTTCTCGCCGATGGCGTGGTTGTGGTGGCTCGGCACGAATGACATCACACGCCCGCCACCGGGCAGTTCCAGCGTGTAAATAAACTCCGCGCCGCGAAAGGCTTTGGTCAGCACCTTGGCCTGCATCGGGCTGGCGTCGTCGTGCAGACTGTCGTCGGGGCGCAGCAGTACATCCACGATGGCGCCGGGCGCGGCTTGCAGCGGTGTCTCGCCCTGAAACTCGCCGAGTTCGAGCTTGATACGATTGCCTTCGAGCATGATACCCGGCAGGAACACGCCGCGGCCGATGAATTCGGCGATTTGCCGGTTGGCGGGCTCGTGATACAGCACGTAAGGTGTAGCCCATTGGGCAATGCTGCCGTCCATCATGATGCCGATTTCGTCGGCAAAGGTGAACGCTTCGTTCTGATCGTGCGTGACCAGGATGGTGGTGGTGTTCTGGCTTTTCAGAATGTCGCGCACTTCGATGCTGAGGCGCTCGCGCATTTCAACATCGAGATTGGAAAATGGTTCGTCGAGCAGCATCAACGCCGGGCGCGGGGCGAGCGCGCGCGCCAGCGCCACGCGCTGTTGCTGGCCGCCGGAGAGCTCCTGCGGATAACGATGCGCCGCGCCGCCCAAGCCTACGATTTCCAGCAGTTCACCGATGCGCGCGCTGCGTGTTGCCGCATCAGCGCCATGGAGGCCGAATGCCACGTTGCGCGCCACAGTCAGGTGCGGAAACAGCGCATAGTCCTGAAACACCATGCCGATGCGGCGTGATTCGGGCGGCAAACGATAGCCGGGCCGGCTGGCCATAGTGCCGTTAATGACGATTTCCCCGGCGGCAACTCTTTCAAAGCCGGCGATGCAGCGCAGCACGGTGGTTTTGCCGCAACCGCTCGCGCCCAGCAGACAGGCGATAGCGCCATCGCCCAGTCGAAAGCTGATGTCGTTGAGTACTTTGCGTGTGCCGTACGACTGGCTGAGGTGATTCAGTTCAAGAGTGCCGGACATGCGCGGATTATAATCGTTTGATGATGATAATCATTCTTGTTACAATAAATTGTTGTTTTTTTTCTGATACTTAGAGTTTTCTCTCTTTCATTTCCCGGATTACAGCCGCAGTATTTCTTTGTAATGGCCAGCGTTCAAAACGCACATCCTTCGTCGCCGGTAGCCCTGTTTCCGGCCTACACGCGTCCGTCGTCGCTGACGGTGATCGCGGTGTTGGTGGCTGCCGCCATCGCCTTGCCGGTGCTGGTGGTTCTGCAAAACGTCTTTGAACCTTCGCAGGACACCTGGCGCCATCTCTCGCAAACGGTGCTCGGCGACTACGTGCTTAACTCGCTGCTGCTGATGGCGGGCGTGGCTATAGGCGTTGTCTTCGGCGGCGTGCTGACGGCGTGGATTACCACCATGTGCCGCTTTCCGGGACGGCGCGTGTTCGAGTGGGCCTTGCTGCTGCCAATGGCGATGCCCGCGTATGTGATGGCGTATGCGTATACCGACTTGTTGCAATTTTCCGGGCCGGTGCAATCGGCGCTGCGTGAATGGATGGGCTGGCGCGCGGGGCAATACGGGTTTCCCGATGTGCGTTCGCTGGGGGGTGCTACGCTGATGTTTTCGCTGGTGCTGTATCCCTATGTTTATCTGCTGGCACGTGCGGCGTTTCTGGAGCAATCCGACAGTATGCTGGAGATGGCGCGGGTATCGGGCTACAGCCCGTGGGGCACTTTTCTGCATGTGGCGCTGCCCTTGGCGCGACCGGGTATTGTTGCAGGCACGTCGCTGGCGTTGATGGAAACGCTGGCTGACTTCGGCACGGTGTCGTATTTTGGCGTGCAGACGTTTACCACCGGCATTTACCGTGCGTGGTTTTCACTCGGCGATCACACCGCAGCGGCGCAGCTCTCGGCGGCGTTGCTCGGATTCGTGTTTCTGGTGCTGCTGATCGAGCGCACGACGCGCGCACGTGCGAGTTTTTACAGCACGTCGCAGCGCAAGCAGTTGCGCAACGTGTATCAGTTGCGCGGCGTGTGGATGCCGCTTGCGTTCGTGTTCTGCGCGATTCCGGTGGCGTTCGGTTTTTTGTTGCCGGCGGGCGTGATGCTGCACATGGCGCTGACCTCGGGCGACGCGCAGTTCGGCGCGCGTTACGTGCAACTCACCTTCAACACGGTTACGCTGGCGACGGTGACGGCGCTGCTCGCGGTTTTGTTGGCGCTGGCCGTGGGTTATGCCGCACGCTCGGCAAGCCTGACCGTGCGCATTGCCAATCGTGTCGCGGGACTCGGGTACGCCGTGCCGGGTGCGGTGATCGCGGTGGGCGTGTTGATCCCGATTACGCGGCTCGATCACGTACTCGCAGCGGCAGTCGAATCGATTACGGGTTCGAATCCGGGCTTGTTGCTGACCGGCGGTATAGCGGCACTGGTGTACGCCTACCTGGTGCGCTTTTTTGCGGTATCGTTGCAGGCAGTAGACGCCGGGCTGTCGAAAATCACGCCCAATATGGATAGCGCTGCGCGCTCACTCGGCCTGGGCCCGGCAGCGACACTGGCGCGTGTACATGCGCCCATGCTATGGCGCAGTGCGCTCGCCGCCGGGCTGCTGGTGTTTGTCGACGTGATGAAGGAACTGCCGGCAACTTTTGTCATGCGGCCGTTCAACTTCGACACGCTGGCGGTGCAGGCCTATAACCTCGCGTCTGACGAACGCCTGAAAGAAGCCTCTACCGCAGCGCTAACCATCGTGGCAGTTGGGCTGATACCGCTGATTGCGCTGTCGCGGATGATTCTTGATCCGCATCGGGTGCCGGGGAGTAGGGCGGCAGAGGGTAAATGAGGCGCTAACCCGTCCTACGTGCTGGGTGCTTTGCCACGCGCTACGCGGTGCGCGTCGACGTTTCGGGTCGCAGAATCTAATCGTTTTTCTTTCCCAACAGCGCCGCGCTCGCCGCCCAACTGATCAAACTATAAACAATCGCGCCAAACACCGCCGGCCAGAATCCGGCGATGGTGAAGCCTTTGATGAACGAGGCTATAAACCACAGCAGCAGTCCGTTCAACACGAGGATGAAAAGGCCCAAGGTCAATAGCGTGATGGGGAAGGTGAGCACCAACAGTATCGGCCGGATGATGGTGTTGATGATGCTCAGGATCAGCGCAACGATCAGCGCGGTGTAGAAGGTGTCGACTCTGATCGAATCAAAAAGATACGGCAGCGCGAATAGCGCGGCCGCGTTGATCAGCCATACCAGCAGAATTTTCATGATTTCACTTCCAGTGATTGCAGCGCCATATCCATGAGCGCCGTCAACCAATCATGGCGCTCGTTCAGACATGGAATGTAGTTGTATTCACCGCCGCCGGCTTCGGTGAAAATTTGTTTGCCTTCGATGGCGATTTCTTCGAGCGTTTCCAGGCAATCGCTGACAAAGCCGGGGCAGATCACGTCCACCCGGCCGGTTTTTTGCTTTCCCAGCTCGGCCAGCACTTCGGCGGTATAGGGCTTGATCCACTCAGCGCGGCCGAAGCGT
>JANMXV010000262.1:0-2032 GCA_031381325.1 Betaproteobacteria bacterium | reverse complement strand
TTCGAGAGCAGAACGGTCGCGCCGGTGGCTGCAGCGTTCGCGGCGAAGCGCCGCTGTGAGTCGATATAAATCTGAAAATTCTTGATGCCCGGATCGGGTGTGTTGTTGACGAAATTAAATGCGGTGCCGCCCGAATACGCCACGTTGACGGGCTTGCCTTTATCCAAAACCTGAAAAGTGTAGGACAGCGTACCTGGCGTGTGGCCGGGTGTATGCGTGATCGTTACCGTGGATTCGCCGAGCGTGATTTTCATGCCGTCGGTGGCGTTGATGTCGCGCTTGGGCGCCATGGTCTTGTAGCGATTCGGATATTTCTCGACCAGATCCCAATCGGGCCCGGCCATGACGACACGCAAGCCAGAGCTACCATAGCGGGTTTGCATCATCTCGGCGCCGCCGATGTGGTCGCCGTGGGCGTGCGAAACGATCAGGTATTTGATGTCTTTGGGATCGAGTCCCAGTTTTTTCATGCCGCCGATGATCAGTTCTTCGGAGTTGTAGGGATAGATGGTATCGAAGAGGATAATGCCCTCTTTGGTCGTCAAAGCCCACGCCGAGTGAACTTTGCCGCCGACGAAATAGAGATTGTCAAAGACCTTGGCGGGCTCGGTGTACCAGGTGGCGCGTGCCGGCGTTTTCGCGGGGTTCGTTATATAAAACGCCGGAACATCGCTGGTATCTTCGCCGCCGCTCTGCGGCACCAGACAGGTCCTGACCAAAGTGCCGAGGAATTCAAATCCGGCCGCGCTCTTGGCCGATGCCAGCGCGGCGCTGATCTCCGCCTCAAAATCTCTTGCGGTGGGCGGCTGCTGTGCAAACGCAACGCTGGCGGCAATGCCAGCGGCAAGGCTAAATGCTGCGGCGACGCGACGACGGTTCGATTTCATGATGTCTCCATCCCTGTTTGAAAGTTTGTTATAACATAGTCGCCGCTCCACGCGCGTCAACATCAAGACCGATACAGTACTGCTGCGCGCCCAAATCTCGAACGGCAGATATAGCGCGTATAGTGGGCTGAAAAGGAAATGCCATGATGACCGACCAAGCCTATATTGCCGCGCACCAGAAACTATCTGACCAGTACAACGACAACCAGTCGAACATGGAAGATTACCTCGCTGGTTTGCAGAAGCTGAAAGAACAATACCTCAAAGGTAGAACGAGTACCGCGCTGCCTGTAGTGCCGTAACTCGGCGTGCGCTTGTGGACTTAATGAGCACCTGAAAGCGCCCTTAATGTCTGCAACAACTGCCGAATACCGCAGAGCACGCCTGCTGACGGGGCCGGTGCTGCCCACGCTGCTTGCCCTTGCTGCGCCCAATGTCTTGCTCGCGCTGATGCAGGCGCTGGTGAGCTTTGCGGATGCGTGGTTTATCGGCCGGCTGGGCACCGAGGGCCTCGCCGGCGTTGCGCTGGTGTTTCCGATTGTTATTCTGATGCAGATGATGTCGGCCGGCGCCATGGGCGGCGGCGTATCTTCTGCCATTGCGCGCGCATTGGGCGCGGGTGATGTTGGCCGCGCGGAACGGCTGGCCTTGCATGCCATGGTGATCGCTATCGCATTTGGGCTGTTGTTCACCGGGGTGATGATGGTTGCGGGTCCCCCTTTGTATCGCTTGCTGGGTGGCAGCGGCGCGGTGCTGAGTAACGCGACGGCTTGCTCGAAAGTAGGTTTGCTGTCGTCCTTTAACGCGCTGCAAACCATCGCGGCCGCAGTGATAGTTACCGGTTTGGTCGGCACGTTTGGCACAGCCGCACTCGCCGGCTACGGTTTGGGTGTGCGTCTGGAACTGCTGCAAATTCCGGTGGTGTTTGCGATCGGTTCGGCGCTGGTGGTGATGGTGGGCACGTGCATCGGCGCGGGTGACGTGAAACGCGCGCGGCGCATCGCGTGGTCGGGCGCCGGTCTTGCTGCGGGCGTAACCGGGAGCGTGGGCCTTATCGTAGCGTTATGGCCGGGTGTGTGGGCGGGTCTGTTCAGCAGTGATGCCGCAGTACTGGACGCCGCCTATACTTATCTGCGCATCGCCGG
>JANMXV010000572.1:0-2063 GCA_031381325.1 Betaproteobacteria bacterium | reverse complement strand
CTACCGGCTGCTGCAAAAACGCGTTGGCGTATCGCGTGTGGTCATCGTTACGCCGCGTCACTACGTCACTGACAACGCAGTGACTACCGACGCGATCAAGGCACTGGGCATTAACAATGCGCGCGGCGTGGGGGTGCTGCGCCCGACCGTCACCGATGCCGAACTGAAAAAACTTAACGATGCCGGCATCCGCGGCATACGCTTTACCGTGGGGGACCCGCATACCGCCGTGGTATCCATCGATATGATAGAGCCGCTCGCCAAACGCATCGCCGATTATGGCTGGCACGTGCAGCTCAATATGCCGTGCGACAAAATCGTCGAGCACGCCGGCATGCTGCGGCGCCTGCCTACGCAAATCGTGTTCGATCACCTGGGTAAGCCGCCTATAGATCAAGGTGTGAAGCATCCTTCGCACGCTATAATTCTTGATCTGCTGGACAAGCGCCGTGCGTGGGTAAAGATCTCCGGCGCATACATGAACACGGACGTAGGCCCGCCGACGTACGCCGATGCAACGCGGGTCGCGCAAGCGCTCGTCAAAGCCGCGCCGGAGCGCGCGGTGTGGGGCAGCGACTGGCCGCATCCTGGTCCCAAGATAAAGCCCGATGACGCGATATTGTTCGATCTGCTCAGCGTGTGGGCGCCGGATGAGGCCACACGCAACCGCATCCTTGTCACCAATCCGCAAGACCTATATGGCTTTCCCAAATGAGCATACTGGTTCGACGATCCAATCCGCTAGCCGAGTGGATCCCTTCGACTATGCAGGACGCCTTTCCGTGGAAGCGACTGCTGCGGAAGTTGCAGCGGCAGGCATGGCATATTCGTTACATCTGAGCGTTAGAGATTGCGGCGCATGCGGCGATCAAAATCAGTGAGAGCAATCCATAGCGATTTTTCATGGCGAACCTTTATATAAAGTTCAATAAAAACAAATACTTACATATATTTTTCCCAGTGTTCGCCTTGACTCGCTGTTTCGTCTGCTACGCAGTTTAAGCGTTTCTGTTTTTGATGGTGGCGACCAGATCGAGCAGATTGTGCGCGGTTTTCGCCATCGCAATATCAACCAGCTTGCCATCCACCGTGGTGCTGCCGCTGCCGCGCGTGAGTGCCTCCTGATATGCCGCAATCACGCGCGTGGCGTAATCGACTTCGGCGGCGGTGGGCGTATAGATTTCGTTGGCGGCCTCGATTTGAGACGGGTGAATCACCGTGCGGCCGCGGTAGCCCAGCCGTCGTGACAGCATCGTGTCGCGGCGGAATCCGTCGTGATCCTTGATGTTCGAGAACACGCCTTCCAGCGGAAATTTAATGTGGGCCGCGCGCGCAGCGACGAAAGTCATCTGACGCACGAACATCATCTCCGGGCCTTCGCTGGTCCAGATGGCGCCGAGCGACACGTTCATGTCGCCATCTTCGCCGCCGGCGTACATGCCGGATTCGATGCGCTTACAGTTCGAAAATATTTCGCGAGCGCTTAACACGCCCGCCGCGCTTTCGATCATGACGATCACCGGCGTGCTGCCGGGCGCGAGGCCTTTGCTGACTTCAAGGCTGGTGAGCATGCGATCCACAGCGGCGATGTCGCTGGGGCTGTCCTGCTTGGGCACGACGAAACCGCGCATTTTGGGCATACCGACAAACGCTTCAAAGTCCTCGTGCAAAAAGCCGCTGTCTATTGAATTGACGCGTATCCAGCTGCGGTCATCGGGCAGCTTGGCGATGTACTCTTTGGTCATCGCGCGCGCATTGGCTTTTTCGACCGGCGGGACGGTGTCTTCGAGATCAAAGATGAAACCATCGGCGGGCAGCGCGTGCAGTTTGTCGAGCATGCGCCGCTGATTGGCGGGAACGAATAACAGACTACGCCATAAGCGCATGGGGTTCTCCTTGCAAAACAAATGGTGGCGACAGGAGGCGGCCATGATGGCTCCTTCCCTCACCCACGGTCCCTCTCCCGGCGGGTGAGGGCGGTAGAAAGCCCATCTCCCCCCGGGCGGAGGGTTGGGATGTGGGAAACGATGTTAGGCAGATTCTACGCACCTAATACTACATTA
>JANMXV010000526.1:0-4053 GCA_031381325.1 Betaproteobacteria bacterium | reverse complement strand
CGGTCCTGAAATTTCAATCCCTTGTAGGGTTCGATCCAATTCACGTCTGCGATCTGGCTCATGAGTTCTCCTAAATGACTTCGCGCCTGGCAAGATCGGCAATGTCGGCCTTGCTGTAGCCGAGCGCCGTCAGAATATCTTCGTTACTTGCACCCAGACGCTGCGGTGGAAAGGCCGGCTCGGGACCGTCATGGGCGTACTGAAACGGTGCATTGAGCGTACGCATGGTTTTCCCGGTTTGATCGTCGATTACCTCGCGTACCAACGCGCGATGCCGGACTTGCGGCTGCGACAGGGCCTCGGGAATCTCCAGTATCGGCGAGCACGGCACGCCCGCCTCGTCCATGCGCCGCTTCCATTCGCAAGCCGGCGCCTTCATCATTTCCGCCTGCACCAGCGGTCGAATAAATTCCGCATTCGCCACGCGCGCTTCGCGTGTGGCGAACCTGGGGTCAGCGGCGAACGAGGCGAGTCCCAATAGGCGCAGCAGAATCATCACATGTTCATCGCGCATGATCGCCAGCATCAATGACCCCTGGGCCGTCTGAAATACGTCTGAAGTCGGCTCGTGGCTGACGGATAGATTAGCCCTGCGCGGCTGCACGTAGCCGCCATTGAGCCAGGAACCGAAAGTTTGCGAGGCCAATGAAATGGCGGAATCCAGCATGGCAACGTCGATGTACTGGCCTTGGTTGGTATTCTTGCGCTGGTAAAGAGCGGCGGAAACCGCCAGCGCCGCATTCAATCCGGTGCCGGTATCGCAGATGCTGTAACCCGCGCGCATGGGAGAACCCGCCGGCTCGCCGCTCATCGCCATCATGCCGCTCATGGCCTGGATGTTGCCGTCGAAAGCGGGGGCCTTGGCGTCCGGCCCGCTCTGGCCAAAACCGGATATGGAGCAGTAGATGATCCTCGGGTTTTCCTTGCGCAGGGCTTCGTAACCGAATCCAAGGCGCGAAACAGCGCCGGCGCGGAAATTCTCGACAAATACGTCGGCGGTCCTTGCCAGCTTGATGACGATTTCTTTCGCTTCCGGTTTCTTCAGATCCAAGGTGACGGATTTTTTACCCGCATTGAACATGAGAAACGTGGCGCTCATGCCTTCCTTTTTCAGCGTGGCATCACCGGCGCCATGGCGTGTGCTGTCGCCCTGACGGTCTTCTATTTTGACAATCTCGGCCCCGAGATAACCCAGAAACTGGGTGCAATACGGTCCGGATACGATGCGCGTGAAATCCAGTACCCGTATGCCTTCGAACGGACGCATTGCTATTCCTTTGTTAGCCGATCAGGTTGAGTGGGTAAGGGGTGATGCACGAAGGTCTTTAATAAGCGCCCTGCTACTGCTCCAGTTTCATGCCGGTTTCGTCAACCAGCTTGCGCCAGCGAGCGGCTTCCGCGGCAACAGCCTGAGCAAACTGTTCCGGCGTACTGCCGATCATCAGCGTGGCATCATCCGCAAGTCTCTCAGCCAGTTCAGGGGTTCTCGCGACCCTGACGAGTTCAGTATTCAGCCGGGCTATGATTGCGACCGGTGTGGCGCGCGGCACGGCAAACCCCAGCCACGGTGCATATTCGAAACCCGGCACGCCTTGTTCGGCGACTGTCGGAATGTCGGGCAGTATCTTCACGCGCTCGGCGGAGGTAACACCGAGTATCCGCGCCTTGCCTGCGCGGACCTGCGGCATCATAGCGATCAGACTGCCTATGGCGACATGTACTTCTCCACCCATCAGCGCGGTAAAAGAATGGGCGCCGCCTTTGTAGTGTATGAAGGTCGCCTTGGTATAGGTGCTGTGGTGCAGCCATTCCATGGACAGATGGGCGCCGCCGGTCGGACCGGAGGTGCCGATGTTCAGCTTGCCCGGATTTGCCCTGGCGTAAGCGATGTATTCCGCCACGTTCTTCACCGGTAGTGACGGCGTGGCCAGCAGCAGCGGCGCACGCTTGCTTATCATCGAAACAAAGACGAAATCCTTGATCGGGTCAAAGCTCAGGTTCTTGTAAAGCAGCGGAGCGATGGAGAGGGCTGACGTTGCCGTCAACAGCGTATACCCGTCCGCTGCGGCCTTGGCGACATAGGCGCTGCCTATCATGGAACCGGCGCCGGGTTTGTAATCAACCACGAAGGTGCGGCCGGTCAATTCGGTGAGTTTCTGCGCGTAGAGGCGGGTCTCGAGGTCGGTAACGGCGCCTGCCGCGAATGGAACGATAATGGTCACCGCGCGGGATGGATAACTATCGGCAGATCGTTGAGCCGCAACAGGAGACGACAGCAAGACCGCTGTTGTAAACGCATAGATTGGTTTGAACGCGTCATTGCGCATGGTCTGCCTCCTTTGCGTAGTGAAAAATTACTTTTCGCACGGGCAATGTACCCTCCATCTCGCGAACGGTCAATCGCGTGAGAATCCATGCCAGCCCTTAGTCAGCGCGCGCATCGCTTACCTTGATGAGCCTAGTCCATTTCAAATGCCCACGCCGCGCTCGGTACAGAAGAAACGCGACAATGCCAATGTTGAGCAGGTTCCATGCGGTACCGTTGAGAAACGCAGCGCGATAGGAGCCGGTCAGGTCGAAGATCACACCGGACATCCAGCCGCCCAGCGCCATGCCGAACAGCGTGGCCATCAGCACGGCGCCGACGCGAATGCCGGCTTGCCGCGGCGTGAAAAACTGGCGCACGATCAGCGCGTAGCTGGGGACTATGCCACCCTGAAACAGTCCGAACATCGCGGAGACCACGTATAGCGATGTGATGCCGTCGGTAAAGAGAAACATCAGCAATGCGATGCCCTGCAATATCGAGCCCGCCATCAGAGTGCTGAGACCGCCGATGTGATCGGAAATCCAGCCCGAGACGAGGCGGCTGATGACACCCGCCCCCATCATCAGCGCCAGCATCTCGGCCCCGCGCGCCGCACCGAAACCCAGATCGCCGCAGTAGGCCACGATATGCACCTGCGGCATCGACATAGCCACGCAGCACGCGACGCCGGCGACACACAGCAGGCCTTGCAGTACGGCGGGCGAAAGTCCCAGCGGGCGTGACGGGTCCGATCCGGGCGGCGGTTCGCTCGCAATCATCCGCGCAGGCTTGGACGCCGTCATCACCGGCAACGGTGTTGTCGCCGGTGGACGCCGGCGCAATACCAGCGCGAGCGGCAGCATGGTGAACAGGCAGAATACGCCCATGCCGGTATAAGTCTGGCGCCAGCCTGCGCTGTCGACGAAATGCTGGACGATGGGCGCCCACACAGCGCCCGCGATGTAGTTGCCGCTCATGCAGATTGCCACGGCAATACCGCGGCGGCGCGTGAACCAGAGCGAAGTGTCGGCCGCGAGGGGTGCGAAGGTGGCCGATGTGCCCAGCAATCCGATCAGCACGCCCTGAGCAAGACTGAAGTGCCACAGGTTGCCGGCCGAACCGGCAACAATGAAGCCTGTGCTGAGGAACACCGCACCCAGGAGTACCGGGACCATTACGCCGAAGCGGTCCGCCAGGCGGCCCATCAATATGCCGCCGAAACCGAAGCCGATCATCGACAGTGTGTAGGGCAACGATGCATCCCCGCGGGTGACCCCGAAATCGGCCTGTATCCGCGGCAGCACGACGCTGATGGTGTATATGCCGGAGCCGCCGATAGTCATCAGCAGCAGCGATGCGCAGAGCCGCGCCCATGCGTAAGGAGATTCGATGTCCCGCGGCGTGGCGGTCGATGCCTGCATAATCCGCGAACGCTCTAAAGGTACGGCAGAGGTAATGGGCGTCTGTTCATGCGGCGATGATCGCACGAAAACACAGCCAGCGAAGTCTAGTAAGGCGTCGTTCACGACGCCCACTTTGAGATGGCCCTTTACAGTTGCGGGTTGCGGACGGTAGGTCGAAAATCGGTCACTCGTGTAACCGGAGCTAATCGTGAGAACCTACTGATCAAATGCCTCGAATTATTCAAACTACGTTGATATCCGTCCGCGATATTGTGATCGCGGCCGGTCCGTTCGTGCTGCTGACAGTGCTGTTGCTGCTAGCAGCGTATTTTATGCTTGACC
>JANMXV010000523.1:0-2281 GCA_031381325.1 Betaproteobacteria bacterium | reverse complement strand
CGTCATCGCGGGCATGCCGATCGAGAAGTATGTGCGCGATGCGCTGATCCAGAAGCACATCTCGTTCCCGTTCCCGTCGCGCTTCAAGATCGCCGAGGCGCTGGCGGGTTACAAACGGAAAATTCCCCCCTTTGTGGGCGTTAACTAATTTCACACATGGAGAAGCAGACAGTCTGTATTCAAGACCTGTCTCGAATACTATGGCAAAACTAAATGGCGGCGATATCATGGCACGTGCCCTGAAAGATCAGGGCGTAGAGTACATGTTCGGCATCGTGGGCTTTCCGGTACACCCGATTGCGCGCGGCGCGCAGAAGGTGGGCATCAAGTTCTATGGCTGCCGCAACGAGCAGGCGGCCTCCTATGCCGCCGGGGCCGTTGGCTACATGACGGGCCGGCCCGGCGCCGCTCTCGTGGTGTCGGGTCCGGGCGTGGTGCATGGCCTCTCCGGCCTCTCCAACGCAAAGGAAAACTGCTGGCCGATGATCCTGATCGGCGGCGCTTCGCCGGTGAAACAAAACGGCATGGGCGCATTTCAGGAAGAGCGCCAGGTGTTGATCGCCACACCGTTTTGCAAGTTCGCACATGCGATAGAAGCTCCCCGCCGTATTCCGTTTTATGTGGAAATGGCCGTGCGCAATTCCATCTACGGCCGCCCCGGCGCCTGTTATCTCGATATGCCGGACGACATTATTCTGGGCGAGGAAGAAGAAGACTCGCTACGGTTTCCCGGCCGTTGCGCCGATCCGCCGCGTATCGCTGCCCCTCAGGAGTACATCGATCAGGCAATCAACGTTCTGCGGTCCGCGAAACGCCCGCTGGTGATCGTCGGTAAGGGCATGGCGTGGTCAGGCGCCGAAGAAGAAGTGCGCGCCTTCATCGAGCGCACCGGCGTGCCGTTCCTCGCTTCGCCGATGGGTAAGGGCGTGATGGACGATAGCCATCCGCTGTCGGTGGGCGCAGCGCGCAGCCATGCGCTTCAAGAAGCCGATGTGATCGTGCTGATGGGCGCGCGGCTCAACTGGATCATGCATTTCGGCCTGCCGCCACGCTTCAACAAGAATGTGCGCATCGTGCAACTCGATATATCGCCGGAAGCAATCAGCCAGAATGTCCCGGCCGAGGTGGCGTTGGTGGGCGATGGCAAGGCGATCGTTGGGCAGATGAACAAGGCGCTGGAAAGCATCGAGTGGTTCTATCCCAAGGATACCGAGTGGCATAACGCCATTGCCGAAAAATCCGCCGCGAATGCGAAACAAATCCAGCCGATGATCGACGACGAGTCGGCACCGACCAATTACTACCGCGCGTTTCGCGACATCAGCCCGTGGATTCCCAAGAACGCCATCATCATCGGTGAGGGCGCGAACACGATGGATATCGGCCGCACCCAGATGCCGAACAACAGCCCGCGCACGCGTCTGGATGCCGGTAGTTACGGCACCATGGGGGTAGGCATGGGCTTTGTGCTGGCCGCTGCCGCGGTGCATCCGGAGCGGCCGATCATTTCGGTTTCCGGCGATTCGGCGATTGGTTTTTCCGGCATGGAAATGGAAACCGTGTGCCGCTACAAGATGCCGGTGAAGATCATCGTGCTGAACAATGGCGGTATCGGCAGCGGTGCTGCCGCACTCCCCGACAACCCGCTGGACGGGGCGCCGAACCTTCTGACAGTCGGCGCGCGCTACGACAAGGTGATGGAAGCATTCGGCGGCAAGGGCTACTTCGTCACCGATCCCAAGGACCTGAAAGCCGCACTGGACGGGGCCATGGCGTTCAAGGGACCGGCACTGGTGAACGTGCAACTGCACCACGCCGCCGGCCGCAAGCCGCAGCAGTTCGGCTGGCACACGGCCTGACGTTACTAGCGGAAACTACACGCGGCTGAACAGTACGGACTCAGGATTGACTACGGCGAATAGATTCGGGACACTCGGGACATGCCATCGAATTCCTCAGCCGTGATTGCCGCGCCCCTTTCCCCACTTCGATCTCCAATCGAAGCCGCCCGGGATCTGGCTCCGTTGATACGCGCAAGCGCCGACGAGATCGATGCGGCTCGCCAGCTTCCAAAGCCGCTTTTCCACGCTTTGGCCGATGCCGGCCTGTTCCACCTGGCCGTGCCGCGCGACATCGGCGGCAGCGAGGTCGATTATCCGATCTTCGTGCAGGTGATGGAGGAGGTCGGCAAGGCTGATGCCAGCACGGCCTGGGCCCTGAACCAGGGCGCGACATTCGGCACCTTTGCGGCCCGCATGGCGCCGCACGTGTCACGAGAGAT
>JANMXV010000468.1:0-1675 GCA_031381325.1 Betaproteobacteria bacterium | reverse complement strand
GCTTCGCCAGTGGCGCTTCAACCAGTCTATGGATTTTTCGGTGATGCGCCGGTCGTATTCCTGATAGTGCGTTTCGCCCACGCCGGAACGTGCCATGTAGAGCTTCCAGAAACTGCCGTCATCCTTGGGCGGCTCAGCGTCGTAGCCGCGCAGCAGATTTTTGATCGCGCCCTTGCCGTCGTGCAGATGCATGGGTTCGATTTCCTCGGTAAAGCCGTTATCGTCTTTCTCCGAGCGGTAATGTAGCTTGCCGACCGCCACTACCGTATGGCCTTGTTCGCGCAGACGGTGATGCCAGCTCGGCACGCGGCCATCGTAGGCAATGGCGTTGTCCCAGAAGCCGGTTTGATGTGGATAGCGTCCTGTCGCTATTGCGGCGCGCGCTGGGCAGCACAGGGCGCTGGTGCTGTAGGAATTCTCAAAGCGCACGCCCGACGCGGCTATGCGGTCAATATTGGGCGTTTTGACATAGGCGTGGCCGTAGCAGCCAGTCACCGCGCGGTTGTGATTGTCAGACTGGAAAAAAATCAGGTTTGCGGCTTGCGTCATTGCGCTTAGTCCATTGAGATTCCGGCCTTCTTGCCGAGGTTGCCGATGCGCGTGCGTTCGGCCTTCATGTAGGCGGCGAACGCCTCTGGTGCTTCGGGCTGCGCGGTGGCGCCTTGCCTGGCAAGCAGCTCGCGCACGTCGGGCATGCGCAGCGCTTTGATAATTTCGCCATGCAGCAGCGCAAGAATCGCGGGCGGCGTTTTTGCGGGCGCGACCACGCCCCACCACTGCGTGATTTCATAGCCCGGCACGGTTTCTGCGAACACGGGCAGGTCGGGCAGCAAGGGATCGCGCTTTGCACCGGTGGTAGCGAGCACTTTGATGCGGCCGCCTTTGGCGTGCGGCATCGCCACCAGCGGCGATGTGATCAGGTATTGCAGTTGCCCGGCGATCACATCGGCGAGTGCTTGCGCTGCGCCTTTGTAGGGCACGTGGTTGGTTTTGACGCCAGCCAGCACATCGAACATCGCGCCCGCAATATGCGCGGGTGAACCGTTGCCGGCCGAGCCATAGTTGAGTTGTCCCGGCTTTGCTTTGGCGAGCTTGACCAGATCGGCAGCGGTTTCTACACCTATACCGGCATTAACGGTGACAACGTTTGCCACCGAGGCCATGCGCGACAGCGGAGCGAAATCACGGTCGGGGTCGTAATTCAACTTCGATTTCAGCGCGGGCAGTCCTGAAAACAAGGTGCTCGTAGCGGCAACCAGTGTGTAGCCGTCGGGCGCGGCGATTTTGGCAATGTCGATGGCGATCAGTCCTGTCGCCCCCGCACGTGCATCGACCACCACTTGTTGTGCGAGTTGCTGTGAGAGTTTGTTGGCGAGTATGCGCGCGAGAATGTCTTGTGAACTGCCGGGTGCGCCGGGGACGAGAAAACGGATTGGGCGTGAAGGGTACGGTTGCGCTTGCACAGCACCGGTGAGCAGCGCGAGTGCGATGCTCAGTTCAAAAAAATACTTTAAAAACAAATAGTTACGCATATTCAATGATAGGCAGCCTTTACCCCTGGCGGCGGCGAGTAACGGAAGTGTCCGCGCTTTAGAATGGCGTCTTTGCCGCCGTGCTTGTCGATTTCTTTTTGCTGATCGGCTTTGGCCTGCCGGTTGGCGGCATCGGGATCGAC
>JANMXV010000465.1:0-2082 GCA_031381325.1 Betaproteobacteria bacterium | reverse complement strand
GTTCTGCCAAACAGAGAGATTCCGATAAAGCCGCGCACCTCCAGCCGCCGGCCCTCTTCAACCACGCGAAGAATGCAGCCATAGATTTTGCCGTTTTCTGGATCGAGGATTTCACCGCCGGCATAGTCGTCTCCCACCTTGCGCAAGTTGGACAGGATCATCATGCCCACTATCGGCTGATTCCTGCGATGGTCGCGGCATTTCACGCAGCGGCCATCCCAATTAGGTTCAGGTTCGAAAATACTGTCGATGCGGCCGGACAGTACGCCGTCTTTATCAACAATCCGTACCACGGACATTGTCTTGCCCGTCACATCGTCTATGGTTCGCCATAAACCCACGGGTGAAGTTTCACCCCACGCGAGATCACTGCCGAGTAGCAGCATGACAATCAAGGTTGCCTGCCTCGCGAATAAAACAGGAAAACTGTTCAAAGGCATAGGGGATTTACCCGCTATCGAATCAATCGAGTTCACGCCTGAAAATAATTCCACCGCCGCCCCGCGCGTTCGACGATGGCCTCGATATCTTCCGCCAGCACATGACGCGCAACGACGAGCTTTTGCGTGGCGGTGCGCACCGCATCCAGATAAGCCGCGCGTGACGGGTAACGCTCAGCCATCGACAATCGCGGATCGCCATTTTTTTCACGCTCGGCGCGCGTGCGCGCAAACGGCAGCGTCGAACCCATCATCTGCATCAGATCGCCGGGCGCGCCCTGGTCGGGATGGCGCGGGTTCCAGCCGGTATGGGTGGCGAGCGGCACGGCGAGTTCGGGCGGACGTATGCCGGCGACTTCGTTGCCGTCGGCGTCCACGGCTGAGACATACACTTTGTACTGCGCGCCAGCCTTGGGCGGAAACGCAGCGATGCCGCGCTCGATATCGGGACCGAAGTCCAGCGCCACAGGGCGCACCACGCGGCTGGGGAAAGTCACGCCGGGCAGCGTGCGGAAAAACGCGCCAGTGGACTCCGCCTCCACTGCCGTGCCGTCGGCGAGGCGCGGGAATGCACTGGCGGGCGGCTCGACCCCTGTGCTGACCCAGCGGTCAAGATTGACCAGCGCGGCGCGCAACAATGGCGCGTAATCGACGATGTTGAAGCGATGCGCGCCGCGGCCGCCGGTATTGGCATCGGCCGCAGGCGGCGGTATTGCGCCGGGCGTGTGTTGCGTACCCGCAAACAAATAGGTGCGCACGAATTCCGCCGGCTCCGCGTCGCGTGTTCCGGTGATGTCGGTGTGTATCAACGAAGCGTCGCCGCGCCAGTATTCCGCCGAGGTATTGGTGGCCATTATTTTTGGCACGCGTCCACGCTCGCGCAGCCGGGCGAATAGTCCTTCGTCATTGAACGGCGGCAGATTGCCCACTGTATCCTGCGAATTGAGCGACGGCTGGCCGAAGCGCAGATTGAATTCGCCGCGCCGCGCGCCGGCCACATGCGGCAGCACGCCGTCGAACACCATGCGTCCCTGCTCGTCTTGTTCGAGACCCAGATGCAGCATTTGCCGCAGGAAGCGCCCGCTCTGCGATACGCCGAAGAGATACGCGCGCTCGATGCCGCCGGCGCACGGATTGCCTTCCGCGGTAGATGCCCAACGCAGGTACGCCACAGCGTCGCGCACCGCAAGAAAACTCAAACCCACCAGCAGCGGATTCGCGCTGCGGTACCGCACATCGTAGATCGCGCCGGGCGTGAAACCGCCCTTCATTTCGATGTGGCTCGCATCGGAAAAGTGCCATGCCTCGCGCGGCAGCGTCACCGCCGCAGCGCCGCCATGCTCGCGCATGGTGATCGACGCATCGGGGTCATTCTGATCGATGGTGGGATAGGGTATATGGGCACGGTCGGCCAGCGGCAAGGTATCAGCCGGGAAATTCGGCCGCAGCCGGACCCTTACCAATCCGCTGACGCCCTGCGCACGCGGCACATCGAGCGCCATCAGGCCATCACGGCGAGGCACATCAATCTGCCAGCCCACCCAAGCCACGGTGTAACCTTGTCGCATCAGGAAGCCGTTGCCGAAATCTTCTGCCGTGGCCGGGTCGGGCACGCGCGGCGTGCTGTTGAACATCCCCAGCG
>JANMXV010000447.1:0-8863 GCA_031381325.1 Betaproteobacteria bacterium | reverse complement strand
GCGTTAGCCAGCTTGCGGTTGAATGACTCCTTGCGAAGACTGCCGACGATAACGGCAATTTGATACTGGCTCATGAAGATATCCTTTGAAAGTCAGCGAACGCTGAAGCGTTCCATGCGCCGCATTTATCAAGCAGCTTGTAACAAAGCCTTGGGCGATGGTGCCTCGAGGCAAAGATGCTGGATCGAAGGGTACTGCGCCGTAATCGAGCGTTCCAGTCGCCCGGTCGCCTGCTCCACCTCATGCGAATTGAGCCCGTGCTTGAAACACACGGCTGCCGTCAGCAAAACGCTGTCCGGTCCGAGCTGTACGGTGTAAAGATGACCAACACTCTCAACAGCAATGTCAGCGGCCATTAATTTACCTATAAGCGCGAGCTGATTCCGGTCGATGCAATCACCCATCAGCAGCCCACCGCTTTTCCTTGCGAACACAAAGGCAGCGCCGGTCAGAACCAGACCGATCATTATTGTAGTTCCAGGGTCGAAATGCGGATTGCCGACCTTGCGGCTTAGCCATACGCCCAGAGCGGCAATGACTATGCCGGCGAGTACCGCAGAGTCTCTGGCGAATTGCCTAAACATCACAGTGTCCTTGCCGGCGCCGCATAATCAACTTTTCAAGATGGTTCTCGCTGAACATGGGTCACCGCTTGTATCGATGGATAGAGTAACTATCTCTCGTTCCTTTCCGGCGTTCCGTGCGTTGGCTAACATACGATGCAGTTAGTTCACGCCTGTGTGCGCGCAACGACGCGCACCGCAGCCATTTAGCTGCCTGGGATGATGCCTGGCGGAAGGGTGTAACAGTAATCGGAAATTTCACCCGGTTTGCAGAACCAGATGCGATCCTTCAACCCGTGCTCGATGCAATGCCGGAGGGCCGCGCGCAGTGGGCGCAGCCGAAACGGCTGGCCGAATACATAAGGGTGGATCGAGATGTGGTACACCAGCGGTTGCTGCGCGCACTGCTCGATCATTTCGTCGAACTGGTCGACGATCATGTCGCAGAACTCGCGCGCGCTGTGCTGGCGGTGAATAATCATCGGTGAATCGTTGATCTCGGCCGGATACGGTACGCACAAAAGCGGGCCTGAGCGCGTGCGCATCCAGATCGGCTGGTCGTCGCACGGCCAGTCCATAAGATACTGGTAGCCCGCCTCCTTCAGCAGGTCGGGCGTGGTCGCGTTTTCGTAAGTGCCGGCGCCCATCCAGCCCTTCGGCGCCTTGCCTTCGTTACGAGTGAACATCTCGGTGACCTCGTGGATCACGCGCGCCTCGTCTGCTTCCCACTTGAAATCGTGCAGATTCTCGGCGTTGGTGCGGCCGTGCGCAACGATTTCGTCGTTGCGGCGGCGGATTGCGTCGAAGATCTGCGGCGCATAGTCATAGAGCAGGCTGTTGGTGTTGTGCGCGGCAGGCAGCTTCAACTCGTCGAACATATCAAAAAATCGCCAGATGCCGACGCGATTGCCGTAATCGCGCCACGAGTAGTTGCGCTGCGTCTGCGGCTCGCCGTGCTTGGCGTTGTCGTGGCCGCGCCCCTTGCCGAACGCAAAGCATTCGAGGTTAGTGGTAATGCAAAATGCGAGGCGTTTGCCGCCCGGCCAACTGTAATCCTTGCGCTCGGTGATTGGCGAATAGTCGTAGCGCGCGTGGCGCGGCAACTTGAGGGGCGGCATGGCGGGCTTTCTCCGTAAATAATCAGTCCACGCGCGCACCCGACGCGCGCACCGATTTGCCGAGTTTCTCAATGTCCGCGGCGATATGCGCCGCGAACTCGGCGGGCGTATTGGTAACGGGATCGACGCCGAGACTTGCATACACGTTCTTTACATCGGGAGCGTTAACGGCCTTGATTAATTCGGCGTTGAGCTTACCGACTACTGCAGGCGGCAAGACCGCCGGTCCCAGCACGCCGCTGTAGAGCACGATATCAAACCCTTTCAGCCCGCCTTCCGCCAGCGTCGGCACCTCCGGTGCTGCCGCATTGCGCTTGAGCGTGGTCACGCCCAGCGCGCGCAGGCGTCCCGCTTTGACGTTGGGGATTGCCGGCGGCATGGTTGAGAACGACACCGCGACTTCACCCGCCAGCACCGCCTGCACCGCTTGCGAACTGCCTTTGTAGGGAACGTGAACCATGTCGATGCCCGCCATGCTTTTGAGCGTTTCCGCCGATAGGTGCAAAATGGTTCCGTTGCCCGAGGACGCAAAGACGACCTGCCCCGGCTTGCTCTTCGCCAGCGCGATCAGGTCTTTCACCGATTTGACCGGCAACGATGGATGCACGACCAGCATCAGCGGGCTTGAAGCGACGAGCGTGATCGGCGTGAAGTCCTTGACCGTGTCGTAGGGCAGCTTTTTGTAAAGGCTTGCATTGATGGCCTGCGTCGTCATGTCCTGCATGAACAAGGTGTAACCGTCCGGCGGCGATTTGGCAACGATCTCCGCGGCGATCGTGGTGCCCGCGCCGGCGCGATTGTCTATCACGACCTGCTGTCCCATCTGCACCGAGAGCCGCGCGCCGAGCGCACGCGCCAGCACATCGGAAATACCGCCTGCGGTAAACCCAACCACCAGCCGGATGCTTTTGCCCGGATAACTGGTTTGCGCAAAAACGGGGCATGATGCAAGCAGGGCTGCACCGGTAATGAACATTGAACTCAAACCTGCGAATCTCATGGTGTTTCCTTCGGCATGGTTATTGATAGATGCTTTCGCGAGTAACGCAATATCCAAGCCATGACGGCTTGCATGAGGCTGCGTAGCACACCGCGCGGGTCACGAAACCCATCGCGAAGCGGCTTCCGCGGCGAGCGCGAAGGCCTGCGTGCCCGCACCGACTACGCCTGAGTAACGCGAGAAGAAAAGATAGCCGTCTACCGGCGCGACCAGTTCTTCCAGCACCGCGTAGCTGTAGAGGTCCACCACCTCACCCAGCTTCGTGCCTTTGGCGATGCGCTTGCCGAGATCATCGGCGTGCTCGTAGTTCGAGGCCAGGTAGCCGCTGGTGCGCGGGCGGATTTCATGGCGCGCCTTCTGGTTGAAATCGAGTTGTTTCGCGGGGCGTTCGATCTTCGCGTCGAGCATCGCCAACGCCGCCATCACGTTTTTCAGGCCCTGCACCGCCTGCCCGCGGTATAGATCGGTATTTTCCGGGCCGAGGTAGGAACCGCCCATCTCGGGGTTCAGCGCCGGAATGCCACGCGTGAGATTGGCGTGGTGCGAGGCCGTGCCGGTGAGATCGTTTTCATGCACGAATGGCATGCCGAAGGCGAGGGCGAGCTCGCGGCTCTTCGCCTTCACGGCATCGGGGGCTTTCGCGTTGTAGTCCACCCGCGCCTGCAGCCGCCCGCCGCTGCCGCCGGAATGGAAATCCATCATCGCGTCGGCATGGTCGATGACGTGCCCGGTGATCTTGGCTGCGATCATTTGCGTGGTGTTGCCCTTGGCGTTGCCTGGGAACACCTCGAACAGGTCGGTGCGGCCATGCTGTTCCGTGGAAAGCCGCCCAAATCCGGCGGTGGCGAGTGGATTGGCGACCGAGATGATTGCCAGCCGGCCCTTGAGCGTGCCGGTATCGAGCGTGGCAATCAGTTCGCGGATTGCGGTCGTCGGCAGAAACTCGTCGCCGTGGACGTTGGTGATGATGCCGAGCGTGGGGCCGGCGTGGCGGCCCGTGACGACGTGCAGCGGCAATTCGAGCGTGCCGCCATTGAGCATATTGGTGACGGGGATGCGGGTGTAGAAACGGCCTTCCTTCTGGTCGGCCCACAGCGGTCGTGATGGCGCAGTCATGAGACGTCCCGGGTTCAATTGTGGGATTCGCGAACAGGAATTTCAGCGAACAGGAATTTCAAACTCAAACGCCTGCCTTTAGCCATCAATGTATCGTCTGACCGGCGATTGGTCAATCGTGATCGATTGTTGCGATCCGTCGCACGTGGCGGCGCCCGAGTGGGCAGGCCCGGACGGGTGAGACTACTCCCGAAAGGCAGGTTACGGCTCGCACGTACCCTGCAAAAAATCTATTTTTTCCTGGCTTTCTTTGCAATTTTCTTTTTCACTGCCTTCTTCGCCACCTTCTTCACGGCGCCGCGTGCCTTGCCTGCAGCCTTCGAAGGCACGCGCTTCTTTGCCGGCTTGGCAGGCGCCGCAGGCTTCATCCCCTCGCTCAACACGCCGCGCAGCCATTTCCATGCCGCCGGTCCCCATTCACGCTCATTGCGCGCGGCGATGTGGCCGTCGTCCGGATACACGCGGGCAACTCTTCCCGTGGGTGGGCCGCTTTCCAGCGCCATGTAGAGGTTGCCTATAGGCGTCAGGTGATCGACTTTGCCGTTGACCAGAAACATCGGCATGGTGAGGTTGTCCAGAAGACCATTGTCCTTGAGTGACCAGCGCAGGAATTCCTTGCGTTGATCTTCCTCGGTCATCTCGACGGGTTCGGGCTTGGTCCCGCGCGGGCCGAACCAGTTGGTCTTGTAGCGTTCTAAAGTGGCTCGGCGAATTTCGGCGCGCTCTTCATCCGTGCCCCAGTAGCCCACGCCGCCGGGCGCGCAGGAGATTAATCCCTTGATGCGTTTGTCTTGCGCGCCAAGGCGCATCACCCACAGTCCGCCGCGGCTCACGCCAAATGCGCCGAGGCGGTTGCCGTCGATTTCCGGACGAGCTTGCAGTGCGTCGAGCGCGGCTTGCCAGGCAACGATGGCTTCGGGCGCATGCGCAAACGTGGTCTGTCCGGTGCCCGGTGCATCTACCACCAGCGCGGCCATGCCTTCGTTGGTGGCGCCGTCGGCGTATTTTTCGCGGTCTTCTTTGTACATGTCGCCGCCACACATCACCAGCACGGCGGGGACTTTGTTTTTCGCCGAAGCGCCTTTGGGCAGGCGCAGATAACCGACGGCTTCCTTGCCGTCGCGCCGGACTTTCAATACTTCCTGCGGCGCATCGCGCAAGGCGGTGGCCTTGTGAAAGCAGTCGAGATATTTTTGATACGAGTGCGCTTTGATCGGGCTCATGTCGGGCGGGCAGATCGCCGAGCCGGAGTGATAGGGCGCGGGAAAGCGCGCCAGCGAATAAAACGTTTTCGCTTCGAGGAAATTTTTGCGGGCGTTGACCTTGTCGCCGCGCGCGAGTGCTGCGTTGGCCTGCGTTTCGAAGCGTTCGGCGACAGCGCTCCATGCAGGCACCCAGTCTTCGTCTTCGGTGCTTTTGAGGGTGGCTACGGTGTCGATCAGCGCCTGCAGGTCGTCCACCAGATTGAACCAGCGGCGATAAAAGCCGCCGATGGAAACGGAAAATGGATCTTCGTCGGGGCGTACCGGCAACGATGCCAGTATCGCGGCCTTGTCCTGGGCTGTCATGGTGTAAAACTCCTTGGGAATGGAACTGGCACTCTAAGGCGGGTTGCGGCGAATGTAAAGATGCTGCTGCCTCTTCACGTTTGAGCGAAGAACAGGTAGGGTAAGCACCCATGACAACTCCCCTTGATCAAGTGCGCGGCTGGATCGCGCAAGCCCACCGCGTGGTCGCACTAACCGGCGCGGGCATTTCCACGGATTCGGGCATCCCGGATTTTCGCGGGCCGCAGGGCTTGTGGACCAAGAATCCGCTGGCTGAAAAAATGTCGGACATCCGCTATTACGTGTCCGATCCTGAAGTGCGCAAACTATCGTGGCAAAACCGGCTTGCCAGTCCGGCATGGACAGCGCGCCCCAACGGCGGCCATCTGGCGCTGGCGCAACTGGAGCAGCGCGGCAAGCTGCACGCGTTGATCACGCAGAATATCGACGGCCTGCATCAACGCGCTGGCATTGCGGCGGAGAAGGTGATTGAGGTCCACGGCACGCTGCATAAGGCGATGTGCCTGTCGTGCGGCTGGCGCGGCGATATGCAGATCGTGCTGGCGCGGGTGCGCGCTGGCGAGGAAGACCCTGAATGCAGCGAATGTGGCGGCATCCTCAAGAGCGACACCATTTCATTTGGTCAGGCGTTGGTGCCGGAGGTGATCGACCGCGCGATGCAGGCGGCGCGCGAAGCAGATGTGTTGCTGGCGGTGGGCAGCACGTTGCAGGTGTACCCGGTGGCGGGTGCGGTGCCGCTGGCGAAGCAGGCCGGCGCGCGGCTGGTGATCTTGAACGCGCAGCCGACGCAGTTTGACGATAGGGCCGATGCGGTGTTAAACACGTCTATAGGCGAGGCTTTGCCGTATTTGTGCGGCACATAAAAAATCCTTTAAAAACAAATACTTACGATATATACACCGATGGCATTAAAACTCAGAGGCGTGATGCAGAGTACGGTCACGCCGCTCAAGGATGACTTCAGTCCCGATCTGACTACGTTTGAAAAGCTGGTTGAATTTCATGTGCGCACCGGCGCGACTGCGATTGCGTGGCCGCATCACAAAGCCGAATCGCTCAACCTGACCATCGCCGAACGCAAGCAGTTCGCGGAAGTGGCGGTGAAAGTCACCGCGGGGCGCGTGCCGGTTTCGATACACATCAGCGCGCTGGCCGTTGAAGATACGCTCGACCTTGCGCGCCACGCCGAAAAAATCGGCGCCGATGCGGTGCTCGCGATCACGCCGTATTTCTGGCGCTACGACAACGAAACGCTGTACAACTATTTTGTGCAGGTTGCGACGCACACGAGTTTGCCTTTTATCGCGTACAACTCACCCGCCTATCTGGAGGGCGTGGAAATCACCGGCGATATGACGCGGCGGCTGATCGAGCGCCTGCCGAATTTCGCGGGCATTAAAGAAGCGAGCTTCGATAGCGAGAAATTCCTCGAGATCTCGAGAGTGGCCTTGTCCATGAAACCGGATTTCGCGATGATCGCCGGTGTGGAATTTCTGTTGCCTTCCGTGCCGCTGGGCGGCGCGGGCTCGTATTCATCCGCCGGCGCGATTTGCCCGAATTTATGCACGTCGCTGTTCGAGGCCTGCGAAAAAGGTGAGTGGCCCAAGGCGCGTGAATTGCAGTACAAACTGGCGCGGTTGTGGGATTTGTTCCGCGACCAGTATCCCTCGTCGCTTAAGGGCGGCATGGTGATCATGGGACGCCCGGTTGGCCCCACGCGTGCGCCACTGCCCACCGCGACGCAGGAACGCGTTACCTACATACGTAAGCAGCTTGAGGAGTTGGGCATTCTCGATTCCGAGCCGCACGGCTGGTGATGTCGCGTGAGTAGTGAAACGTGAAATGTGAAATATGAAATGGCACTTCTGCGTAATTTCCCGGTGATTCTGTAATTTATACAGGCGGCTACATGGCAATTTTTCAACCTGGACTGGTGCATACACCAGTTACTCCCTTTAAATCCGATCACAGCATCGACTACGACGCGTACGCAAAGCTCATCGAGTTTCACCTGAGAAACGGTGCGGATGCGCTGGCGGTTACCCTGCATGCCGGCGAGTCGGTGAGCCTGTCCGACGCCGAGCAGCGCAAAATGATCGCGTTCGCGATTAAGCAAATCAAAGGTCGCGTGCCGGTGATCGCGCATGCCAGCGATTCGGGCACCGCAATTGCCGCCGACCGTGCGCGCTACGCGCAGGATGCGGGCGCTGCAGCGATAGTCGCGACCACGCCGTACTACTGGACGCCGCCACCCGCCATGGTGCTGGAGCATCTGGCGCAGATTGGCGCGGCAGTGACGATTCCGTATCTGGTGTATTACACACCGCACGAAATGGGCGTCACCAAAATCAGCACCGATCAGGTGTTGAAACTGATCGAGCGCCTGCCCAACTTCGCGGGCGTGGTGGACGCCAGCCGCGACTGGCAGTTCATGATCAACATCATTTCCGCGGCCAGTCGCGTGCGTGCGGATTTTCAGATCATGTCGGCAACGGATTTCATGGTGTCATCGGGTGCGATCGGGGCGAAAACCATGTTCTCGCCGCTGGCCGGCGTTGCGCCCAAACTGATGCGGCAGTTGTATGACCTGTGCCAGCAGGACAAATATTTCGACGCGCGCAAAGCGCAGGAACAGGTTGCGGCACTCTATCAGGCGGTAAAGGTGCCGGGGCTGTGCGGACTCAAAGGTGCGGTCGGTGCGATGGGACGCGATTGCGGTAACGTGCGCGCACCCAATACGCTGCTGGGCGCGGCGGCGCGTGACACGCTGGCGTCCGCGCTCAACGCGTTGCCTGCGTTGGCGGCCGAACCGCGCGGCTGGTAGAAGTTTGATTCCTTCCCCCTTCAAGGCTAGTCTATGCACACAATTCCCGTAGCCCGGAAGGAGTCCGAAGGACGTATTCCGGGAAGAAGCCCAATACATCGAAAGCACCCCGATTCATGCACCTTTACTTCCCCGGAATACGGCCATGAAAAGCCATGGCCTCCTTCCGGGCTACGAACGCCAAAGATGTGTGCATAGACTAGCCTTCAAGGGGGAAGGCCCTGGTGTTTTGTGGCGCAGTGCAAGTAGTCGCATCAGAAACAAGGAATCACGTGAACATAGGTTTAGCAGGGACGGGACGCATGGGCACGGCGATAGCCGGACGTCTGTTGATGTGATTCGACATCGATGCAATGCACAAAGACATGCAAACGATGCTGGATGCTGCTGCATCGCAGGGCTGCAAGCTGCCGGTGACTGAACGCGTGGTTGAAGCGCTGGATCAGGCGATCCGCGATGGTTTGGGCGCCACGGATTGCGCCACACTGCCAGCGATGTGGGTGCGGAAGGCACGGTAATCACCTTTTGCCACAGAGGGCACAGAGGAACACAGAGTATCCCGCTCTTTCCTCTGTGTATCTCTGTGTCCTCTGTGGCTACTGCTTTTTTGAACCGAAGAATCACACTACAAACAGTTATGGAGATTTAAATGAAAGCTTATCTGGGCACGGTAT
>JANMXV010000442.1:0-9537 GCA_031381325.1 Betaproteobacteria bacterium | reverse complement strand
AACCCCAAATCAAAACTGGAAGATAACGCAAACCCTCATCAAGCTATTTTTCGTTAATTATTTGTTTTTAAAGGGTTTTTTAGAATTTCATCTGTGTTTATCTGTGTTCATCTGTGGTTAATTAAAGTCCTTCGCTCTTATTCTTTACCATCGTGCGTACACACCGAAACACGCGCAGGCTTGCTGGAGCGATTGCTCCACGCATGATTCGCGCCGCGTAGTACGGCGATTTCACCGGCCTTCATGGCGACTTCCCGTGTGTCGAGCACCAACGTGATTTCGCCTTCGAGCACGCAACAAAAATCCACGGTGCGGGTTTTTTGCATGTAGGGGTGCGGCGCGGTTGCCGAGTAAGTTGATGCACCCGGTGAACCCATTGTTTTGAAAAAGACTTTCACCTCCGCTTCGCTGACGTTGCCTTTCCACGTTGCATCAGGCGGATAGTCGATCACGCGGCACACGCTGCCACGGGGCGGCGGCTCGATGGTGTGCGGCAGTTGCAGTGTTTCGTAAACCATTTTCGCTGGATGCCCGTTGGCCACCCACAGGCGCGCGCACGCGTAACCGGGGCGCGCCGGATCCAGCCGCACGTCGGGTGCTGCGGTGTCACCCACCAGTTCACCACGGCCTTCCGTGCGATCTATGGTGACGATACGTCGCGCGGGTTTCACGCCGGGCGGCAGCTTGGGCGCGGGAAACGGCTTGTCGTTGCCTTGCGCAAGGCCCTTTCCGTCATGGCCGAAATCGGCCCAGATCATATCGAATGCCATCTGCGCGCCGTCCGGAAAACACCACTGATGCCACGCACCGACTTGCACCACGATGTCACCCACGTTCATCGGCAGGCGGCAATCATCGAGCACCAGGTCACGCCCATTGTTGATCACGATGCCGTAATCCAGCGTCTGCGTCTTGTGCATCGCCGATTCATACAGCGAATTGCCGCCGCGATCCCACAGGCCCTGGCCGCCGGCGCGCGGTTTCGGCGGATGTGGCGCGATCACATCGGGGTCTTTCGCGCGGTCGTAATCCACGGGTTTTGCACGCGCCTGCACCACGCGAAAATGTCCGCCGCCATGCGGCCCGGAGAAAACATAGTTCAGATTGCCGTCATCGTTGGCGCCGTTAATCGGCAGCGGCGTTTCATGCCACACCCAGATATCCGTGTGGCCGCGGCCTGATCCCAGCGAGGCTTCATGCGTGTTGGGCGCTGGGCCGTCCCACGTGACTTTCGAACGGCCTTGTGCGTCGTTGCCGGTAACCACGCGGCGTATGGGTGTCAGACTCGACATGGTGATGCACTCCCTTGAAAATGTTGCGAACGGTGTTGTTGAAATAATGGACGATTATGACATGACAGATTCCATCACACTTGCCTGCAAACTCGCTCACGCGATTGGATCATTCAATGCGGATTCCTGCTGCCTTCACCACTTGCGCGAAGCGCACCAGGTCTGCTTTCACCATGGCGGCGAATGCCTCCGGATTGGCCATGCGCGTATCGTCCGCGCCCAACTGATCCATAGGTCCCTTGACCTCGGGCCGGTCTTGCGCGCGGTTCACTTCAGCGTGAACGGTGCGCACTATAGCTGCCGGTGCGACAAGGGCAAACCTGCCAGGCGTTAGCGGCTGCGCGCATAAAGACCCGGTATACTGCAAGGGGCACTATCGAACGCCGCGTTGAATGATCCCGATTACAGTTTTACGAGCAGGAGAATGAGATGGAAAAGCCAACCGAATCTAAATGGAAATTTCACGGCGTGCGCGTAGTGCATGGCAACGAACTGGACACCAACACTGCGCAAACGCCGGGCATGAACCGCGCGGCGGCGATTACCCATGCGACTGCCGGCGCGGAAAAACTGTGGGCGGGAACCGTGGTGATCCATCCCAAAGCGAAGACCGGCGCGCATCATCACGGCCCGGTGGAAAGCGTGATCTATGTCGTCAGCGGCAAGGCGCGCATGCGCTGGGGCGACAAGCTCGAATTTATCGCGGAGGCAGGCCCCGGCGATTTCATCTATGTGCCGCCGTATGTGCCGCATCAGGAAATCAATGCCAACGACGACGAGCCGCTGTCCTGCGTGCTGGTGCGCAGTGGTCAGGAACCGGTGGTGGTCAATCTTGATATTCCTGTCGTCGAAAAGCCGGAAGCTGTGCATTGGGTGGATAACATTCATCCGGCGCCCAAAGCGTAGCGCTTAGAAATTAGTTGTAAGTATTTATTTTTATTGGTATTTTTGTGATGCGCGAGACCCGCCTGATCGCTCGCGCAACAACATTCGCAATAGCGGCGACAACGGCGGCCTTCTCAGGGACAAGCGCCACTGCGGCAACTGCAGCGGACTTCCCCACACGGTCGGTGCGCGTGGTTGTACCTTCCACACCCGGCGGTGCGCTCGACATACTCTCATGCATGCCGGCGCAAGAACTGCCGGAGCGCTGGAATGGTCAGCCGCTGATCGTTGACAACCGCGCGGGCGCGGGCGCCGGCGGCATCATCGGCAGCGAGATCGTTGCCAAATCCGAAGCGGACGGCTACACGCTGCTGGTGGTGGCGCCGGACGAAGCTACGCGCAATCGCATTCTCGTCTCGAACCCGGAAGTCCTGTACGGGTTTTTGAAGCAGGCGTAGCGCGCGTAAGGCGTGATAAGGTAGCGCAATCCCATTGCGCCGAATGATTTACGATCTGCGGCTAACGGCTTTTAGATATTCACTCCGGCATCAGCGCAAACGTCCACACCGAGCCACCGGAAGGCACTTTTGCCGCGGCTTTGCGTCCGCGCGAGTCACCCGCGATGCCCGACAGCACGGTGATGTATTGCCTGCCTTTGTGGGTGTAAGTGATCGCCGGTGAATTGACGCCGGAGCCGGTCTGGAATTGCCACAGCACTTTGCCGGTAGCTTCATCGAAGGCGAGAAATTCTCCGGTCATGCGTCCGGTAAACACCAGTCCGCCGTCGGTGGCGAGCATGCCGGCTTGCGTGACGAAATCGGTGAGTTTGACTTGCCACTTGATTTTGCCGGTGAGCGGATCCATCGCCATGTGATAGCCCTCGGCGTCTTCACCGGCCGGACGCGGGAAGGGGCGTCCCTCCACACCGGTGTAACGCATGCCGGCTTTGTATTCCACCGGCGTGAACTTGACCATTTGCGGGAAGTTGATGGTGTTCAGATAAACCATCCCGGTTTTGGGATTAAACGCCATCGGCGCCCAATTTTTCACGCCATAGGCAGGCCACAACTCGACTTCTTCGCCCGCGAGCAGGCGCTTGCGTATATCGGTTTCAACCGGGCGCCCGGTTTTCATGTCGATGTGCGTGGCCCAGTTCACTTTGCCGAAGGGAAATCCGCGGAGCAATTTGCCGTTGGTACGATCGATGACATAGAAAAATCCGTTACGGTCGGCGTGCATGATCACTTTTCGCATGTCGCCGTCAATGCGCAGGTCGGCGATGACGTTTTCGTTGACCCCGTCGTAATCGTAGGCGTCGTCGGGCGTGAACTGATAGTGCCACGCGATCTCGCCCGTCTTGGGACGTACCGCGATGACGCTTGCGGTGTACAAGCTGTCGCCCTTGCGATATTTCGGATTCCATGGCCCGGTGTTGCCGGTGCCCCAGTAGACCAAGTCAAGCTCCGGATCGAAGGAACCGGTTACCCACGTCGTGCCGCCGCCGCGTTTATAGGCGTCGGTGTCCTGCGGCCATGTTTCAAAGCCCTTTTCGCCCGGCCCGGGTGTGGTGTAACGGCGCCAGATTTTTTTGCCGGTGTCGGGGTCCCATCCATCGAGAAAGCCGCGCGCGCCAAACTCAGCTCCGGACATGCCGGTGATCAGCACACCGTTGGCGATCAGCGGTGCGACGATGGAGGAATAACCTTCTTTCCACTCGGCGAATTTCTCTTTCCACACTTGCTTGCCGGTTTTCATGTCGAGCGCGACGACAAAGGCATCCAGCGTGGTGCGATAAAGTTTGCCGTTGTAGATGGCAGGCCCTTTGTTGGACACACCACAGCACACCACGCGCGGCGTGTCGGGATCGTACCCGACCTCCGTGCGCCAGATTTGTTTGCCGGTGGCGATATCGATGGCAAAGGTCCATGCGGCATTGGTCACATACATCACGCCCTCGTAAACCAACGGCTGCGCCTGCTCGCCCAGCATATTGGAGAGGGTGGTGTTCCATACCGGCACCAGCCGCTTGATAGTGGCCGTGTTGATCTGCTTGAGCGGGCTGTAACGTTTTTGATCATAGCCCATGCCGTAGGTGGTGACGTTCTCGGTGTTCTTACCGTCGGTAAGCAAATCCTGCGCGGTTTGCGCGTGAGCGAAGGTGCAGCAGCACAGCAGTGATAACAGTAGTTTTTTCATCATCTCTCCCTTGAGTGCGAATTCAAAAATCAAATGGGTACTTTGTAATTTTTTAACCGGCTCACTGCGTCGGGCGGATTTTCGCTGGTATACGCACGGTAAAGCACGCCGGCCATCGCTTAAATATCGGACCACGGGCCTTGATTGCCCTGGCCGGAATATTGTTCGAGCGGGGCGTAGCCCGGCGTCAATGCCGCGGTGAGACTTTTAGTCGAACCGCTCACCGCCTGCCGCGCCGCGCCGAAATCCAGCAGCACCGGGCTGCGGTTGGTGCGGATGAAAATATTCGCCGGCTTGATATCGCGATGTAAAAAACCGGTTTCATGCACCGCCTGCAAACCCTCCAACAGCGGGAATATGAGTTCCTTGAGGCGCGACTCGTTCGGCAGCGGCTCGGTCTTGAACAACTGGCTGAGCGACTCGCCGTCTTCGTAATCCATCACCATATAACCGGTGGCGTTGGCCTCGAAGTAGCGCAGCACGCGCACGATGTGCGGATGGCTGAATTTCGCCAGCGTGCGTGCCTCCTGAATGAAACGGTCCAGCCCCCACTGGTAGCCTTGATCCGACTGGGTGTTGATGGCGATCACGCCGCCGCCGGGCTCGCGCAAGGCAAGATCAGAAGGAAAGTACTCCTTGATGGCGACGCGCTTGTCGAGATTGGTATCCGTACACAGATACGTCATGCCGAAACCGCCGGCGCCCAGCACGGATTCGATCCGGTATTCGAGGAGCATCGTGCCCATCGAAAGTGCGTTGCGATAGGTAGCGGGAGCGGACACGGGTTTAGATGTTCATTTCAAGCGTGTAAAGGCCGCCGCTGAAACGATCCACCGCATAGACGATGTTGCGATCATCCACGTATACGTCGTTCATCTGAATCGCGCCCTTGGGCGACAGCGCCGGCGCGCCCGGCACGAAATAGGCGACCTCGCGCGGCTGGTATTGATTCGAGATGTCATAAACGCGGATGCCGGCGTTGAAGCACGAGGAAAAAATGATGTTCTCGGAGCGGAACGCGTGTTTGGCCGGATAGTTTTCGTAAATGTTATGCGCGCCGAAACGTCCGCCGCGCTTGCCGAATACCTCCACCGGCGGCATCGGCAAGGTCGACACCGGCACCAGATTGGTTTCGTCGCGCGCATCGACGATCCACATCAGCTTGGGCCAGTCCGCGCCATCGTCCTTGTTGCATTCGTCCGCCAGCACCATCAGACCGCGCTGGATGAGCGGCATCGCGGTATGCGACATGCCGTTGAACGGCGGTGAAATCTTCAGGCGCGAAATTTCTTTCGGATGCGCCTTGTCGCTGATGTCGAGGATCACCACGCCGCCGTCGATGTAGCCCATGTACGCGCGGTCGGGCCGCTCCGGATAGACGCTGATGTTGTGCGGGCGGTAGCCGCCGTCGAACTTGGGGTGGCGCGGCACCGGCGGCTCGGCATCGCCCTCCTTGGTGCCCGGATACCACCAGCGGCCGGCTTCGACAGGCTTGGACGGATTGCGCACATCGACGATGCGGTAAATCTGATGATCCTTGGGATTGCGCGGCTGATGATCGGGCGCACCGCAGCTCAGGTGTACGAATTCGCCGTCCACGAACCAGCAGCAATGCGCACCCAGGGAATGCGGCCCCGATGCGTCGAAATGCGAGATCACCGTAGGATTTTCGGGTGTGCTGATGTCGAACAGATCGAAGCCCGCGGGTTTCAGCCCCGTCATTTCGCGGATGTTGTTGGGATCGTTGGGATTGCCCTTGCCGCCGCGCACCTGATAACACACCACCATCATGTCGCCGACGACTTCGAGCGAATTCGAGCGCACCTGCGCGTGAGGCAATTCCGTTTGCACCACCACTTTGAGGTTGCGCGGGTCGGTGACATCCACGCCGGTGAAATTCTTGGGTGCGGATTCGTGCGCGAGCCACAGAATGCGCCGCCCGTTTTGGGTCAACTGCATGTTGCAGCCTTCGCCGATGCCGCCGAAGCCATCCAGTTCGTGCTGCGCCAGCAGCTTCATGTTGAGCGCCAGCGTGCGCGATGCCTGCGCCGCCGGATTCAATGATCCGCCCAAATTTTCCCCTAAAGCCATCGTATTCTCCCCTGAAATGGAGCTGCTGATTCTATTTGATGAGGCCCAGATACGTCATCACGCTTTTCGCTTGTTGGTATTCCGCTTCCATATGTTTGCGGGTGTCGGCGGCGTTCTTGTATACCGCCACACCCTGATTGCGTTCAGCGCTCCTGCGAAATTCATCACTCGCCGCAACCTTGCGCATTACCTCTTCCCAGTATGCGACCTGCACGGGCGTGATGCCTTTGGGCGCGAGTATCGCACGCCAGGTTTCGCTCTTGAGCGGCGAATCCGCGCGCACCACGAAAATAATTGATCAATAACTTCGGCAACCGGATCAATCTTTTTTGCCTTCCCCATCCTTCAAGGCGTAATGGCGCTTATGCAGGTTCCTGTTGCAGCCCATGCATCGCCCTATTTGTTTCAGCCTGCCGTGCGGCCTCACTATAAGCATTATTTGCACTGCTTGCACTCCCAGGCGCGTCTTGTGACAATCGCGCCTCTTCGTATTTTTCCGTTGCTACCCCTATCGGCCCAATTCATGGACTTCAACCTCTCTTCCGAGCAGCAACAATTTCGCGATGCCGTCAGCGGCTTCGCGCAAAAACATCTGCAAGCCGGCGCGCTGGCGCGTGCGCATGAAGCCGAGCATCCGTGGGATGTCGCGAAACTCATGGCCGAACAGGGCTTGATGGGCATTGCGTTTCCCGAGGCTGATGGCGGTCAGGGTGGCACACTGATGGACGCAATACTGGCGATTGAAGCGGTAACCGAATTCTGCCCGCGCAGCGCGGATGTGATTCAGGCCGGCAATTTTGGCCCGGTGCGCGTGCTGGCCGAGTACAGCACGCCGGATCAGAAGAAACGTTATCTCGATAAAATCCTGCAAGGTGTATCGGTGATCTGCGTCGGCATGACCGAGCCCGAAGCGGGTAGCGCGGTGACCGATCTCACCACCAGCGCTACGCCCGACGGCGAGGGCTATCGCGTCAACGGTGTGAAAGTGTTTCAAACACACGCGACCAGCGCCGAAGTCATGCTCACTTACGTGCGCTTCGGCCCCGGTGTCGGCGGCATCGGCTCGGTGCTGATTCCGCGCACTGCGGAAGGCTTCAAGCAGGGTGCTGCGGCAAAATTTTTCAACGGCGAGGAATGGGTGCAAACCTATCTCGACAATGTCTATGTCGGCCCGGAGAACGTGCTGTTGAAAGAAGGCGGCTTCAAGAAGCAAATCGCGGGCTTTAACGTCGAGCGTATCGGCAACACGGCGCGTTCGCTCGCATTCGGGCGTTACGCCTACAACGTCGCACGCGAGTGGGCGATGCAGCGCAAACAGTTCGGGCGGCTGCTGTGTGAGTTTCAAGGCATTCAGTGGAAGTTCGCCGACATGAAAATGAAGCTCGACGCCGGGCAATTGCTGATCTACCGCGCGGCAGCGAATGCGGTGAATGGCATTCCATCGCAGGAAGATACCGCGATAGCCAAGGCGTTTTGCAATCAGGCCGGATTCGATTGTTGCAACGAGGCGATGCAGATCATGGGCGGCATGGGGTACACCACCGAGACGCTGGTGGAATACTGTTTTCGCAAGTGCCGCGGCTGGATGATCGCCGGCGGCTCCATCGAGATTTTGAAGAACCGCATCGCAGAAAGTATTTTTGAGCGCACGTTCTCGCAGCGTCCGCCGAAAACCAAATAAATTAAATAGCTTTAAAAACAAATAGTTATGAATGATTCTGCTCTCGCCATTCTCAGGCAACAAGTTTTTTCCCCACGCGCGGTAGCGCTCATCGGCGCTTCCAGCGATTCGTCGAAGAATACCTCGCGCCCGCAGCGCTATATGCGCCAGTACGGTTATTCGGGGAAATTGTTTCCAATCAATCCGGCGCGCGAGGAAATTTTCGGCGAGAAGGCTTATCCCGATGTGGCGGCCGTGCCGGAAGCCATCGATCACGCTTTCATCATGGTGCCCGCGACGAGCGTGAAAAAAGCACTCGAACAATGCGTCGAGAAAAAAATTCCGGTGGTGACGATATACACCGACGGCTTTGCCGAAGTCGGCGCCGAGGGCCGCGCCATGCAGGAAGAATTGCAACAGATTGCCAAGGCCGGTGGCGTGCGCCTTATCGGACCGAACTGCATCGGATTATTCAGCAGCCAGACCCATCTCGCGCTGTCGGTAAACGCGGTGCTGGAATACTCCGATATCAAACCCGGCTCGATTGCCGTGGTGTCGCAAAGCGGCAGCATGACCGGCGGACTGCTGTCGCGTGGCCTGGGGCGCGGCATGGGTTTTTCCAAATTGGTTTCGGTGGGCAACGAGGCTGATATCGGCGCGGGCGAATTCGCCGACATGCTGGTGGATGATCCTCACACCGGTACGATTTTATTGTTCATGGAAACCCTCCGCGACGCCGGGCATCTCGCACGCGCGGGCCATCGCGCGTATGCGGCGGGCAAGCCGATCATCGTGTTCAAGCTCGGACGCTCTGAAATTGGGCAGGACTGCGCCGCGTCGCACACCGGCGCCATGGCCGGTTCGGACGAACTCGCGGATACGTTTTTCAAAGCGCACGGCATACTGCGCGTCGATCAACTCGAAACCCTGTTTGAATTGGGGCCGATGATCGCGGGCGCCAAACCGAGTGTGCGCCATAGCGTTGCAATAATGTCCACCACCGGCGGCGGCGCCGCCACCGTCGCCGATCGTCTCGGCACCCTCGGCGTGGATGTGGTTGGGCCGACACAGGCGGTGATCGATAATCTCGCCAGAAAGAACATCATTATCAGCAAAGCGCGTGTGACCGACTTGACGCTGGCGGGAGCAAAAAAAGAAATCTACAGCGCGGTGCTAAATGAGTTGCTCGCTTCCGACCACTGTGATCTGGTGCTGCCCATCGCCGGCAGCTCGGCGCAGTTCCATCCGCAAATCGCCGTGGCGCCGGTGATTGAAGCCGACAAGCGCGACAAGCTGATCGCGGTGTTTCTGGCGCCGCACGCAGAGCAATCGCTGAGCCTGCTGACCGAAGCGGGCATCGCCGGTTTTCGCACGCCGGAGTCCTGCGCGGATGCGATACGCGCGTGGCGGGAC
>JANMXV010000432.1:0-1881 GCA_031381325.1 Betaproteobacteria bacterium | reverse complement strand
GCAAGACCTGGAGCAGCGGCGTCCTGCTGCAAAACACGGATACATCGGATCTTAACATCGGACTGGAATATCAAAGTACGGACGGGTCTGGCGCCTGGTTCACCGCGTACAACGCTATTGTCGGCAGCGCCAGTGCGCGCCTTACCGGCGCCAGCGCCGGTTACTTCATAGGCCGCGGCAGCGTACGGCGAACGCAGGTGTTTAATGAACGATGGTCAGTGCGCGGCGCATTCACCCTGCAACACACCAGCGATCACTCACTGCCGTCGAGCGAGCAATTCATCATCGGCGGCGATGGCAGCGTGCGCGGCTTTCCCGTGGGTGTTTTCGCAGGTGATCAGGGCATAACCATCAATGCCGAGTTGCATCACCCGCTGGGCAGTCTGGGCGCGGTGGAGCACCCGCTGCACTTGGCCGCCACTGGCATGTTTTTCGTGGATTTTGGCAGAGTCAGCCCGTACCGCGCGCCGGGATCTGTGTTACGCAACTATGAAGAAATCAGCAGCGTCGGCTGGGGCCTGAACTACACCATAGGCAAACGCGTCTACGCACGCATGGTCTACGGTTACGCCATGGCGGGCCTGCCCCCCGATACCAGCCGTTCCACAGTACACTTTCAATTGGTGGCGCAACTGCTCTAACGCGGCAGCCAGCGACACCGTAAACGCAGCAACGCTTCGCGAGCGTTTATAACGCGTTGAGATTGCAGATTATTCCGCGTATAGTCGTCGCAACTCAACTCGTCCAGCGCAAAATCGTGGCCCTATCGACTCAGCCTGCCCAGCCTAACTCGAACGCGACGCCGAGCGACCGCCCGCTTACGCTGAATCAGGTCATTGCCGACCTCATCGCCGACAAGCTAATCAGCAAGGAAACCGGCGAACAGTTGCTGATCAATCGCCGCTCGTTTCAATCGAGCCAGCATCCGCTGATACTCATCGGCAATCAAAAGTGGAAAGACCTGCGCGACCCCAAAAAAACGCTGCACCTTGAAAATCTCACACAGTGGCTGGCGGAAAAATGCCATCTCGACTACTTTCACATTGATCCTTTCAAGGTGGATTTCGCGGCGGTGACCAAGGTGATGTCCAATGCCTACGCGGAGCGTTACAAGATTCTGCCGGTTGCGGTCAGCAGCAACGAAGTGACCATCGCCACCGCCGAACCTTTCGTGCGGGAATGGGAGCCGCAACTCAGGCAAATACTGCGGCTGGAAATCAAGCGCGTGATCGCCAACCCGGTCGAGATTCAGTCTTATATCGTCGAGTTCTACAATCTGGCACGCTCGGTAAAAACCGCCAACGCGCAAGACAAGGGCAACCTCAGCGACGTCACTAATTTTGAACAGTTGATGCAGTTGGGGCGCGCCGGCAAACTCGACGCCAACGACCAACACATCGTCCACATCTGCGATTGGTTGTTCAGCTATGCATTCCAGCAGCGCGCCAGTGATATTCATCTTGAGCCGCGGCGCGAAGTCAGCAATGTGCGCTTTCGCATAGACGGCGCGCTGCATCAGGTTTACCAGATTCCCACGCCGGTGATGACCGCGATGACTTCGCGCATCAAGATCATGGGCCGTATGGACGTGGTTGAGAAACGCCGGCCGCAAGACGGGCGCTTGAAGACCGTTTCGCCCGACGGCAGCGAAGTCGAGCTGCGCTTATCCACCATGCCAACCGCCTTCGGCGAAAAATTGGTGATGCGTATTTTTGATCCGGAAACGCTGATCAAAGACTATCAAGAGCTCGGTTTCGGTGAAGACGACGAACGCAAGTGGAGGCAAATGGTGAGCCAGCCGCATGGCATCGTGCTGGTGACGGGGCCCACAGGCTCCGGCAAAACCACCACGCTGTATTCCACGCTTAAAAATTTGGCCAC
>JANMXV010000423.1:0-2239 GCA_031381325.1 Betaproteobacteria bacterium | reverse complement strand
CGGGAATTGCCGCAAAGCGCTTCAAACTGCCGATGGCGACGGCGCGGATGCGCCCGCTTTTGATGTGCGGTATCAGCGCAGGCACGCCGCTGATAAGCAGCTCAACATGGCCGCCGATGAGATCGGTCAGCGCGGGCGCATTGCCTTTGTACGGTATGTGATTGAGTTTGATGCCTGCCATGTGCTTGAGCAATTCGCCCGCCATGTGATTGGAACTCGCCACGCCGGCTGTGGCGTAATTCAGTTGTCCCGGTTTTGCTTTTGCAAGCGCGATCAGTTCTTGCAGATTTTTCGCGGGCAATGAGGGATGTATCGACAACACGTTGGCGCCTTTCACGCACAGGATGATCGGCGCGAGGTCGCGTTGTAAATCAAACGGCAGCTTGAGCGCGGCGGGCGGCAGCTCGAGTGACGAGAAATCTATGTTTTCGAAGAACAAGGTTCCTCCGTTACAAATAACGGCGACAGAATGATTTGCATTATTTCGATAGTTTAAGCGCGTCCATACGGTTAACCAAGCAGACAAAGAATATTGCATGGATACATTGAACTATTGATGCGTCAGAACTCATGAGGCGCAAAGCCGTTCCAGCGGATGTTATAGTCTTACCTGACCCCCGAAGAGAGCCTCATGGATCGACCCATGGATCGACCCGCCCAGCAAATCCGCTTCTGCAAAAGCCGTGACGGCACGCGCATCGCCTATGCCGTGTGCGGCGAAGGGCCGCCGTTGGTGCGGGCCGGCCATTCATTTTCACATTTGGAGTATGAATGGGAATGCATGGCGTGGCGCCCTTGGCTTGAGTTGCTTTCCCGGCGTCATACGCTGATACGCTATGACACGCGCGGGACCGGGCTTTCGGATCGCGACATCGCCGAATATTCGTTCGAGCAGTTGGTCGAGGATATGGAGGCAGTTATTGCGGCGGTAGGCCTCAAACGCTTCGATCTTATTGGCATTACCGGCGGCGGTGCGATAGCAGTTACTTATGCGGCGCGTCATTCCGCCATGGTGAGTCGTCTCGTCCTCTACGGCGCGTTCGCGCGCGGACGGCTTGCACGGGCCACGACGCCTGAAAAGCTCCAGGAAACGGAACTGTTGCTCAAGCTGATGGAACTGGACTGGGGACAAGATAACCCGCATTTCCGCCAACTCTTTACCTATCAATTCCTGCCTGACAGTACGGCCGAACAGTTGCAATCGTACAATGACCTTATGCGGATTTCGACGCCGGCGAGTAACGCTACGCGGTACTTTCGCGCATCGTTCAAAGCCAATGTCCGGGATCTTGCGCCCAAGGTAAATTGCCCAGCGCTGGTGCTTCACGCCCGCGGCGACCTGCGCATGCCTTTTGAAGAAGGGCGGGAGCTTGCGACGCTTATCCCCGGTGCGCGCTTCGTGCCGCTGGATAGCCGCAATCATTGTTTACTGGAGCATGAGCCGGCTTGGGGACAACTCACTTCGGAGCTGGAGAGTTTCCTCCAGCAGCCGCTTCCGGCTACGGCTGTTGGCGACTTTGAGGGACTCACGACCCGCGAGCGTGCGGTGCTGGAAGTGCTGATACAAGGTCTTGTCACTGACGCCATGGCTGCGCGCCTTGGCATGACCGAGAAGACCGTGCGAAATCATCTCTCCACGATATACAGCAAGCTGGGCGTGGAAAACCGCGCTCAGGCCATCGTGCTGGCTCACGAAAAAGGTTTCGGCCGCAAATCTGCGTCTGATCGACGCGATATCAAGTAGTCCTGGCCATGTCCCGGTTTGTGAATCCGGGACATTTGACTCAAGACGACCGGGAAAGTGGTGCGGAGAATGGTTGCTGTCGAGGTTGGCTTTTTGCGCTTCGACGCAGAGAAACAGGAGTGCAACCTTACTCAATCTAGAGGACACCATGAAAATTATTTCTTTTACAGCATCGAGGAACGCTCGCTTATTCACGGCTACGGCAATAGCACTCGCATGCTTGGCGCCGATCGGCGCAGCGGCACAAACCTTTCCGTCACGGCCCATCACATTGGTGGTGCCATTTCCCACGGGCGGAACCGCCGATTTGCTCCCGCGCCTTATCGCGCCGTTGTTGTCGCGTTCACTCGGGGTTACGGTGGTGGTTGATAACCGCCCCGGCGCCGGCGGCGCGATCGGTGCAGCAATTGTCGCCAAGGCGAAACCCGATGGACACACGTTGCTCGTGGTCACGCCGGTGGTATTAGCGGTCAATCAATGGCTATACAAGGACCT
>JANMXV010000396.1:0-7861 GCA_031381325.1 Betaproteobacteria bacterium | reverse complement strand
TGCTGCTCGGCAGTGAGACCAACAAAGTGCTGGCGCAATCACGGATACCGGTGTTGGTACACCGCTAAGATGGGGACCGCGGTGATCGACCGGGTCAAGCCCGCCGCGACGGCAGCGCATAAATACGTGCATGCACATGCGTGGCCGGCGGTTGGTGCTTCCGCCCTCGTCGGTCTGTTGATAGGATTGCTGGCGAACCGGCGCTGATCCGGCTTATGCGTGGGCGGGTGCGCGTACGGCTTCGAGCAGATCGCGCACGTTTTCGAGTCGTTCCAGGCTATCGACCAGCGCAATAATGCGCTCAACGGCGGAATTCGGGAGCACCCCTGCCGCGGCAGTACGTAGCTTGCCCTGAATTTCCGCGCGGCTTAATGGATCGGCAGAATCGCCCTTGGCTGCCATCCGGTGATCGACATGAGTGGCGCCATCGGTGGTCTTGATTTCCACCAGCGCCGCGGTACCTTCAATGCCGGGCGCTACAGCAACTTTGACGCGCATGCGCGCGAACGCGTCTACGGCTTTGTCCTTGATGCGCGCGGGTTCAAACTGATCCAGCCAGCACGCGCGGTCGTGCAGCACCACCGACGTGATATAGGGCATCGACAGCAGCGCCTTGAATTTATCGTCCCACGCCAGCGTGCCGTGCATATCGTAAACGCTCTTCGACAAGCCCACACGCACCTCGGCGATGTTTGCCGGCTTGAGATCGTGCGCGTTCGCCAGCGCCAGCAGCGCGGTAATCACCGATTGTACCGAACTCGCCGCCGGCCACAGCCGCAGCGAGATTTGTTCCAGCGTCCATTGGTTGCCGAGATTCGCAATCACCGACGCAGGATTGCCGCCATCCGAGTACGTGTTGTAGATGCCGCCATCCTTATGCGTCAGAATTTCCTTCGACGCCAGAAAGCCCTGCTCCGCCAGCAAACCGGCCATCAGGCCGGACAGCGCGCCGCGACACTGGTGAAATTTTATCGTCGGCGTGCCCCAGTGCGCGAAGGTGCCCGCCGACTGGCTGCCGGCAAGCCCGAACGCGTTGCGCTGTATGTCCGCGTTAAAGCCGCGCAATTTTCCAATGGCGGCAGCGCCGCCGAACGGCCCGACCACACCCGGCGAATGCCAGCCGCGCGCGCGAAACACCGGATAGTTCGTTCCATTCGCCACGCGCACCGAGGTTTCCAAACCGGCTGTCACCGCGGTCAACAAGGCCTTGCCGCTGGCGCCATCACGCTCAGCAATTGCCAGCGCGGGCGACACCACTTGCGGCGTGGTGTGATACAGCGTGGGCCGATGCACATCACAAACGGTCACCGCCGTGATCAAGTAGCCGTTGAGCAGCGTCGCACCGGCAAGCGATAGTTTGTCGCCGCCGATGATGCTGGCCTCGCTTGAGGCGCCCAGTGCCGCGGCGAGTCCGCGTATTTGCTTGACCTCGTCGCCGTGAGTACCGGCAAGCGCACTCGCCAAAGAATCGAGAATGATGTCTTTAACGCGCTCGCGTATGGCAGCGGGGATATCCTCGTAACGCAATCCCGATATGAATTGAGCAAGTTCGGTGGTGGGGGCTGAAGGTGCAAACATGCCTGGTGGCTCCGTTTTGGTTTAACAGGTGTGTATCCAATGGCACTATCTTAAGCGACGCCCGTAGGATGCCGGTGACGAAGGAACCGCATCGGTCGAGTGGCAAACCTGCGCAACCGTGACCCCGATTGATGCGGTTCGCTGCGCTCACCAGCATCCTACGTTCCGTGTAAGGGTGTATCCACAAGGGCCGGCGGAAGTGAAAACCCAGGGTTACTCGTTCACCCCTTCACCTCTTCACGGCCCTCAATCCAGCTTCGCCCCAGACTCTTTCACCACTTTGGCCCACTTCACAATTTCACTTTTTATCAGATCGGCAAATTCCGCCGGCGTGGAAATAGCCGGCTCCGCACCCAGGCCTATGAGCTTGTCGCGTATGTCGGGCATGCGCACGATCTTCGACACGGCAGCGTGAATTTTTTCAAGCACCGGCGCGGGCAGCGCCGCCGGGGCCATTAAACCGTTCCAGCCCACGGCTATATATCCTGGAATCGTCTCGTTGATCGTCGCCACATCAGGCAACGCAGGAATGCGCTTCGGGCTGGTGACGCCAATAGCGCGCGCCTGTCCGTTCTTCGCCAGCGGCACGCCGGAGGGCGCGGTAGCGAACGTCAGGGCGGTTTCTCCGGAAATCAGTGCGATCATCTGTGGAGCGGCGCCTTTATACGGCACATGTATAAGGTCTACGCCCGCCATGCTCTTGAACATCTCTGCGGTCAAATGCGGCTGCGCGCCGCTGCCCGCCGAGCTGTAGAGCAAATCCCCCGGCCGGCGCTTCGCCAGTGCAATCAGTTCCTTCACGTTCTTCACCGGCACCGAGGGATGCACCAGCAGTACGCTGGGCAGATTTACCAGATTGGTGATCGCGGTGAAGTCCTTGAGCGGATCGAAAGCGAGCTTCGCGTAGATCGCGGGATTGATCGCATGGGTGCCGACGGTGTTGATGTACAGCGTATAGCCGTCGCCTTTGGATTTCGCGACGAACTCGGATGCAATATTGCCGGCCGCGCCGGGACGGTTGTCGGTAATAACCGGCTGCCCCCATTCCTCGGTGAGCTTCTGCCCGATGGTGCGCGACAGAATATCCGACGTGCCGCCCGGCGGAAACGGCACCACGATGCGAATCGCACGTGACGGAAAATTTTGCAAAGGCTGCGCTTGCGCCATAGGCGCACAGGGAAAAACAACAAGCAACAAAACCACCCCACGCAGAAACTGAAACATGACAGGCCTCCTCGCTCTGGAGCAGGCCGGGGGGGCACAGTGCCCATCGCCCCATCGCCTTGCTCACATGATAGGGAGAATTCTACCGTAGGCGCATAGATGGCGGGCTATTTGCGCACGCGCACCGTAATTGCAATATGATCTGTTTTCCCAAGGCACATCAACCCCCCGCATCGGCGTAGCGGTATCATGACCTTATCCACATCGTCCAAGGGTACTGCGGCTATGAAAATGACCTTTATCGTCTGCAACAGCTACGAAATGGATCAAGTTATGACGATCCTGAAAGAGAATGACATTGACTATTTCACCAGTTGGGATAACGCCAAGGGCAAGGGGCATGGTACCGAGCCGCACCTGGGCTCGGGCTCCTATGGCAGCACAAACTCGGTGACGATGATCGCGTTTGAAGACGATGCGCCACTGGATGCGCTGATCAGCAGCATCAAGGCGGCAAATCAGGGGATCCTGCGCGCGGCGGACCATATCCGGCTATTCCAGATGCCGCTCGAACGAATCGTCTAGCGATCCCCGTTTTGATCATGGGAGTCAGGGCCATTACAATCTGACGCCAATGGCACTATTTTAAGAAGTTGCAACAGGACCGCTCGATGCGCGCGGCATCGACAGTCAGAGAAGGCGCCCGATTGATGTTGCGCTAATTATTCGTTACGCTTTGAGCAAGGAGCCCTTCCTAATGAAATTAGATGACGCGGAACTGCTTGAATCGTCGGGCCGCCAAACCGAAGGGAGTGTCCGGGATGGACGCATTCAGAGTCCGCACGGACCACAGGCGCCTGTGAGTCTGGAAGGCCGCCTGGTGCGGCATCTGTTGCGTTCGCTCGGCGATCCGCCGCTGCGGATCACACTCTGGAACGGCGAATCGCTGACGGCAGGCACGGCGCGCACATTGGGCAGCTTGCGCATCGACGATCGCGCTTCATTGCTCAAGTTGCTGATCAATCCCAATCTGTATTTCGGGGACGCTTACAGCGACGGCTCGATTGAGATCGAAGGCGATCTCGCGAGCCTAATCGAAGCCGTCTACGTTCACCGCCGCAAGCCGCTTACACCGTCCTCCCGATGGCTCAATCGCGCAGCCAAATGGATCAATCACGGCCGTCCGAACACGCTTTCCGCAGCGCGCGACAATATTCACCGCCATTACGATCTCGGCAACGAATTCTACAGCCTCTGGCTCGACCGGCAGATGAGCTACACCTGCGCCTACTTTCCGACCCCCGATGCGACGCTCGAACAGGCGCAGATCGCCAAGATGGATCTCATTTGCCGCAAGCTCAGGCTGCGTGCGGAGGAGACCGTGGTCGAAGCCGGCTGCGGCTGGGGCGCGCTGGCGCTGCACATGGCTAAACGGTATGGTGTGCGGGTGAAAGCGTTTAACATTTCGCGCGAGCAAATCGTATACGCCAAGGCCTGCGCGCGCGCGCTGGATTTGGAAGGGCGCGTGGAATTCATCGAGGACGATTACCGCAATATCAGCGGCCGCTACGATGCGTTTGTCTCGGTCGGCATGCTGGAGCACGTTGGCCCCAGGCACTACGATGAGCTGGGCCGTCTCATAGACCGCTGCCTCGCAAGCGACGGCCGCGGACTGCTTCACAGTATTGGCCAGAATCAGCCCGCGGCATTTAACGCGTGGATCGTGAAGCGGATATTTCCCGGCGCTTATCCTCCGACGCTGCGGGAAATGGCGGAAATTCTCGAGCCGCAGGGGTTTTCGGTAATCGACGTCGAGAACCTGCGGCTGCACTACGCGCTGACGCTCAGGCATTGGCTGCGCCGCTTCGAAGATGCACGCGAGCGTGTGAGCGCCATGTATGACGAACGTTTCGTTCGCGCCTGGCGCTTGTACCTGTCGGGGTCGCTCGCGGCGTTCAATACCGGCGAACTGCAATTGTTTCAGGTGCTGTTCACGCGCGGGGGCAGCAACGATGTGCCATGGACCCGGGCGCATCTCTACGACCCGTCGACGGCGAACTGATGACCATGCGCTCGTGCGACGTATTGATCGTGGGCGGCGGTCCTGCCGGTTCGACCTGCGCATGGCAACTGATCCGCGCCGGTCTCGATGCGCTGGTGATGGACAAGCACATTTTCCCGCGCGACAAGGTGTGCGCGGGCTGGATCACGCCGGCGGCAATCGATTTACTTTAACGTGTCACGACATTAGTGGGCTACTGCATTGGAAAGTTTGGAATATGAACGCAGAAAGGCGCATGTCGCCAAGCAACTCCGGCTGACGAGCGGGCCACTTCGTAGCCGCAAGAACACAACTTCAAATCTATTTCGTTACCGATTTGGACTAAGGCGCTCTGGCTCCGCAGTGGATCTGCGGCGATTCAATCATGTCCTCGATATCGACCGAGGCGCACTGACCTTGGACGTCGAGGGTTCAACCACCTATGAACAGATCGTTTCGAGAACGCTTGAAGTTTCACTCCTGCCAACCGTTACACCCGAGCTCAAACATATTACGATCGGCGGCGCCATCGTCGGAATTGGAATCGAGTCCACTTGCTTTAAGCATGGATTCGTTCACGACGGTCTGCTGGAAGCGGATGTGCTACTGCCCGAAGGCAGCATCGTGCGGTGCAGCGCAGACAACCAATATGCGGATCTTTTCCGCGCATTGCCGAATTCGTACGGTACGCTTGGTTATGTGTTGAAGGCAAAGGTGAAGCTGATCCCGGCAAAGCAATACGTAGGTCTCACAAACGTAGTCTTCGAAGACATCTCGACGTACGTCTTGGCCATGAGGGCTGCGGCCGAGAGCGGCAATTTTGACTTTGTTGAGGGGTTGATATTTTCGAATCGGGAACTGCATCTTACGACCGGCACATTGGTTGACAAACCTGACGGACCAGTCTTCGACATATACGGCCAAAATATCTATTACAAAGCGCTTCGGGCTTCGGAAAGGCTCTGGCTGAAAACCGAGGATTATATTTTTCGATTTGATCCAGACTGGTTCTGGAATGTGCCCGACAACGGGCTCTACCACTTGTTTCGCCGAGTTGCGCCCCGTGGGCTCCGCTCCTCGAAATTTTATAACCGCTACGTCCGTTGGAAGAGGGCGGTGTGCGGGGCCATTGGATTACCCGATTCAGAGCGGGAAGAGCAGGTTATTCAGGATTGGCAACTGCAATGGTCTCAGTCTGAATGGTTCACAAAGTTGGTGACGGATACGCTTCCTCTGAACGGACAGCCGTGCGTAGTCATTCCCATTCGGCCGCAAAGCTCTCCCACGCTCTATCCGGTAACCGCCCAGCACTGGTACTATAATGTTGGCTGCTACTGTTACGTTGAAAAGCCTGAGACACAGAGAAGGTACGAGTACACAAGGATTCTGGATCGAGAATGCTTTGCGGCGGGGGGGATCAAAATGCTCTATTCGTCTTCGTTCTTAGACCGAGAAGCGTTCAATCGCGTATATAGCGGTGATGCGTACCGGGCGCTCAAAGCAAAGTACGATCCCAATGGGAGACTTCCGATGCTCTACGCAAAAGCGGTGCTGGCCCCGTAAGGCAGCCAGGGTTCGTTGCCGTTCTGGACCGCGTTTTTTCGCGGCGTACTGTGCAACGTGCTGGTTTGTATGGCGGTATGGATGACGCTGGCCGGGCGCAGTGTCACAGACAAGCTGATCGCAATCGTGTTTCCGATCTCGGCTTTCGTGGCCGCCGGTTTCGAGCATTCTATCGCCAACATGTACGCCTGCTTCCACAGTGCTTCATGATGCCAGTACGACCGGAACGGGCTATTTGCACACGCGCGCCTCGCGCATCGGTTCGCGCGACACCACGTAGGCGATTCCGGATAGCTCCCCCGCCAGCGCCACCAGCAAGTCATCTATCGTCACAATACCCACCAGACGGTTCTCGTCGTCAACGATGGGCAAGCGGCGTATGCCCCTGACGCGCATCACCTCGATGGTCTCGGATATGCCCAGCGATTCCGGCGCCGTCACCAGATCGGGCGACATGATGTCGCCCGCCGTCATCACTTTAGCGTCGAGATCCATGGCATTGACCTCGACCACGATATCGCGATCGGTCAGGATGCCCACCGGCACGCGCTTGCCATCCACCCCGTTCACCTCATCCACCACCACCAGACTGCCCACATGATAGTGCCGCATCAATCTGCACGCCGCATGTACGGTCACGTCACGATTGACAAATACCACCTCGCGGTTACAAATGTTGCCTATGCTCATACGGCCTCTTTCCAATGACCTTCCGCGCCAGGCGCGATTTAATGATATCCAGTGTAAGCGCGGCTGGGGGTCGTGCCTTGATCCACGTCAAATACCCGGACCGATTGCGTAAATCCGCAGGGCCGCTTTACGCCCATCCCCGCTGTTACCACGCCATCCGTTCTTTGCCACCCACCGCGCTACGCAGCGCTTCGATATCCAGAATCCGTATACGGCGGTTATCCACATCCAGTACACCGGCGTTCTTCAGACGCGAGAAGCAACGGCTGACGGTCTCCAGCGTAAGGCCGAGGTAATTGCCGATTTCCTCGCGCGCCATCGGCAACGTAAAGTCGTGCTGCGAACAGCCGCGTGCCTTGAAGCGGCGAGACATGTTCTGCAAAAACACCGCCACCCGCTCGTCAGCGTGCATGCGTCCCAACAGCAACATCAGACCCTGATCGCGCACTACTTCGCGCGCCAGCATGCGCTGCAAGTAGGTTTGCAGGTGCTCGACGCGACGGCTCAGGCGGGCAAGCGGCGCGAACGGAATCGCGCACACATGCGTGTCTGCCAGCGCTACCGCCTGGCTGGGGTGGTTGGGCGAACTGATAGCGTCTATGCCCAGCACGTCGCCCGCGAAATGAAATCCTGTCACCTGTTCGCGTCCGTCATCAAGCAGCACCACCGTCTTGAACGAACCCGTCTTGACGAAATACAGATGGGTAAAAGACTCGCCGGCGTGGAATAGCGCCTGGCCGGCTTGCAGGCGCTTGTGCTGCAAAATAAGCGCCGTGAACTCCTGCCGGTCAGTGTCCGTCAAGCCTTCAGGCAAACACACCGCAT
>JANMXV010000361.1:0-18950 GCA_031381325.1 Betaproteobacteria bacterium | reverse complement strand
CGAAATGCCCAGCGGCAGAATCACGCCGGGCAACGCATAGCCCGCACCCAGGGCATTGAGATTCGATACAAAAAAATCAGCGTATTTGTAGTAGCCCAGCAGCAGCAGATTGGCGGCGACGCCCGCGGTCAACAATAACCTGCGGTGTGATGCGGACGCGGCTAACTTTGTGCCGATGAAAAAATTGCACACAATGGAACCGATCAGCAGCGGCACGTAAGCCACGTTCCAGTAGCCGTAGAACGCGAGCGACGCTGCAGCCAGCCAGCCGGCAGCCCAGGTCGCGCGCCAGCGCGCCAGCAGAAAAAATCCGGCGAGCGTTAGCGGCAGAAAGCCGAAAATAAAAGCGTAGGAATTGAAAAGCATGGCCTACCCCTACCCTGCGGCAGGTCAGCTCGCCGCGCGTGCGGCACGCACCTCGCGCACCGCGCTCACTTCCAATGGGCGCATCGTGGCGGCCAGTTTGTCGAGAACGCCATTCACATATTTGTGGCCGTCGGTGCCGCCAAACGATTTGGCCAGTTCAACCGCCTCGTTGATCACCACGCGGTAGGGCACTTCCGGATGCCGCAAGAACTCGCAGCCGGCGATCATTAGAATCGCGCGCTCGATGGGCGAAACTTTATCCAGGGCGCGGTCAAGCAAGGGCGCAAGATCGCGCTCGATACTGCCGGCGTCATGTATGGCGCCGTCCAGCAGATCCCGAAAATAAAGCGGGTCACATTTGTCGTATCCGCGAAATTGTTCAATATCCCGCGCGATCTCGGCAGGCGCATGCTTGGCCAGCAGCCATTGATACATCGCTTGCAGGGCAAATTCACGCGAACGATGGCGGGCGGATTTCAAGTGCCCTGCCCGCAATCATGAATAAATCGTAAGTATTTGTTTTTATTCATTTTATTTTTCTCAATAGATTAACCATCTCGACCGCTGCCAGCGCGCAATCCGCGCCTTTTTGCGCCATGCGCGCGATCGCCTGATCGTCGTCTTCGGTGGTTAAAATGCCGTTGGCGATGGGCACGCCGGTATCCAGTTGCACGCGCGTAATACCAGCGCAAGATTCGTTGGACACGATTTCAAAGTGATACGTTTCTCCGCGGATGACCGCACCGAGCGCGATCAATGCATCGTACTGGCCGCTGCGCGCCATAGTCTGCAACACCAGCGGAATTTCCAGTGCGCCCGGCACGGTAGCAATGCGGATGTCTTTGGTACTCACGCCCTGCTTGATCAGCGCAGCGGTGCAGCTCGACAGCAACCCCTCGCCGATGTCGATGTTAAAGCGACCCATCACAATGCCGATGCGCAGGCCGGCGCCCCGAAGTTCCGGCTCAAATTCTTCAATATTGTCGTTGCGGCTCATCTAAATTCCGTGAAGACATGAACGAGTGAAGGAGTGAATGGGGTACCGCAACCCATCTCACGGTTTCCAACGAGATTGCGGAAATGAACCACGAGCAGTACCCCCCTTCACGCCTTCACCGTTGTTATCAAGGCTGCACATACCCGGTCACTTCCAAATCAAACCCCGCCATGCTCGGCATGCGGCGCGGCAGTGATAACAAGCGCATTTTTTTCACACCCAGGTCGCGCAGAATCTGCGCCCCGATACCGTAGTTTCTGAGCGTGATTTTCGCGGCTGCGCCGCCGGCCTGCGGCGGGCGTGCGCGTTCGAGCAATGCCTCGGCGGTTTCCTGCCGGTGCAACAACACAATCACACCACACTCGGCCCTGGCGATGGTCGCCAGCGCATCGTTGAAATTCCACGAGTGCGTGGTGCTGCCGGCGTCCAGCAAATCGATTACCGACACCGGCTCATGCACCCGCACCAGCGCCTCTTTCGCCGCGCTGATGCTGCCTTTGACCAGGGCGAGATGCGTCTCGCGGCCGATGCGGTCGCTGTAGGCGTAGAGCCGGAACCTGCCATGCACGGTTTCGATATCACGCTCGGATGCACGCACGATCAACGATTCGGTGCGGCCGCGATGTTGAATCAAATCGGTGATGGTGCCTATCTTCAGGCCATGATGCGCGGCAAACGGAATCAAATCGGGCAGGCGCGCCATCTCGCCGTCGTCTTTCAGGATTTCGCAAATCACCGACGCCGGTTGCAGACCCGCCAGCCGCGCGAGATCGCAGCCGGCCTCGGTGTGCCCGGCGCGCACCAGCACACCGCCTTCCTGCGCCATCAGTGGAAAGATATGGCCCGGCTGCACCAGATCATGCGTGCCCGCGTCGGGACGCATCGCCGCGCGCACCGTCGTTGCGCGATCGGCGGCGGAAATGCCCGTGGTCACACCTTCGGCGGCTTCGATGGAAACGGTGAAATTGGTGCCCAACGGCGAACGATTATTCGAAACCATCAGCGGCAAATTAAGCTGACGGCAACGCGCCTCGGTGAGCGTGAGGCAAATCAGCCCGCGTCCATAACGCGCCATGAAATTGATGGCTTCGGCGTTGGCATGTTCCGCTGCAATCAGTAAATCGCCTTCATTCTCGCGGTCCTCTTCATCGACCAAAACTACCATGCGGCCCGCGCGGATTTCAGCGATGATTTCAGCCGGCGGGCTGATAGCAGCCGGAGCGCGCGTATTCACGACTGCACTCCAAAGCTGTTCAGGCGCTCAACGTAACGCGCCACGGTATCGGCTTCGAGATTGACACGCGCGCCCGCCGCCAGCGCACCCAGATTGGTCGCCGCCAGTGTGTGGGGAATAATGTTTACTGAAAATCGCATGTCTTTAACGTCATTCACAGTGAGACTCACTCCATTGATCGCAATCGACCCTTTGATTGCAATATACCGCGCCACCTCAAGCGGCGCTTCAAACACAAAAACCTTGTTGTCGCCGGCGAACTGCACGCTCACCACCGTGCCCACGCCATCGACATGCCCGCTCATCAGATGCCCGCCGAGCCGATCCGCCAGCCGCAACGCACGCTCCAGATTCACCCGCGCGCCCGGCTCGAAGCCTGCCGTGCAGCGCAACGTTTCGCGTGACACGTCGGCATCGAAATTCGCCTCTGAAATCGCGAGGGCGGTAAGACACACGCCGTTCACCGCAATGCTCTCGCCCACCTGCCCATCGGACAAATCCAGGTCCGCTGCGGCCACGCGCAAGCGCAGGCCACCTGCCGCGGGTTCCACCGCTGCAATGCTGCCGACTGCCGTTACGAGTCCAGTGAACATTATACCGGCGCCACCCTCGCAAGAATGCGTATATCCGCGCCGATTTGACGCACATCCACGATAGTGAGCTTGCGCTGTTCAGTCAATGCTTTCAATTCGGGCAAGTGGAACATGCCCAGCGCCGCGTCACCCAGCAGGCTCGGCGCCAGGTAGAGCAGCAGTTCGTCCACCAGGCCTTCATTCAACAACGAGCCGTTCAATTTGAAACCGGCCTCGACGTGCAGCTCGTTGACACCGCGGCGGCCCAGTTCCAGCATCAGGTCCGCCAACGCCACTTTACCCGCGGCGTCGGGGAGCACGATAACTTCCGCGCCGCGCGCTTGCAATGCCTGCATCGGATTCACAAGATGCGCCGCTGCGGCAATCACCGTGCCTTTGCCCACCACATTCGCAGCCGGCGGCGTCTCCAACCTGCTGTCCACGACGACACGCAGCGGCTGCCGCGTGGTCGCGACATCGCGTACCGTCAGTTGCGGATTATCATCCTTGACGGTGCCGATGCCCGTCAGCACCGCGCAGGCCCGCGCGCGCCACGCATGACCATCGCGCCGCGCTTGCGCACCGGTGAGCCACTGGCTTTGGCCGTTGAGCAACGCCGTCCTGCCGTCAAGGCTCGCCGCGACTTTTAAACGCACCCACGGCCGGCCGCGTGTCATGCGCGACACAAAACCGATATTCAACTCAGTCGCCTCATGCGCCATCAGTCCCGATTCAACCGCCACGTTTGCCGCACGCAGCGTGGTGCAGCCCTTGCCCGCGACCAGCGGGTTGGGGTCTTCCATTGCCGCGACGACACGTGCCACGCCTGCCGCAATCAGCGCCTCGCAACACGGCGGGGTGCGGCCCTGATGCGCACACGGTTCCAGCGTCACATACAGGGTCGCGCCGCGTGCGCGCTCACCCGCCGCGCGCAAGGCAAGCACCTCGGCGTGCGGCTCGCCGGCGCGCTCGTGCCAGCCCTCGCCGACCACTTCGCTCACCCCCGCGCCCTTGTCCACGATGACACAACCGACGCGCGGATTGGGCGTTGTCGTATACAGCCCGCGCCGCGCCAGTTCGATCGCGCGCGCCATATGTTTATGATCGTCCGGGGAAAAAATCATGGCGTCCTTGCAGCCCTTGCCACACGGGGCGGAAAAACCCGCGCGTTACTTCTTGCCTGAACCGGGTTTCTGCACTTCCTTGATGGCATCCTGGAAGTCATCGATGCCCTGAAAGCTGCGATATACCGAAGCGAAACGGATATACGCCACTTGATCGAGCCGGTACAGTTCGCGCATCACCATTTCACCGATGCGCCGCGCCGGGACTTCACGCTCGCCCAGCGCGAGTATGTTCTGTGTGATCGTTGCAATGGCTTCATCCACCAGCGGCGTGGGCACCGGGCGTTTATGCAGCGCGCGCAAGAACCCGGTACGCAGCTTCTGCAGATCGAATTCCGTGCGGCTGCCGTCCTGTTTGGCCACCTGCGGCATGCGCAATTCCACGGTTTCGTACGTGGTAAAACGCTTGTTACACGCTTCGCATCGCCGCCGCCGGCGGATGCTGTCGCCGGCGTCACTCACGCGCGAATCGATCACCTGCGTTGAATCATGTTTGCAGAACGGACATTTCATGCGGCTGCGCTCACGCGCCGTAGACCGGAAATTTATCGCACAGCAATTTGACTTCGCCTGCGACGCGCCGCAGCACGGCATCATCATTCGGCGCTTCGAGCACGTCGGCGATCAGATGCCCGACCTTTTCCGCCTCAAGTTCACAGAATCCACGCGTCGTCATCGCCGGCGAACCGACGCGGATGCCGCTGGTCACCGTGGGGCGCTGCGGGTCTTTGGGAATGGCGTTTTTGTTGATGGTCATGCTGGCTTTACCCAATGCCGTCTCGGCTTCAATGCCGGTTACATGTTTACCGCGCAAATCCACCAAAAACATATGGCACTCGGTGCGGCCCGACACAATGCGCAAGCCGCGCTCCTGCAGCACTTTTGCCAGCACGCGTGCGTTGTCGAGCACCTGCTGCTGATAATCGCGGAACTCGCGCGTCATCGCTTCCTGAAACGCCACGGCCTTGGCGGCGATCACGTGCATCAGCGGTCCGCCCTGCGTGCCGGGAAACACCGCGCTATTGAGTATTTTTTCATGCTTGGCATCGGCCAGGATCAAACCGCCGCGCGGCCCGCGCAGGGTTTTGTGCGTGGTGCTGGTGACGAAATCGGCAATGCCCACCGGACTCGGATACAGCCCCGCTGCGATCAAGCCGGCGTAGTGCGCCACGTCGGCCATCAGCAGCGCACCGCATTTGTCGGCAATTGCGCGAAAACGCTTCCAGTCGAAGCGCAATGAGTAGGCCGATGCGCCGGCAATGATCATCTTGGGCTTGCGCACCAGCGCCAGTTCTTCCACCTCATCGTAGTCGACTTCCTCGGTGTCGTCATTTAGACCGTAGGTTGCGGCGTCAAAATAGCGACCGCTGACGTTCGCCGGCGAGCCGTGTGTAAGGTGGCCGCCGCTATCGAGCGCCATGCCGAGTATCACGTCACCCGGATGCAGCACCGCCTTGAACACCGCGAAATTCGCCTGCGCACCGGAGTGCGGCTGCACATTGGCGTAGCCGGCGTGGAACAATTTTTTGGCGCGATCAATCGCCAGTTGCTCGGCTACATCGACGTGCTCGCAACCGCCGTAGTAGCGCTTGCCGGGATACCCTTCGGCGTATTTATTGGTCAACACCGAACCTTGCGCGGCCAACACACGCGGGCTGGCGTAATTTTCCGACGCGATCAGTTCGATGTGATCGTGCTGGCGCTGGCGCTCGTTTTCTAGCGCGCGCCACAGTTCCGGATCGATACTCGCGATAGTGTCTTTTGAGGTGGAGAACACAGGCGGCGCTTTTCGTAAAAGTGAGCGGTGAAAGTGAGAACGCTAGAGGTGCGTGATGATACGCCAGGAGCGTCTTGAACTGCCAACCCTCTGCCGCACGCTACGCATATTTCAGGGATGGCGCCCGCGTTACTGGGTTACTTGCCGGCCGGCTTGGGCGCAGGGCCGCCCAGAGCCTTTATGACTTGTTCAGTGAGGTCTACAGCCTTGCCCGCGAATACCGCTTCCTGCACCACCAGGTCGAGTTTCTGGGATTCGGCAAGCTTGTTGACGATGGCGGTTACTTCTACGAAATACTTGCGCCGCTCTTCGCCCTTGCGACGTTCGACATCATCGACAAAAGCGCGGCCGACCTGCTCAAGGCGCTGCGCCTGGGTTTGAAATTCACGCTCCTTGAGTTCGCGTTCGCGCCCTGCCGGCGCGCCAGGCAGTTGTGCCTGCAACGCCTTGACGCGGGTTTCCATGGCACGCACTTCCTGCTCGCGTGCGCTGAATTCTTTACGCAGGACTTCACTGATTTCAAACGCGCGCCGGGTGTCGTTTTCGATGCGCGCGCCATCCATGTAACCGATCTGCACGGATTGTGCCAACGCCGGCTGCACCCACAGCGTGAAAGGCAACACCATAGCGAAAAAAAACTGTCTCATTGTTTAACCTGGCTACGCATTCACGTTGGTCGCATTGGTCGCATAGGCCGGGCGCCGCCCGTCACGATCCTCTGAATCCGTTGCAAAGGGAACGTACGGTATCACATCTGCCTGCCGCGTAGAACCCCATGCTTCAACGTCAATTGCCGGCGATGGTCATCTGCTCCAGCAACACCGATCCGCACTGGCGTGAGCCACGCCGCAGCACGTCGTTGCCGATAGCGGCCATGCCGCGAAACATGTCTTTCAGATTACCGGCAATGGTGATCTCCTGCACGGGGTAGGCAATTTCGCCGTTCTCCACCCAGTAACCCGCAGCACCGCGCGAATAATCGCCCGTGATCGCATTCACGCCCTGCCCCATCAGTTCAGTCACCAGCAAGCCGCGCTGCATTTTTTTGAGCAGCGCGGCAAAGTCGTCACCCGTATCGCGCAAAATCAAGTTGTGATTGCCGCCGGCATTGCCGGTGGAACGCATGCCCAGCTTGCGTGCGGAATAACTGCCCAAAAAGTAACCCTGCACCACGCCGTCTTTGACCACTTCGCGCGCCTGCGTGGCGACGCCTTCGGCGTCAAACGCGCCGCTGCCGAGCCCCTTGGGAATATGCGGCAAGTCGCTGATATGTACATGCGACGCAAAGACTTGTGTGCCCAGAGAATCCAGCAGGAACGATGATTTGCGGTAAAGGCTGCCGCCGCTCACCGCCGACACAAAATGCCCCAACAAGCTCGATGCAACAGGCGCCTCAAACAGCACCGGCGCCTGCGTGGTTGCAATCTTGCGCGCATCAAGCCGGCGCAGCGCGCGTTCGGCAGCGCGGCGGCCGACCGACTCGGGCGCCGCCAAATCCTGTTCGGCACGCGCGACTTCATACCAGTCGTCGCGCTGCATGCCGTCATTCTCGCCCGCGATCAGCGAACAGCCGATACTGTGGCGCGAGCTCGGATAACCCGCGAGAAAACCATCGGAGTTGCCATAAATAAAATGCGACTCCTGCGTCGATACCGACGCGCCTTCCGAATTGCTGATGCGCTTATCCACCGCGAAGCCCGCGGTTTCGCACGCGGTTGCGATTTCAATGGCGCGTTCCACCGGCAGCGCCCACGAATGCCACAACTGCAATTCGGGAAATTCGCGCGCGAGCAATGCGGGATCAGCCAGTCCCGCGCAGTCATCCGCGGCGGTAAATCGCGCAATCGACAACGCCGCGTCCACCGTATCCCGCAACGCTTTGGGCGAAAAATCAGAGGTGCTGGCGTGGCCGCGCTGTTGGCCCAGATAAACGGAAACCCCGATACCCTTGTCGCGGTTATACTCGATGGTCTCGACTTCGCCGCAGCGCACGGTGACGGTTTGACCGCAGCCTTCGCTGACCTCGGCTTCGGCGGCGGTGGCGCCACGCTCGCGGGCATAGGCCAGCGCATCACGGGCCAATGACCGCAGTTTATCGCTGTCGTGGGTAAATCCATTATTGGGCATGATCGGTATCGAAAAGGACGCGCGCCGGACGGCGCGCCTGTGAAACCTCGTAAAACAGCTATATCATAACAGGTTGAATCAACCGGCAGAATCCCATGAGCACCGTCGAGAACGCTACGCCAGAAGCGGCCTCTTACACAGGTGAAGGCCCCAGTAAATCGCGCCGCAAGGCCGACGCGCACGCGCTGCAAACGCTGGGCACGGCATTGGTCGCACTCAATCGCAGCCAGCTCGCGCAGGTAGACCTGCCCGAAGCGCTGCGCGACGCGGTAGAGGCCGCGCAACGCATCAGCGCGCATGAAGGCCGCCGCCGTCAGATGCAATTCATCGGCAAACTGATGCGCACCGTCGACCCGGCGCCGATCCGCGCAAAAATCGACGGCTGGAAAACCGTCTCCGTGGAAGAGACCGTACGGCTGCATTTGATCGAACGCTGGCGCGACCGGCTGCTTGAAGAGCCGGCGGCGCTTGCAGCATTGGCCGGCGACTATCCGCAAGCCGATTTACAACAACTACGCACGCTGATACGCAACACGCAGCGTGAACGCGAGCAAAACAAAGCGCCGAAAAATTATCGTGCGATGTTTCAGTTATTGCGGGAGATAATTCCAGCATGAGCGACGAACTCTTGATAGGCCTGGTATCGATCAGCGACCGCGCCTCGCAAGGCGTGTACGAGGACTTGGGCATCCCTGCGCTGAAAGACTGGTTCACGCAGGCGCTCACATCAAAGTGGCGCATGGTGACGCGGCTGATTCCCGACGAGCGTCCGTTGATCGAGGCCACGCTGAAAGAACTGGTGGATGTTGAAAAATGCCATCTCGTACTCACCACCGGCGGCACCGGCCCCGCGCTGCGCGATGTGACACCCGAAGCAACGCTGGCCGTGGCTGACCGCGAAATGCCGGGCTTTGGCGAGCAGATGCGGCAAGTCAGTTTGAAATTTGTGCCTACCGCAATATTGTCGCGGCAGGTGGCTGTGATTCGTAAACAATCGCTGATTATCAACCTGCCGGGCCAACCCAAGGCGATCAAGGAAACGCTCGAAGGCCTGAAGGATGATGCCGGCAAGCCCATCGTCAATGGCATCTTTGCCGCTGTGCCGTACTGCATTGATTTGATCGGCGGGCCGTATATTGAAACTAATGAAAGTGTGGTGAAGGCATTTCGGCCGAAGACGGCTTTGAGAAAAACGTGAAGAGGTGAAGGAGTGAAGTCGTGAAGGGGCAACAGCAAAACCCGCAGTAAGAGACGTTCACTCCCCCTTCACCCCTTCACCCCTTCACCCCTTCACCCCTTCACTCCTTCACCCCTTCACTCCTTCACCCCTTTACTCCTTCACTCCTACACAAAAAAATGCTCGAAACCATCGAACTAGAAACCGCACCCAACCCCACCGCCGCCGTGATCTGGATGCACGGCCTCGGCGCCGACGGCAATGACTTCGTACCCATCGTCAATGAACTCGATCTTTCCGGCGCGCCGGCGATACGTTTTATTTTTCCGCACGCGCCGATGATGCCGGTGACGATCAACAACGGACAGGTGATGCGCGCCTGGTACGACGTGTCTTTCGGCGATCTCGAAGGCCACACTAAACGGGCGGACGAAAAAGGTGTGCGTCAGTCACAAGCGCAAATCGCGCAGCTCATCGCTCGCGAGATCGATAGAAAAATACCCTGTAAAAACATAGTATTAGCGGGGTTTTCGCAGGGCGGCGCGATTGCCTTGCACAGCGGATTGCGTTACCCCGAGCAGCTCGCGGGGGTGATTGCGCTGTCGTGTTACCTGCCGTGCGCCGACAGCTTCGTTGCCGAAGCCGCCGCCGCCAACGCAAAAACGCCGCTGTTGATCGCGCACGGCACACAAGACCCGGTGGTGCCGTACGCGATGGGAAAAAATTCTCGCGACATGCTGGTGAAATCAGGTTACGCGGTCGAATGGCGCGAATATCCGATGCCGCATTCGGTGTGTCTGGAAGAAGTCCGCGATATAGGCGCCTGGCTTACGCGCGTGCTGCGCGCATAGTGCGCGGCACGTTTTTCAGGTCAACCGACCTTAAACCGCACGCGGTCGAAATCGGGGCCCGATTCGACCAAACCCGACGGCATCACCGCCAACACCTTGCCATCGGCTGTGCGCGTTACCTCGAGGGCATCGCGCAGCGTAAACGACTCCGGACGCACTAGAACCTGAATATAGCCGCTGCGCGAAGGTTCCGCGTCCAGCAGCACCACATTGTGCGGTGATCCGCGCTCCCCGCTGGCGCGCCGCGTACACATCGTACCTTGCGCGACTGCACGGCTCAGTACTTGTATGCCCACACGGCGCTGGCCGCGCGCGTCGGTTTCCACGCGCCGCACCACGCCGGCCCCCCATTGCGCTTGTTCGCCCTCGGGCAGCAAGCCAATCACCACGCCCACTTGCAGCCATTCGCCGCGGCGCTCCGGCACGATCATGCCGTAACCCTCGACGCTCGCGTTCTCGACCACCCAGGTTTCCTGAAACACGTTGCCGCCCGAGGCCAGCACGCCGTCGAAACCGTGCGTGACCTGTAACGTGGTGGCTACCTTGCGCCGCACAGAATCACGCGCCGGCAGTTCCTTTTCCCAGTTGAACGCCAAATGCAGCAAGGTGTCGGCCGCCTGATCGACGCTCTCACCGGTATTGAGGTTTAGATCCGACGGCAACGCGCCGGTTTCATTGACCACATTTACCGCGCCTTGCGCGTCATCCAGCGCCTGACCCGCGCCAAAATAAAACAGCCGCGCGCCGTGCGGCGCTTCCGCCAGCACCCGCGCGGGCGCCATGCCGCCGTTCAGATCGAAAAAGAAGTTGCAACCCGCAATCGCGCTGGTCGAGGACACAAACGCTTTCGAAAAATGCGCGATCGCGCGTTCGGCGATATTCTGCTTGGCCGGCGACAAACCGCCGGTCGAAGACACCCCCAGCATCAAGGTGCGCAAAAATTCCTGGCGTATAGTGCCGCGGCCATGCGCGCCGCCATAGATATCGATCACCTCGTCGAGGTAACCGCCGGCCTCGGCCATCCCATAGAGATTCGCGACGGTGGTCCAGTACTGGTCGCCCACGTAACCATAACGCATCAAGATCCACTTGATCTGCAACACCTGCGCACGCATGGCGCGCGCTGCCAATTGCGGATTTTTTTTGCGAAATGCTGCCGCGGCGCTTTTATCCACCGTGATATGCGTGACGCAGCCCAAATACGCATCACCCAGCGCTTTCCAATAACCCGTCGCCGCGCGCCACAACAAGCCTTCCTGGAACTTGGCCTGAGGCTTGAGCGCAAGATACTGATCAAGCAGCCGCTGACCATGGCGCTTGAGCGCCACGTCGACCAGATCGATCACTTCGTAGCGGTGCGCAATCGGAAAATTGCCGGCGCTGTTAATGGATTCAAGCCATTGCACGGCGTCCTGCGCCGCACGTGCCGAATCATCCGGCGCAATGCTGGCGATGATTTCCTTCGCTTCCGCCAGATTCGCCATTGGGTGGTCAACGCCTTCAGCCCCACCCAGCCATTTCAACATGAAACCTCCAACTTGTTTGGCGCGCCACGTACGTGAGCGCCTGGAATAATGGGTCTTCCCCTAACATCCATCGCCGCTAATGCGACTGAATCAAACCCAGCGGCCTCTCCCTTGCGCGCCGCTTGCGCGGGGGAAGGCGTGGCATTGGGCGCAATGTGACGCCATGCAACCCGGAAACGTTCACGCGCGTTCACGCCGATGGCGCCAACAGTTTGTAGCGCAACCAATCGAAGTCGTGGCCGCTTTCCACCACGCCGCCCGGATCGAGTATGACGGTCGAAGCCGGCTTGCCGTACATCGCTTCGAGCGGCTCACGCCCGTCAAAAAGATCGCGGCGCGCCACGATGTGCAAACTGCCGCTGGGCGAGGTGCGCGCACTCAGCAAGATGGCGTTCTGGCGCTTGCTGCCTTGCTCCACCCCGGGCAACGAGCGCAGATACACCGGCACCGGCAACTTGGCAATCAATTGGATAGCGATGCGGTGTTGCCGGTATTCGTCGCCCGTCACACGCCGGATCACGCCAAGATTCCACGACGAATCCGTCTCCGAGCGCAGCGCCACCAGCAGGCCCACGCGCAGCCATTCGCCCTTGCCCGCCGGCACGATCACACCATAACCGCCTGCGCTTACATCCTCGGCAATCCATGCGTCGGACGACACGGTATCGGAAAAATTAAGTCCATCATCGCTGCCCGGATCGATAGCACCCTGCACGTTCTGATACCCATGCACCACCCGCAAACTCATCGCGGTGCGGCGCCGCTCGGAGCTGCGCGCGGGCATCTCTTTCGCCCAGTTGAACCCCAAATGTTTCAATACGCGTGCGGCCATGGGACCATCCGCGGCAGGCCCTAATTCGCTGCCCGACGGTATATTGCCGGTGCTGCTCACCAGCGAAAACAGGGCCTGCACCGCCTGCCGCGCTTCATTCACGTCAAAGTAGCGGGTAGCGTCGCTTACAGGGGTGGAACGCATCAGCCGCACCGGCGGCCTTGCCGCGGCGAGGTCAAAACAATAATCGCATCCGTCCCACGGCTTGACAGCGTAGCGAAATTTCGGTGTCAGCCGCACCACCAGCCGTTCGGCGATGTCCTGCTCGACCGGAGATAAACCGCTGGGCGACGCCGCCCACAGCATCATCGCACGCAAGAACTCGTAGCACGGCGAGCTCTGCTCGCTCGATCCACTCGGGCTCGAATACAGTTCCACCGGCTTTTCCGCCGCCCCCACCGCTTCGGCCAGCAGTACGCAACGCGCGAATTCCTCCCACAGGCTGGAACGCACCACGCCGTAACGCATCAACACCCATTTCATCTGATGGCGCAGGACGCGCAGCGTGCGCGCGGCAATTACCGGCACCTGTGGCTTGAAAGCGTTGGGAACACTCTTGATTTCGCGGGCTTGATCCACGCAGATGAGATAGCCGTCGCCGAGGAGCTTGCAGAAATCGGTAACGGTTTTCCAGATGCGCTTTTCCTGGATGCGGTCGCTTTCCGGCAGCATCACGTAGGTGTCGAGCTAGCGCTCTTGCGCTTTGCGCGTCGCCATTTCGTGCAGGTCGATATTTTCAAAACGCCGCTCGATCTTGTAGGCCTCCGTTTCGTTGACGGAACCCAGCCAATAGCCGGCGTCCTCCAAGGTCTTCGACGGATCCTTGTAGGGAAAACCATCGATAATACTTTTGGCCCTCTTGGCGTCTGCCAGGGGGTGATCAACCTTGTCACCTTTGAGCCAACTCAGCATACGTCCTCCCAGCCGTGCGAAATAACACTAGAACATAAAAACACCGGCGCCCGCTCGCGCGCCGTAGAATATTCTGGTTAATAAATCATCTTCAGAAATACCAGTAAACTGTTGTTATTATGGCATTTTTACTAAAAAAAATGCAACACATTGTAAAGGTGACAGCTAACCGTCTTGCTCCGGCCAATTCTTGATATAACGTTTGAGCAACCGATTCTCGAAGCTCGCTTCCTTGATCGCCGCCTTGGCGATGTCGTGAAATGAAATCACGCCCAGCAACTGTCCGGCATCCACCACCGGCACGTAGCGCACATGCTGCTGCGTCATGCGGTCACGCACGCTTTCAGAGGTGTCATCAAGGTCGCACGCCAGCGGATCATGCACCATCACCTGGCTCACCGGCAGGTCGCCGAGGTTGCCCTGTTGCGCATCCAGCCCGCGCAACACCTCACGAAAGGTCAGCATGCCGGTCATTTTGCCGGCCTCCATTACCACCAGCGAGCCAATATCGTTTTGCACCATCATCGCCACCGCGTCCGCCACACGACCTTGCGGCGCGATACTAAAAATAGCGCTGCCCTTGAGATTGAGAATATCGCGGATTATCATAGCGTTACGCTCCTGACCCAACTTTATTTGAGACCATCTTAGCGCACCCGGCGGTCACTGAAAAGCGATAGGGATACAAACGCGGCTGCGGTTTTCAAGCTGGCTACGCCAAGGGGGCACGCGATGGGTGCGTACTTTGCGCTATCAGTCATGGCATGCTCTCTGATTGGTTATGGCGCTTAACCCAGTTAAATTGCTTAAAGAAGAGGCATGCGCAAAGTGTAGCGCACCTGCCATTGAAGGCACAGCATTGCGCACCGTCTTATAATCCGCTCGTTATTAACAAAATATGGAAACCCACCATGACCCAACGCCTGCGCGGCATTACCGATGAAGAAGCCAGCGGCCCCACCAAAGATCTGTTCGCCGCCTCCAATGTCATGCTGGGCCGCATCGCAAATTTACAACGCATCCTGTCACATAGCCCGCTGCTGGCGCGCTGGTTCCTGCCGTTGGTGGCTGCTGTGCGGCAGCCCACGGCAGGCGCGCTGTCCGACGTGCGGCTGCGTAACCTGTCGTGCCTGAAAACATCGACCGTCAATAATTGTAATTACTGAACGCAACACAATCGAGTGCTTGGTCAAGCACTGGGACTTACCGACGCGGAATTCGACGCGCTGCAAGCCAAAGATTATCTCGCCAGCCCCTTGTTCACCGACAAGGAAAAAGCGGTGATGGCGTGGTCGGAAGCGATGACGCTCAACACCGCCAAATACGACGACGGCGTGTGGAACGAACTGCGCAAGCATTGCAACGACGCGGAGATCGTTGAAGTATCGATGATGTGCGGACTTTTCAACATGATCAACCGCCTGAATGACTCATTCCGAACGGAACTCGAAGCGGAAGAATATAACCGGCGGCAGCACAAGGCGGTGGGCGTCAATGCCAAGGCACTAGAAGATTACGCCTGCCGGATCTGCGCGCAGAGCAAAAAATAATCGCACGTCGGAACCGCTGCACGTTCCGACCTCAATGCACAATATTCAAAATTTTGGAGAAGTTGTCGATTTGTTGATGGCTTCTTAAACTTCGCTACTTGCTACCGTCCTCAAATGCCACATCGAGTCGCTTTGCGATCCGTACCATCTCGGAATCGGTGGCTCGTGAGGCAATCGCCTTTATTCGTTCCCGTGCAGCCTCATAGTCGAGGAACCCCGCAAGGCTATCGCGGTTCAAAGTTTCGTACCGCCCTCTGTTACTGCTATCGACTGTCCCGGTGAACGCTAGTAACAAGTCAGTCAGAATTTGGTCCTGGTTGATATGGCCGCGAACCAGAGCTTCGGGGTCTTCGTTATTACCTACTTGCTGCCACGCATAGAGCAAGCTTGCTGGTTTTGGCGTCATAAGTATTTCTTCGATCGTCATGCTCTTGTAGCGATCAATCATGATTCCAGCAATGATGTCGAATTCCGGGTCAGTAAATATCCACTCGCTCTCTGACTCCTTGCGAGAACCATACCGGCCATGTGCAAAAGTTTCATGCCTTAAAAGAGTCGTCAACCACCCAATCGCCCGACCCGTGCGGAAAAACTGTTCTATGGTGTCTTTTCGTTCGTTAACATTGAGATTCGACAGCAAGTGGGGTAATAATCTGTAACCATACCAGATCGGCTATATCGCCTCCCATATCCCGCAATGGCGGCCACAAGAAGCGTATTGAGTCGAGCGCGCGAACGACTGAGCGTGGGGTCTTCAGTTGCCTTCCGCCTTCAATATCAATGACTGATTTCAGTCGCGCAGTTTCGTCGTCATTCTTTGGTATCGCTATTTGGGTGATCTCCTCAGCGAACCAGTGCCGTAGCTGAAAAGTTTCTGGGGTTGGTACCATGACGGTCATCTGAACTATTTTTTCCAGATAATCACGGCCACTTTTCACCTTAGTGGCTTGTTCAATGCCGTGTGCCAATATCTCACTGTCGTAACACAGTACGTAGATAACGTTGGGGAAGTCCGCAACCGATCGTGTTAAGCGCAATACCTCAATGACTTCATTTGGTTCGAGTCTGTCAACGTCATCAATCGTAATGATGAAACGATGTCCAAGCTCGCGAAGGGACTTAATCAATTGGTCCTTTTGGTCAATGAGTGAAGGTTCTATGGGTGGGGTTTTTGTAAACACTCCGAATATTTTGAGAACCTTTCCGAACCAAAGAAGCAGTCCGATCCCAGCTACATTGCCAGCACCCTCAATAGCTTCTCCTATCTTTCCCAGATTTCTTCCGAATTTACGAATTGCCGAAGCAATTTCTTTTGCTTTTCGGGCATTGGAGAGCCGAGCGAGTTCCTCTTCGATTAGATAAAGTAGGCTTGACTTCCCAGATCCCCAACGTCCTTCTAGACCGACTACGAATCCATTATCGGAAGCGCGGTCCGCAAGTGACATTGCAATCTGTCTGGCAACGTCTCGGAATCCCAACCTGTCTGGAGTTCCGACGTCTAGCGGACGGTCACCCTTCATAGCTAATATTGGTTTTGCCTTCTGTGACATATATTGATTGGTTGTTCTGCAACATATAGCTATGTCAATCGTGCCGAACCCGACACCAAGCACATATCCAAACCTGACATCACATGTCAGAAAAAGTCATGATTTTCACAAGTTAGATTACTTCACCAACCCCATGCGCTTGGCGGCCTGCATGTAGCCGCCGGTCAGCTCCTTCATGAACGCGGGGCTTTTGTCGAATGGCACATCAACGACTTCAAAGCCGCCATCGGCCATCCATTTTAGAATATCCGGATCCTTGTTCAGTTCGGCCATCAGGTCTGAAACTTTCTTAATCACATCGCGCGGCGTTGATTTCGGCACCGCTACGCCGCGATACGCGCCGTCCACCCATTTGTAGCCGAGTTCCTTGAAGGTCGGCACATCGGGGAACGCCGGATGGCGCTTGTCGAGCGCCACCGCCAGCATGCGCATTCTGCTGCGCTGCTGCATTGCCAGCGGCACATACGACATCGCACCCGACACATGCTTGCCAATAATCGACTGAATCATTTCGCCCGTGCCCTTGAACGGCACATAGGTGCTTTTGATGTCGGCAAACTGATTGAGTTTTTCATGCGCCACATGGTTCGCTGAAAACGTCGCCGAGCCCGCGAAGGTGAGTTTGCCCGGCTCCGCCTTGGCCGCCTTCACCAGATCGGCAAACGTTTTGTACGGACTGTCCGCGGCAACGATCAGCGCATCCGCAGTGTAGTGAAACCAGTACGCCGGCGTGATGTCTTCGGTCTTGTATTGCACCTGGCCTTCCAGCGGCTGCAACACGATATGCGGCAGATTGCAGCCCACCATCGAATAGCCGTCGGCGGACATGCCGTTCAGGAGCGACCACGCCAGACCACCGCCCGCGCCCGGCTTGTTCACCACAATCAATTCGTTCTTGTATTTCTTGCGAAATACCGTCTGCTGCCAGCGCGCCATGATGTCGGACTCGCCGCCTGCAACGAACGCAATAATGTACTGAATATTTTTTTCGGGATACGTTGCGTGTGCCGGCATCGTTGCGCCCGCCAGCATCAGCGCGCTGAGCAAGGTCAATTTAAGCTTGAGATTCATGCCTTATCCTTTTATGAATTATTCAATAAAAACAAATAGTTACACGTTAGCGACTAAATGATTTTCTTCTCGCGCAACTCAGCCTGCCGCGCATCACTATAGCCGAGCGCCGCCAACACTTCGCTCGTATGCTCGCCCAGCTTCGGCCCTAACCAGCGCGTGCCGCCGGGGGTTTGCGTGAGCTTGGGCGTCACCGCAGGTATGCGCATGGATTTGCCGTCGGGCAGCTTCCACTGTTCGATCATTTTGCGCGCGGCGTAGTGCGCATCGTTAATGATGTCTTCGGGATCGTAGACGCGGCCTGCGGGAATTTCCGCGGCCTCCAAAGCTTTGAGCACTGTTGCGAGATCATGTTCCCGCGTCCAATTCTCAATGGCTTTATCCAGCTCTGCCGCGCGCGGCACGCGGCCGGTGTTAGTCGCAAGCGACGGATCATTCGCCAGATCGGTGCGGCCAACCGCCGTCATCATGCGCTTGAACAGGCTGTCGTTGTTGGCGCCGACAATCACATATTTGCCGTCGCGCGTGGCGTAGGTGTTCGACGGCGCGATGCCCGGCAGCGCATTCCCCGCGCGCTCGCGCTTGTAGCCCAGCACATCGTATTCCGGAATAAAACTCTCCATCATGTTGAATACCGATTCATACAAGGCCACATCGACAATCTGACCTTTGCCGCCATTCACGTTGCGATGATGCAGCGCCATCATCGCGCCGATTACACCATGCAGCGCGGCGATGCCGTCGCCGATGGAAATGCCCAGCCGCACCGGCGGCTGTTCGGGATAGCCCGTCACATAGCGCATGCCGCTCATCGCCTCGGCCACCACGCCGAAGCCGGGCCGATCACGGTACGGCCCATCCTGCCCGTAGCCCGACAGCCGCACCATAATCAATTGCGGGTTGATCGCTGATAACTGCTCCCAGCCGATATTCCATTTCTCCAGCGCGCCGGGACGGAAGTTTTCGATGACGAGGTCGGCTCGACTGGCAAGCTCGCGGACGATTTCCTGGCCGTCCGGCTCGCGCAGGTTCACGGTCACCGACTTCTTGTTGCGCGCCTGCACGTACCACCACAGCGAGGTACCATGATGCAGCTTGCGCCACTGGCGCAGCGGATCACCGCCGTCGGGGGATTCGATCTTGATGACCTGCGCGCCGAATTCGGCCAGGATGCGCGAGCAGAACGGCCCGGCAATCAGCGTGCCGAGTTCAAGAACCTTGATGTCGGATAAGGGGCCCATGCGGGTGATTCAGTGAACAGGGAACGGCGAACGGTAAACAGTA
>JANMXV010000275.1:0-1083 GCA_031381325.1 Betaproteobacteria bacterium | reverse complement strand
AAAAGGGCTGCGACGATTTTCTCGCTTTCGCCCAGGCCTTTAATCTGCCGGTGGCCTGCTCGTACCGCGCGCAGGACATGATCGACAATCGCGATGCACAGTATGTTGGCGATGTCGCGGTGGGTTTGAATCCGGCGCTCGCCGCGCGCATTCAAGGTTGTGATCTGTTGATCGCCATCGGCTCGCGTCTCGGCGAATGGACCACCGTCAATTACACGTTGATCGACATCCCGCGCCCCAAGCAGAAATTCGTACACATCTACAGCGGCGCGGAAGAACTGGGCCGCGTATATCAAGCCGATCTGCTGATGAATTCCGGCATGCCCGAATTCGCCGCTGCCGCACGCAAGCTGCCGCCGCTCAAGCCCGCATGGGACGATTGGACAAGCGGCGCACGCGCCGACTACGAGGCGTGGCAAAAGCCGGTGAAGGTGCCCGGCAAAGTCAACATGAGCGAAATTGTCAGTTGGCTCAACAAACGCCTGCCGCCGGAAACCATTATCACCAACGGCGCGGGAAATTTCTCGCTATGGGTGCATCGCTTCTACCGTTACCCCGGCTTTCGCACGCAACTCGCCCCCACCAGCGGCGCGATGGGTTACGGCGTGCCTTCCGCAGTCGGCGCCAAGATCGTGTATCCCAAGCGACCGGTGGTTTCATTTTCCGGCGACGGCGATTTTTTAATGAGCGGACAAGAGCTTGCGACCGCCATGCAGTACAACGCCAAGGTGATTTTCATCGTGGTCAACAACGGCATGTACGGCACTATTCGCATGCATCAGGAGCGGCATTACCCCACGCGCATCAGCGGCACCATGCTGAAAAACCCTGACTTTGCAGCGCTCGCCCGCGCCTACGGCCTGCACGGCGAAATCGTCGAAGCCACCCAGGATTTTGAAGCCGCCTTTGACCGCGCGTGGAACGCCAAGACAGCCGCGCTGATTGAAGTGCGCATCGACCCCGACGCGATTTCGCCGCGTGCTTCGCTTTCTTCCATTCGTGAAGAAGCCCTTAAGAACAAGTAGCCACAGAGGACACAGAGGAACACAGAGAAATCAATGGGCGATGACCTTACCGCGCGCA
>JANMXV010000205.1:0-2509 GCA_031381325.1 Betaproteobacteria bacterium | reverse complement strand
AAGGCCGTCAGCGTGCTCCGATTGATGGAGACGAGCGTTGACCGCATGGCCGGTCTGATTGACGACGTGATGGACTTTGCCCGGGGCCGGCTGGGCAGCGGCATCGACCTTCACTGGAGCGTGGCTCCGCTGGAGCCGCAGGCTGCGCGGTGATCCATGCGAGTTGGCACTCGGCAGTCATATTGGGTTGAAAGCGCGTGGTCTGCGTGGCCGCGGCGCGGCGCACGGTGCATTGATCGACGATGAACACGCCGGCGTTTTGTTCGGACAGGTATTCGAGAAATTTCGGCAGGTCTTCTTCGTGCAGCATCTGGAAACGCAGCTTCATCACGGACTGCATCACGTTCATCTGGCCGGGCGCCAGCATCGCGGCCTGCGGATAGGCGTGGCGCGCGGAGATGTCGTAGTTGATGCCGAACATGCCGCCTTTTTGATTGGCGTTGCGCAGGGCGTCGAGCCAGTTGATGCGGTTTTCATCGCCGACAAAGCCCAGCGCGCCAAGTTTTTTATAGTCGGGGAGATAGCGGGCGATCATTTCTTTTTCGGAGCCGGACTTTTGTACCCGCGTCTGTGCTTCGCGCATCTGCGTTTGTTGCGCGGTGAGCTTGCGCTGCGCGGCTTGCGCTTGATCGCCGGTGAACATCACGGCTGCCACGGTTGCCGCGATTACGGCCAGCAGTGCGAGCAATGGCAGCAGCAGCGTGTTGGAGAATCGTTTCATGTTTTATACGTTGGGCTTCAGCGTCAGCAGTATCTTGAATTCAGCCGCGCCGGATTGATCGGCTGCGTCGCGCGTGTTGCCGGAAAGCGCCAGTTCCGGGTTGACGTTGAGCGGCAGTTTTAGCACTTTGACATCGGCCACCGACGGGTCGCGCGCCAGGCGCTGCGCGACGCGGTTGATGGATTCAATGGCGGCACGAAAGTCGCCTTGAAACGGCCGGATCTCGCCCGAGATGGTGCCGCTCTGCCGCAAGCCCGCTGTGTCGGGCGTGCCTGCGGGATTGGCGGCGCGCGCTGCCGCCGCAGACGCCGAGGCGCCGCCAGTGTCCGGCCGTTCCGTGCCATACGTCCAATTGATTTCCTGAAGAAATATTTCAGGGCTGGCATCGATGGCGCGCGAAACGATTTGCATATAGGGCTGCGGCGAGCGCACGGATTTCACCACCTGCTGATAGAGGCTAACGGCTTTAATCATGTTGTCCGAGGTGGTCGGCGTGGCAGGAAAGGTGCGGGTAATTTCTTTGTACTGCAACTGCGCAGCCGTGGTGCGGCGCGCGGCGTCCGCGGCTTCTTGCGTTGCATCGTGAATGCTCCACAAGTTGTAGCCGGTCCAGATCGTTCCCGCCAGTCCTATTGCCGCGCTGGCCGTGTAAAGCGCATTCTTGCGTCGTAGCAGCCGGTGTCCAGCGGTAATCGAGGCCGGCGCGAGATTGGTCTCGGGCGGCTTTTCCGCCATCAAGCGCAGGTAGATCGTCTCCAGCGCGAGGTCCAGGTGCTGCGGGCTGACCTGCAATTGGCGTATTAGCGCCTCGCGGCCGATACAGGTGCAGTCCAGTCCGTGCCCGTCCGCCGCGATATGCGCGATGATCGGGCCGAGACTGTCGTCGCGATCGAGAAACACCACGCTGAGCGGCTCGTCGAGCGAATCGAGATTCAGCGTCGATAAATACATGCGCGTATTGGACAGCTCGGTGACCAGCATCTGTGCCGCGTCGTTGGCGTCATTGGGTATAGCGCGCGTCAGGCGGCTGGAGCAGAACTCGCCGTCTTTGTAGAACGTCAGGCGCAAACCGGAACTGTGGGGCGCCGCCACCAGCACACGCGGCACCGCGATATTCAGTTTGGGCAACAGCGCCGAGGTAAGCATGGACGCGAGATAAACCCCCGCAACCGGCGAGCCGTGTTGCGCAATGGTAACCAGCCAGGGATCCACCAGCGCCGGATTGGTGAGCGCTGCAAACAGATAGCGGTCGTCGCGGCGTTTATCCCCGGCGCGTCCTCGCGGCAGCGCCGATACAAAGCGCGTGCTGCGGTAATACTGTCGAATCTTGCGGTCGAGGAGGGCGGCGCGATCCGAGCCGGTGGCGTGCGGCAGCGTATCGAAGCGGTAGTCTTCTTCAACGGTGTCGGCGGCGACGTAGGCCAGCGCGTTGCCCGTGGATTTCAGGAATTCAGCGAAGGCTTCCAAACCCGTTTCATCGGCGGGGAACACCTCGCAGCGCACGAAATTGTTGCCGCGCCAGTGTGCGGCGACGGTCTGTACTGACGAAATGCAGAGCAGAATCTTGTTGGCCATAGTGCGTTAGATTTTCAGCTTGCCCAGAATATCATACACGGGCGACAGCACTGACCACATGATAAAAGCCATGACGATGCCCAGCCCCATGGTCAGCGTCGGCTCCAGCAGCCTTAACGCTTTGTCCACGGACTCGCGCACATCCCGCGTGTAGAAATAATTGACATTGCGCAGCGCGACATCCAGTGCCCCGGTGGTCTCGCCCACGCGCAG
>JANMXV010000144.1:0-1038 GCA_031381325.1 Betaproteobacteria bacterium | reverse complement strand
GACTTATTGTTTGCGTCTTTCCAGGAGACCGGCTTGCCGGACAGCAGCCCTTGTTCGATATCAGTCTTGGTTAGGCGCGGCATTCCGCCCCTCCTGCATTCTTATGACATTTAACGCCTATTCCCATTCAATGGTCGCCGGCGGCTTACTAGAAATATCATAGACTACGCGATTAATCCCCCGCACTTCATTAATGATACGGTTGGAGACTTTCGCCAGCAGACTGTGCGGCAGCTCGGCAACGTGGGCGGTCATGAAATCGGTGGTTTGCACCGCACGGAGCGACACCACGTGTTCATAGGTGCGGCCATCGCCCATCACACCCACGGACTTGACCGGGATGAACACGGCAAAGGCCTGCGCGGTTTTGTCGTACCAGCTCTTGCCATCGGCATCCTTCGTGGTGCGCAGTTCATCGATAAATATCGCGTCGGCGCGGCGCAGCAGATCGGCGAACTCGGCTTTGACTTCGCCCAAGATACGCACACCCAGCCCCGGGCCTGGGAACGGATGACGGAACACCATGTCGCGTGGCAGGCCCAGTGCTAAACCCAGGTCACGCACTTCGTCCTTGAACAATTCGCGCAGCGGCTCCAGCAGCTTCAGATGCAACGTGTCGGGTAAGCCACCAACGTTGTGGTGCGACTTGATGGTGTGCGCTTTCTTTGATTTAGCGCCTGCGGACTCGATCACATCGGGGTAGATCGTGCCTTGTGCAAGCCATTTGGCTTTGGGCAGTTTGGCCGATTCAACCTGGAACACTTCGACAAACTCACGGCCAATGATTTTGCGCTTTTCTTCAGGGTCGGTGACGCCCTTGAGATGCCCTAAAAACTGCGCGCACGCATCTACGTGTATCACTTTCACACCAAGGTTTTTGGCAAAGGTATCCATCACCTGTTCGGCTTCATTTAGCCGCAGCAGGCCGTTATCGACAAATACGCAAGTGAGTTGATCGCCGATGGCCTTGTGAATCAGCGCCGCGGCCACTGACGAATCGACGCCGCCCGACAGCCCCAAAATGACTTCTTCGTGGCC
>JANMXV010000100.1:0-1744 GCA_031381325.1 Betaproteobacteria bacterium | reverse complement strand
TCGCGAGTGCGGGCGCAAACGTTGGCAGCGGAAAATCCTCGCGTTTGACATTCAGCCACTCCAGCCCTAGTCGCTGCACACCGCGCAACGCGGCATCGATTTCGGCAAGCTCGTCGACGCCGAAACGGCGTATCCAGCCGGTGGTTTTTTCAAGGTCGGCGCCTTTCCAGGCGAAGGGTGCGATGATTTCACGGTGCTTTTCGATTTGCATATTCGAGTTCACTATAACCTCAAAAACATTTAGCCACAGAGGGCACAGAGAAAAATCAAAGCCGGGGTTCTCTGTGTTCCTCTGTGTCCTCTGTGGCGGGATTTTTCTGTTGGCAGTTCAGGGCTGACCAGAAATTCCCGCCGCCTTGATGAGCTTACCGTACCGGGCCACTTCCGATTTGATCAGCGCCGCGAATTGCTCGGGCGTGTCGCCGATCGGCTCATAACCTTCGCGCGCCAGCGAATCGCGAATGTCTTGCGCGCGCAGCGTTTTGATAATTTCGGCGTTTAATTTCAGCACGATTTCACGCGGCGTCGCTGCCGGCGCGAGCACGCCGCGCCAGTTAACGAGGGTATAACCCGGCACGCCGGATTCTGCAACGGTAGGTATCTGCGGCACATGCGCGGAGCGTTTCGCACCCGTGACCGCAATCGCGCGCAGGCGCTTGCTGTTTACATACGGCAGCGAAATCGCCAGATCGGCAATCATTAAATCGACTTGCCCGCCGATCAATTCCGTCATCGCCGGCCCCGTGCCTTTGTATGGCACGCCCACCATGTCCACGCTCGCCATCGACTTGAACATTTCCGCTGCCATGCCCGACATGCTGGTGGCGCCCGACGAGGCGTAACTCAATTTGCCGGTTTTCGAGCGCGCGAGCGCAATGAAGTCCTTCACCGTCGTGGCGGGCGCCGACGGATGCACCACCAGCACATTCGGCCCGCTGGACACGCTGGTGATCGGCGCGAAATCCCGCACCGGGTCATACGACAATTTTGCATTCAGGCTGGGCGCGAACGCGACCGCACTGGTCGGCGCCATCACCAGCGTATAGCCGTCCGGCGGCGCTTTGGCGCAGATATCGAGTCCGATTGTGCCGCCCGCGCCGCCGCGATTTTCGACCACCACCGATTGACCGATGCCGGCAGCAAGCTTCTGCGCCACCAGCCGCGTGACCAGATCGTTGGCGCCGCCCGGCGCGAAGGGGACGATGATGCGGATGGGTTTGGTGGGGTAATTCTGTGCACTCGCCGGCGTAACAACCCACATTGGAACCACAGATGAACACAGATAAACACAGATAACCGCAAAAGAACGGACAACGTAAAACCACCTGGGAAAGCGGGTTTCATCTGTGTTCATCTGTGTTCATCTGTGGTTAAAACGCCCTACGCCTTCGCCCGCCCGGTCAGCCACACCGACTGGATCTGCGGCAATGCTTGTGCGGCGCGCTGCGCGATTTCATCATCGGTGAGCGAACTCAGCGGATGCTCGATCACTACAGGGTTGAGCGCGGTCATACCCAGCGCGTCGCGCTGTACCTGGGCTTCAAGCTGAAACTCCGTGGTAATAATCATAGCCGTGGGCAAGCCGCGTGTTTCCAGTTCCACTGTGTCGTGCATACAGCACGACGTGCAGGAGCCTCAGTCGCCTATCGCGGTAATGACAAGATCGTTGTTTGCGGCGATTTCGTCCAACAACTCCGGCGCGGCATTCATCGAGAAACTGTGCTTGCGGTAGTAGTTGATCGCG
>JANMXV010000064.1:0-1821 GCA_031381325.1 Betaproteobacteria bacterium | reverse complement strand
GCTCACAGGGTCATGTATGCTCACATGCTCACAGGGTCAAGTCTTGACTGTTGCCTAGTGCGCCAGCATCGCATAGTGGCGCATCAGAAACCCCGCGGGGAAGGTGTCAGGTCAGGGTTGACGTCGGTATTGGCGGAGCATAGTCTGACGGCACATTCAGTGTCCCCGGAGGAATCGGATGAGCGCGCATCGTACACCCGAAGAGATCCGCAAAAACCTCAAGCACCCGGTAGTCGACGGCGACGGACACTGGGTCGAGTACGCGCCGGTATTCGCCGAGAGAATGCGCAAGGCGGTCGGCAACCTCGGCGCGGACGGGTTCCTGCAGGCGCAACGCCGCATTCCCGACTCGCTCAAGCTGACCCCAGTCGAGCGCGCAGCGCGCCACGTCGGTATGGAAGGCTTCTGGGGCCGGCAATCGACCAACACTCTCGACCGCGCGACCGCGATGATGCCGCGCATGCTGTACGAGCGCATGGACGAACTGGGCCTCGATTACGGTGTCATTTACCCGACCGCCGGCTTGAGCATTCCGCGTATCGCCGACGATGCGACGCGCCGCGCGGTCATTCGCGGCTTCAACATTGTGACCTTCGATTTCTTCAAGGGACTCGAAGACCGGCTGACGCCGGTTGCCGTCATTCCGGTACACACGCCGGACGAGGCGATCGAGGAACTCGAGTTCGTGGTGAAGCAGCTCGGCGCAAAAGTCTGCATGTTCGGCAGCGGCGTGCGCCGGTCGCTCAAGCAGGCCAAGGGCGCCGATCCCGATGTCGCCCGCCTCGCCCAGGGCTTCGACCAGATGGGGATCGACAGCCAGTACGACTATGACCCGCTGTGGCAGAAATGCCGTGAACTGGGCATCGCGCCGACCTTCCATACCGGCGGCCGCAGCTACGGCGAGCGCAACAGCCCGACGAACTTCACCTTCAACCATATCGGCCACTTCGCCGCGGCCCAGCACGCCGTGGCGAAGGCGCTGTTCCTGGGCGGCGTGACGAGGCGCTTCCCCGACGTGCGCTTCGCTTTTCTGGAAGGCGGTGTGGGCTGGGGCTGCCAGCTCTTCTGCGATCTGATCGAGCACTGGGAGCGGCGCGGCGCCAAGGGCCTGCAAAACATGGATCCGGCGAAGCTCAACAGGAAGCTGCTGCGCGAGCTGGTCGGGAAGTACGGCTACGCCGACATCGCCTCGGAACTCGACCGGCGCGACGGCTGGCCTATGAAGGAAGAAGATTCGCTGACGGGCGGCGTGCCACTCGACGATTACCACTTGTGCAAGATCAGCCAGAAGCAGGACTGGATCGACCTCTTTGCGACGCCGTACTACTTCGGGTGCGAAGCCGACGACCGGATGAATGCGGTGGCTTTCGGCAAGACCATGCCGCTCGGTGCGCGGATCAATGCGATATTCAGCTCCGATATCGGGCACTTCGATGTCGTCGACATGCGCGACCCGCTGCCGGAAGCCTACGAGCTGGTCGAGGACGGCCACATCACTGAAGACGATTTCTGCGACTTCGTCTTCGGCAATTCGGTGCGCCTGTGGGGAACGCAGAATCCGCGCTTCTTCGAGGGCACGCGCGTGGCAAGGGAGGCGGCGGCGTTGCTCAAGAGCGACACGCCGGCGCGCGCCGCAGCGTGATCTGTCTCAATTCTTCTCGCGTATCGCGGCGGCGGGCATACACAAACTGCGATCGCCGAAGCCACAGGGCTTTCCGTATCGCGGGTGAGCAGGTTGATCGCAACGCTGGAGGCAAAAGGCAAGACCTGACAATTGCACTCTTATCCTGTTGCTGTCTTACGCTGCCACCCGCTCAAACA
>JANMXV010000059.1:0-8986 GCA_031381325.1 Betaproteobacteria bacterium | reverse complement strand
CAAGAGTCCCCCTCACCCTCGGTCCCTCTGCTCCGCTTCAAGTGTTCCCTTGTCCCGGAGGGAGAGGGAAGAAAAGAAGCTCTCCGGTAGTAGATTTTCTCCCTTCTCCCTCCGGGAGAAGGGCGGGGATGAGGGAAAGCTTTTTTAGAACCGCAAAACATCGAACCAAAAAATAAAATGCAAGAATCAAAAATAATCCACGGCTTCCACGCCGTAACCAGTCGCCTGCGCAGCGCACCTGACAACGTGCGCGAAATGTACGTAGACGCTGCACGCGTTGATCGAAGAAGCACCGATCTCATCAAACTCGCCGAATCCCGCAACGTGCGTGTAATGACGGTCGATTCAAAACGCCTAGACGGCATGACCGGCCACGCGCGGCATCAGGGCGTGGCGGCCAGCGTGGCGCCGATAAAACTTGCCACGCACATCGATGACGTACTTGAAGCGCTCACCGAACCAGCACTGTTGCTGATACTTGACGGCGTGACCGACCCGCACAATCTCGGCGCATGCCTGCGCGTGGCGGACGCGATGGGCGTGCATGCGGTGATCGCGCCCAAAGACCGTGCCGTGGGGCTGAACGCCACGGTGTCCAAAGTCGCCAGCGGCGCTGCCGAAACCGTGCCCTATATTCCCGTCACCAATCTTGCGCGCACCATGCGCGAACTCAAACACCGTCAAATCTGGATCACCGGCACCGACGAACATGCCACCACCGACCTCTACGCTGCCAAACTCGACGGCGCGCGCGCATTGGTGCTGGGCGCAGAAGGCGAGGGCATGCGCCGTCTCACGCGCGAGAGTTGCGACGAGCTGGTGCGCATACCCATGCTGGGCAGCGTGGAAAGTTTGAACGTGTCGGTGTCGGCGGGGATTTTCCTGTATGAGGCGCGGCGGCAGCGCGGGTTTGCAAAGTAAGTCCGCCATTCCGAGCTTGACCCTGAATCCACAGCGTTAACCCGCCCAAAAGCGCTAAAGCGCACCTTAAAATCCGCATCCGTGTCGCGCTTTTTGCCACCCTGCCCGCAGCTATCGATACCCCGTCCTTTGGTATCGTTGTGCCGCCGCGCAAAATGCGTAAAGATACGCAAGTTTATCGCGCTGCCGCGTGGTAAATTCGGGGTACATCTACAGTGTATTTTCAGTGTCGTGCGAACGTGTAAATTGTTGACACGAAAGCGCGGGCCGATCAGGAGCGAATGATGCGTAAAAAAGAACAATTCCGCAGGGGGCGTAGTCAGGCCAATCAAAGTACGCAGCGCCGTCATCATCTCCAACTCCTTCGTGATTCGCGTGGCCTTCGCACCTTTGGCACCAGCGCCGCCGCACTCGCGGTAGCCGCCTGCTTCGGCGCGGGTGTGACGCACGCCAATCCAACGAATCCGCTGGTCGTCAACGGCGCTGCCCAGTTCACCACGACCGGCAACCTGCTCAGCATCACCAACAGCCCCAGCGCCATCATCAATTGGGGCAGCTTCTCGATTGGCGCGAACGAGATAACGCGCTTTGTGCAGCAGTCCGCTTCCAGCGCAGTACTCAATCGGGTGGTCGGTCAGAACCCCTCATCCATACTCGGCGCACTGCAATCGAATGGCCGCGTATTCGTCATCAACCCCAATGGCATCGTGTTTGGCGCGGGCAGCCAGATCAACGTCGGCGGGCTGGTGGCCAGCACACTCAATTTGAGCAACGAAGACTTTCTCGCCGGTCGCCTACGTTTTACCGAAGGCCTGGGTAATTCACTCGTCAACAGCGGCAACATCACCACCAGCAGCAGCGGCAACGTTTACCTCATCGGCAACGCCATCACCAACAACGGCATCATCACCAGTCCCAAGGGTGACGTCATACTCGCCGCAGGCAACAGCGTAGAACTCGTCAACCCCGGCACGCCCGATTTGCGCGTGCAGATCGTCGCCCCCGACAACCAGGCCGTCAACCTCGGCCAGATCACCGCCGACAGCGGCAGAGTCGGCATCTACGCCGGCTTGATCAACCACAGCGGCACCATCAACGCCAACAGCGTGGTCGTCGGCGAAAATGGCCAGATCACCTTAAAAGCAACTAAAAACAGCGACTTAGCAGCGGGTAGCGTTACTACTGCCAACGGCCCCAGCGGCGGCACGGTTACCGTGCAATCGGGCGACACCACCATAGTATCTGGTACGGTTGAAGCCAAAGGTCAGCTTGAGCTACCGGGCGTCGAAGGCAAAGGCGGCAATATCAAACTCCTCGGCAACCTCGTCGGGCTGGATGGCAAAGCCAGCATAGACGCCAGTGGCACCAATGGTGGCGGCAGCGTGCTGGTTGGCGGCGATTTCCAGGGCAAAAACGCAGATATGCAGAATGCCTTCCGTACTTACGTCGGGCCGGATGTCAGCATCAAGGCGGATGCCGTCAACACGGGTGATGGTGGCAAAGTCATTGTATGGGCCGACGACGTCACGCGCTATTATGGCACGGCCAGCGCCGCAGGCGGAGCGCAGTCGGGCAATGGCGGCGCTGCGGAAGTGTCGGGCAAAGGCATGCTGGATTTTGCGGGCACTGTCGATTTGCGTGCGCAAAACGGTCAGGTTGGCACGCTGCTGCTTGACCCCACCAATATTTTTGTTGCGACGAATCAAGCCAATGCCACCGGAGCGGGCATGGTAGGTGTCAACACCTCCGCTGGCACCTTTGCCGCAAGCCAATTTGCCGCGAGCGGTGCGGTGAATGATTCATTGCTCACCGTTACGCAATTGCAGACTCAACTGGGTTTGTCCGATGAGGCAGTGGTGACCACCAATGCGGCAGGCGGCGGAGCGGGCAACATCACTGTGGTAGACGCAGTAACCTGGGCTGCTAACCAGCAACTGCGGCTGCTGGCTGGCAACAACATTACCCTGAATGGAACCGTGACGAGCACTGGCGGCGGACTTTTTTCGGCTTATGCAGGCTGGAACGGTGGCTCGACCACGACTCCGGTGGTTACTGCGGGTACAGGGGTAATCAATGCGAACCAGAATATCAGCGTTACCAATGCGACGGGCAATATCGTTCTGCAAGCGGGCAAAGATGTCAATATTGCCGCTGCCAGGACGGTTCAAAGCATACTCGGATTGAACAATGGCATCGCTTTGCAGGCTACAAGCGGAAATGTTGGCCTCGGTGCCGGTTCTACAGTCAACGTAACCCCATTTACATTGGCTGGTAACAACAGTGCTGGTGCTATCACCATTAGTGCAGGCGGTAACGTCACATTGGCAGCCGGTACGACGGTCAGCGCGACAGGCGGAACAGCGCCTCCTGGCGGTAAGGGGTTCTTGAGCGATGGCGGCAACGCCACAACGTCCATTATTGCGGGTGGCACCATAGGTATTACCGCGAGCACAGTCACGGCGACCGGTGGTGCGGGTATTGGTACGACTACTGGCAACGGCACAGTGACGTTAAATTCCACTGGCGCAACAACGATTTCAGGAACAAGCACTCTTCGCGCGCGGGGCGGTGGCGCTAATGCCAGTACTAATGGCCGCCCGGGTGCTCTTAACATTGCCGCCAGCGCATTGACTATGGATGGAACTGCTGCACTGCTGGTCGAATCCATAGGCGGCACCGGCGATATCGCGCCCGGTACGGCGGCGACGACACTAAACGTATCTGGCGCTGTTCAGATCAAAGGCATTGCACAGTTGAACGCCACTGGCGGAACCCATCCAGCGCCCACTACGGGTGGCGATGGTGCAGCGGCAACAGTAAATGTGACCACGACGACTGCGGCTGGCACGATAGACGTCAACACGGGCGCGTCTATTACTGCAACCGGAGGAAATGCTAGTGCTGCGGGACCTGGAAACTTTGCCGGAGGGGCAGCAACGGTTACTTTGAATTCCAGCGGGGCAATGGCGATAGCGACGACTACGGGCGCGTCAGTAGTGCGTGCGATTCGGGGCAACAATACGATTAACACGGTTGGCGCGGCAGTCGATGCAACGGTGAATCTCACTGGCGGAACAGGCTTGTCGATTACAGGCACGGGCAGTGCAACACCCACGGTAAGCGTCGAGAACGTGCTGGGCCTAAACTCCAATTCCAATGTCAATTTGAAGGCGACTACGGGGACGCTGGCTATCAACAACGCGTTCGTGTCCTCGGGTTTGACGGGCACGCAGTCAGTGGGTGCATTTTTGGACTTTCAGGCTCTGGCTGGCCCAGTACAAATAACCAATGGCGCGAAGCTCGGCGCCTATGGTAACAATGGCTCCACACTGACCGGTACCGCTACGGGCGGGGCACTGACACTGGATGGCGCCACGGTAGAGGCCATTGGGGGCGCTGCGGCCCTTGCAGTGGGGAGCGCGAGCATTACATTGAATAGCAACACCAACATCATCGCGCAAAAAACTGTTGGCGTCGCCAACACATCCATCACGGCTACCGGCAGTACAAATTTTGCGGGTAGCAGTGTTGCTACAGGCACAATCACGCTCAACGCCACCGGCACGGCGGGCATACTCCTGCAAAATGCGACATCCATCAGTGCTGCGGGTGGTACCGCGAACGGCGGCATCGGTAGCAACTCAGCGGTTAACCTGAATTTTGGCGGCACGGTAGACATACTGACGCTGAGCGGTATCGCGTCGAATGGTTCTATCGGGGCCGCAGCTAAGGCGGGTGGCAATGCCACGGTAACGCTGACGTCCACGGCAGGTACGGGCACGGTCACCGTCAATAACGGAAATTTGGTAGCGACTGGCGGCAATGCGGGGCCGGGTGGCAGTGCGAATGGCGGTAGCGGCACCGTAACCGTGAATTCCAACGGGCAGTTGAACCTGACCACCAACGCAACTGACCCGCTGATCACAGCGAACGGTGGCACGCACATTCTTGCGGGCATCGGTGGAACCGGTACGGTAATTGCATCGGCATTGGGCATTACCCTGACCGGCGGTGGCACGGCGGTGCGCGCCATTACGGCTAACACATCGACTACGGGTTCCGCAGTCATCGGACTGACGGCTACCGGGCTGACGGCGGGCGCCAACAACGTAACGGTTTCCAACGCCTTGATTTCAGGCGGTATTTTGGGAACACCCGTGCGCACGTCAGTGGTAAATTTGACCTCAAACAACGGCAATGTGGTTGTCAATACAGGCGCCAAGATCGGCTCGTACAGCAATGACCAAAGTGACATCAATTTGACCGCAACCGGCGTCGCCGGTGCAGTGACCGTCAATGCGGCAAATCTTGAGGCGATTGGCGGAGCATCCACTACTGCAGGGCAAGGACGCGCAAAAATCTTCGTGGACGGCAACACCGGCGTGAATTTGCAGGCGGCGGGGTCGATTACGGCTACCGGCAGCTTAGCCAGCGGCGCCTCTATTGCGGGTGATGGCAGCGTGACGCTGAATTCCGCCACCGGCGGTATTGTGATGGATGCCTCCACCATCAATACCAGCGGTGGATCAGGTACCGGTTCCAGTACCAAAGGCGGCTCGGCGACCAATATCCTGACTGGCGGTACCACTGTCACTATCAGCAACTCAAGTGCCGTGAATGCGACCGCTGGCGCGGATAGCAACGTCGGTGGTGCTGCGGCGGCGGACACGATCACTGCCAGTGCGGGGCGCGCCAGTATTGACGCCACCAGTACGATCAGCGCTAAAACGGGCGCGGTTAATGGACTTGGACAGACCGCGACTGTCAATGTGAGTGGTTCAACGGGCGTCGATAGTGGCATCGTCAATGTCAACGGTGCAACGGGAAATACCGCTACTGCCGGGTTCACCTCATCGGGCGGCGACGTTGCGATCAACGGTAACGTGACGGTCACGTCAACCGCTGGACAGCCAGGGACAATTAACGCAACTGCAAAAACGGCGATTGCGAACGCCGCAGCGAAGACCCTCAGCGTCGCGGTCGGTTCTGCGACATCGGCCATCAATTTAACGGCGGGCAGCGGGGGAACGGGCGGCATCGGTACGATCGCCAATCCTGTTTTGATTGCAAACGGAAATGCTGTCATTTCGGCCAAGAATGGCACTGGTGCGGGCGATGTGGTGATCAGCCAGACCACGGGCAATATGACCATTGCAGGCGCGGTTGCTAATATCGCAAACACAGCAGCGAGCGGTGCCATCAGCCTGACCGCGCAAGCGGGCAATGTCACGTTCAGCCCACCGGGGACCGTTACCTATTCGGCGAGCGGGCCTTTGACAGTGCGTTCCAATCTGGCCAATACCGGCACGATTACAACCAACGGCTTCACCACGTTAAATGGCAATGGCGTTACGCTGATTGCCGATGAAATGGCCATAGGAGGGCCAATCACCGGCAACAGCGCAACCATTCAAACATTCACGGCGAATCGACTCATTAATCTTGGGCTTGCTGGCGTCGGGGGCACGCAGCTTGCGCTGGATGCCACGGAACTCAGCAAGATCACCGCTACAACGTTGACGATCGGCAACGCGGCTGCGGGTAATCCGATTGCTAACGCGTTGCCAGTCACGGTAACTGTGCCGCTAACGATTAATGGACAATTACAAACCGTCAATCTCAGCAATGTCGGTAACGATTTCGGCGCGGTAACGCTGAATGGCGCGACCACTACTATCGCTGACAAGAATGCACTGATTGCCGTGCTGAATACCACGGGACCTACCACGCTGATCGCGGGCGCGAACGCAACACCGGGCGGCAACCTCACCGTATCCGGCACCACCACCGGCGCGGGCGCGGACCTGACCACCACCACCACCGCAGGCAGCACGGGCACCACCACGTTTGGAACCACCACGGTCGGCGGCAAGCTGAGCACCACCAGTGCGGGCGCGGTCAGTCAAACCGCCATCACCACACTCAGTGTTACCGGAACCAGCAACATCAACGCGGGCACCAACGCGATCACGCTGACCCAAGCCAATGATTTCACCGGCGTGGTAACGCTGACAAATGCGGGCGCGGCAAACGATGTCGCCATCGTGGATACGAATGGTCTGACGCTGGGCGCGACGACCGCAGGCCGGAACCTCAGCGTTACCGCAGGCGTGCCCGGTATCACGCTCAATGGCAATGTCACGTCGAACGGCACGCAAACCTATACCGGCGGTGTCACACTCGCGGCCAACGAAGTGCTGAATGCGGGCGCCGGCTCGGTCACACTGGGCGCAGTCACGGGTGGCGGCTTTGGTCTGACCACCAACACCACCGGGCTGACTACCATCGCCAGCGCCACCAACCTGGGCGCACTGGCGACACAATCGTTGACCACCACTGGCAACGTCGTGGCAGTGAGCGTAGCGACCACCGGCGCAGCCACCTTGGGCGGCAACGTCACCACCACCGGCAACCAGAGTTACGGCAGCACCACACTGAGCAATAGCGACACCCTGTCGGCCAACGGTGGATTGGGCACCATCGCCCTGGGCGCAGTCACCGGCGGTGGTAAAAACCTCACCACCACGGGTCTTGCCACCGTGGGAATCACCGCAGGCGTAGGTGCACTGCAGGCCAACCAGACACTGACGACCACCAGCACCGTGGACGCAGCGAGCGTCACCGTCGTCGGCGTAGCCACCTTGGGCGGCAACGTCACCACCACCGGCACTCAAACCTACGGCGGAAACGTCATTATCGGGACCGCCAACACCACGCTGACCACCACCAACAGCGCGGTGAACTTCAACGCCAGCACTACCCTGAACAAAAACCTCACGGTGGCCAACGGCAGCGGCAATACCACCTTCACCGGCACCGTGGATGGGGCCAACGCACTCACCATTACCAGCAACGGTATCACCACCTTCAACGCAGGTGTGGGCAACGGCGCGAAGCTGACGAGCCTCACCACTGATACAGGCGGTAGCACCGTGATCAACGGGGGCGCAATTCAAACTACCGGTGCACAAACCTATAACGATGCAGTGACGTTGGGGGCTTTCACGACACTGAATGCCGGGGTGGGGGTCGGGCCGGCTAACATCACTTTCGCCAGCACTCTGGACGGACCAGGCGGTCTGAATTACAACAGCACCGGCATTACCACATTTGGCGGCGCGGTGGGCGCGACCAGCCCACTGACCCAGGTTGCTACCAGTGGTGGTGGAACGACCGTCATCGCGGGGGGCGCCATCACCACCACCGGTGGACAGGTGTATGACGCCGATGTGATCGTAGGCACCAACAACGCCACGCTGACCACTACCAACAACGCGGTGAACTTCAACCGCACCACAACGCTGAACAAGAACCTGACGGTGGCCAATGGCAACGGCAACGTTAACTTTCTGGGCACGGTGGACGGCGGCAACGCACTCACCATTACCAGCAACGGTACCACCATCTTCAACGCGGGCGTGGGCGGCGGCGCGAAGCTGACGAGCCTCACCACTGATACAGGCGGTAGCACCGTGATCAACGGCGGCGCAGTTACCACCAGCGGCGCGCAAAACTATGGTGACCCCGTTACCCTGGGTGCGAACACCACCATCACTGGCGTGGGTAACACCTTTGCCGGCACCGTCAACGGCGCCAAGACACTGACGGTGAACGACAGCGGCCTGACCACCTTCGGCGGCATCGTGGGCGGCACTACGGCGCTCACCGGCCTTACCACCGACGCGGCGGGCACGCTGGCAATGAACGGCGTATCAACCACCGGCGCGCAAACCTATAGCGAGACCACTGCCGTCAGTCTGGGCGGCGCTTACAACACGAACAACACCAACTTCCAAATCAACGCGCCAGCGACGCTGACGAGCGCAACCACCATCAACGCGGGCATAGGCGCGATCAACTTCGTCGGCGCGGTCAATGGCGGTCAGACATTGGCTGCCAACAGCACGGGAGCGACCACCTTCGGCGGCATAGTAGGCGGCACCACCGCGCTAACGAGCCTCACCACCAACGCAGGCGGCGCCTCAAGCTCGGTGGGTGTCAATACCACTGGCATCACCAGCTTCGGCGACAACACCACGCTATCGGGCAACTATACCAACGCAGG
>JANMXV010000031.1:0-4069 GCA_031381325.1 Betaproteobacteria bacterium | reverse complement strand
TTACACCGAATGTGCCATTTTGCCTCGCGGTCACGGATGACGGCAACGATAGAACTCGCAGAAGCTGCAATAGGATGAAGTTTAATTGTTGTATATGGATAAATAACTCATTAAAAATAAACACTTACAATGATTTATCCTTAAGAGCAACACTGCGCATGAAGGTAATCCGCACGCGTGATGAAGTCGCGGCGTTTGTCAAAGCGACATTGCGAAATGGGCGGGTGTGATCAAGCGGTCGAATGTAAAATTGTAAGCGAGTACCGTTGTTTGGATCGTTTGCGGACATGGTTTCGAACGCGTGTTAATCCTTAAGGAGAAATCCGGTGCATACGAAAATTCCGCTACGCAGAATCGCAGGGCTTGCGCTGGGCGCCCTGGCCCTTGTCGGCGACGCTGGCGCCGCCTGGCCGGAAAAGACCGTGCGCATAGTCATTCCGTGGCCGCCCGGCGGCAGCACCGATATTGTCGGGCGCCTGCTGGCGGCAGAGCTCACGCAGCGCCTGAAGCAACAGTTCGTTATCGACAACCGCTCCGGCGCCGGTAGCATCATCGGCCTGCAGCTCGCTTCACAGTTGCCGCCTGACGGCTACTCGCTGATGATGACCTCTACTGCGTATGGTTTTCTGATCGACAAACCGAAGGTGCCGATTGATCTCGTAAATTCGTTTGCGCCTGTGGCCTTTATCGGCATGGGGGACAGCGCGTTCGCGATTCACCCTTCGTTGCAGGTGAATTCGGTGCAAGAGCTTATAACGCTCGCCAGGAAACGGCCGGGAGAAATCTTCTACGCGTCATCCGGTATCGGTGGCTTTCCTCACATGTCCACCGAACTTTTCAAGATGATGACCAGGACGAATCTGGTTCACGTGCCGTTCAAGGGCGGTGGGCCAGCGGCTGCCGACGTCATGGCCGGGCATACTCAAGTCTATTTGGGTTCGCTCCCCACTATAGCGGCCTTCATCAATAGCGGCCGCATGAAGTTACTGGCAACCGGCGGCGTCAAGCGCAACGCGAACCATCCGAAGATACCAACGGTAGCCGAAACCGTGCCCGGCTACGAATCGAGTATCTGGTGGGGCATCTTTGCGCCGAAGACTACGCCCGCCGACATCATTGCCCGCGTGCATGCGGAAACCAACACTGCGCTGACCTCGCCGGAACTTCTCAGGCGGCTCGATGAACAGGGCGCGGTACCGGCGAAAATGAGTTCCGCGGAATTCGGTAAATTGATGGTGTCCGAAACCAACAAATGGCTGGAGGTGATTCGCGCCGCCGGTATCAAGGGGGAGTAATCGTATGCGAGTCCCGTGCCTAGCAGAAATTTGACGCTTCAACTACGATGCTTTATGTGCGACGATGTATTGTGACGCCACCAACCCAGGAGGATCTGCAATGACCAAGACATACGAATTCACCACGGAAGACATCGAATACCTGCGCCATGGCGATAAGGCGCTAAAGCTGCGGCTCTATAAGCCGCGCGGCGCGGGTCCGTTCCCCGTGGTGGTGGATCTGCACGGCGGCGCCTGGGGCAAAGGCAGTCTCGAAGAATGCCGGGGCCGCGACGAAGTGCTGGCGAAGGCCGGACTGCTGGTGGCAGCGCTCGATTTCCGGGATGGCAATTACGGATACCCGTCTGCGCTGGTCGATATCAACTACGCGATCCGCTGGTTAAAGGTCAGGGCGCACGCCGCGCAGTTGCAGACGCGTGCCGATCTCATAGGCATCTGCGGCCAATCGAGCGGCGGGCATCTCGCCATGCTGGCCGCGATGCGGCCGCACGATCCGCGCTACACGGCCATCCCGCTGCCCGCCGGATCGCCTGCCGTCGATGCGACGGTACGTAGTGTCGCAATGGCCTGGGCGGTGATCAATCCGCTTTCGCGTTATCGCAATGCCCTGCGCGAACGCGCCAAAGGCACGGCCTGGGTCGGCGACATCCCCGAGCGGCAGATGTCTTTCTGGAAGAACGACGAGAACATGAGCGACGGCAACCCGATGCTCATGCTCGAGCGCGGCGAAAAAGTGTCGATGCCTACCGCGCTGTGGGTGCAGGGCCGGCCCGATCCCGTGCATGACTACCGCGATCCTGATGCACCCATTGCCCCCGTTGCACTCAACGAGCCGGAGCGCTTCGCAGCGAACTACCGCAAAGCGGGTGGCACGATTGAGATGCAATATATCGACCAGGCTGCGCGCACCACCGCCGCGGCACACGATCCGATTGCGGCGTTTTTCCTCAAAGAGATGCCTGTTGAGCGCGCAGTTGAAGTTGCCGCATAGAGGCAGCCATGGCTCAATCACGTGGTCCGCTCGACGGCGTCAAGGTTGTTGCCTGCTCCACCGCGCAGGCCGGCACGGTCCCTTACATGCTGATGGCCGATCTGGGTGCAGAGGTAATCAAAATCGAAGTGCCCGGCAAAGGCGACAACTCCCGCACCTCCAGCGTGTTTCCCGGCTTGCCCAGCACTTATTTCGAAACCAACAACCGCGGCGTGAAAAGCTTCACGCTGAACATGAAATCCGCGGAGGCGCGGGGGATTCTGCACAAGCTCGTGGCGCGGGCCGATATCTTCGGCCAGAACTTCCGTCCGGGCGCCGCGGAGAAGAACGGCTTCGGCTATGAGGACTTGAAAAAGATCAATCCCAAAATCGTCTACGTCTCAATTTCGGGCTACGGCCCCAAAGGGCCGCATGCCGATCTTCCGGGCACCGATTCCATGGCGCAGGCGCTGGGCGGCATCGCCGAGGCGTACTCCACACCGGGGCGGCCCCTGCGCATCGGTGTGGTATCCGTTGCCGATGAAGCCTGTGCCATCCTGGCCTTCGGCGGGATGCTGGCGGCCCTGCATTGCGCGCGAACGCAGGGTATCGGCCAGAAGGTCGATTGCTCTTTGCTGGGAGGGCAGATTCGCATGATGGGCTGGACCCTGACCACGGCAATGTGGCGCAATCGCGCACCGGTTACCGGCCAGGCAAGAGTCAACGGCACGCCGCAACGGCCGGGCCTGAGCGCGAGTTTCAATGACATCGACGGCAAGCCGCTGGTTTTTCAACTCAATGGCGCGGCTAAATGGAAGCAGGCCATGTCCGCGCTGGGCTTTTATGACGCGTTGACTGAGGCCGGGTTTGGTGACCTCGGCGTAGTGATAGGGTCGGATGAACAGCGGGAAACGCTGCTGAAATCGCTTGATGACCTGTTCGCGACCGGCTCGCGCGACAAATGGGTCGATCTGCTACGCGGCGCGGATATCGTTTCGGCGCCTATCAACACGCTGCTCGAGGCATCGAATGATCCCGATGTACTCGCCAACGGCTACGTAACCGAGGTCGAGTACCCCAAGCACGGCAAGAAGCTGAAAGTGCATGGCTCGCCGTGGAATTTCTCCGAGACGCCGGCGAAGATCGGCGTTGCGCCAGAACTGGGCGAGCATAACGACGCGGTGTTGAAAGAGATCGGCTACGGCGCGGCGGAAATACAGGGGTTCCGGGACCGCAAGGTGATCTGAGCGGGGACGCAAGAATTTTACATTCAGCGGAGAAACGCCTGCGAGTTGGAAGCTGGTCCAGGGGCTGAGGTGTTACCGGCGTAGCAAGTTACTAACCAACAAGAGGAAGCCATGCTCATAGTCGATTCACAGATACACATCTGGCAGAACGGAAAGATGAGCGCGCATCATCGCCAGATTCCGACGTATTCCATCGAAGATGCGCTGGCCGAGATGGCATCGGCCGGGGTCGATTGTGCGGTAATCCATCCGCCCGGCTCGCTCGGTGAGGCGGTCAACGTTTACGCCGTCGAGGCGGTGCGCCGGCACCCGGAGAAATTCTGCATCCTCGGGCACTTCGACCTGCAAAGCCCGGATCGCGAGAATATCGTAGCCCATTGGCGCGAACGGCCGGGCATGCTTGGGTTTCGGTTTACATTCGGCGAGCCGCATCAGAAGTCGTGGTGGACCGACGACTCGCTCGAATGGTTCTGGGCCGCCTGCGAGAAAGCCGGACTGAACATTGGCCTTTTAGCCAGCGGGAAAAACATAGCGGCGTTAGGGAAGATTGCTCAGAA
>JANMXV010000197.1:0-8339 GCA_031381325.1 Betaproteobacteria bacterium | reverse complement strand
GCCGCGTTCATGGCTGCTGAAACCATCAAGTGGGCAAAGGTTATCAAGGCGTCCGGCGCACGTGTTGACTAGGCAAGCGTGTCGTTGGCGAAGCTCCAATTCATGAACACGAAGGATTAAATTTTCCATACGCCGAAGGAGCCTTTGTGATCTTGCAATCAACTTACGTACGCGCCTTATTCGCGCGCCGTAAACCACCCAAGAGCAAAGGCACAAAGCCGATCAAGATGCCGCCTATCCCCAGAATGGTTGTGATTGGGTCAAAAGTCGGAATACTGTACAGCGCAATGAACACCATGAATAACGCTGCAAGCAAAGGCCAAAGGACGTATGAGACGTCGTTGTACGCGCCATCCGTCAATTTGTTACGGTAGTGCCAGGCACAGGCAAAACCGGCCAAGCTCATATAGAAACAGATTTGAAAGCCAATTGCGAGTATCGAGCTTTCTAAAATTTGCTTCACTGTTGGCATAAAAGACGAGCTAAACAGCAGCACCACACCTAAAAACCAGATCACAAATGTCGCCACCCAGGGGGTTTGCCACTCTGGGTGAATCTTGGCGTAACGAGGGTGCAACATGTCATCACGCGCCATGGCAAACATGCTGCGGCTAAATTGCAGGATTTGCGTCTCAATCGTACCGATGGTGCTGAGGAGGGTTGAAAGCACCGCCAGGTAATTCCATGGTGTCGGAAACAGCTTGGTGGCTATCGCGTAGAGCACATTGGTATTGGCCTTGGCGATCTCCTCATCGGACAACACGATCAGCACCACAATCATCATGATGATGAAGAACAAAATCAAATTGATCATCGCCCAAAAAGCACCTTTGCTGGCCGGCTGCGGCGTGCCTTCTTTGGTCTCTTCACTCAGGTTCATGGTGACATCCCAGCCCCAGTAAAAGAATATGGCGGTCAAGGCGCCCGTGGCAAACAATTGAGGCGTGAATGAAAATGGAGAAAACCAGATAAATGAAGGCGTGTGCGCTGGTTTACCGCCATACTGGATAAAGGCCCCAATGATCAGCGCGAAAACCACGGCGGTCTCAATCGCCGTCAGGATCAACTGCGCATAGCTTGCATGTTTGATGCCTTTAGCGACCACGATGGTCACCAGGGTCAACCATAGTGCGGCTGTAAAAGTGACCCAGATGGTGCTCTCGACCAAATGAGGTGCAATCAAAACCAGGGTCGACGTGGCCGCAGGTATCGTCGCCGAAACCATGAAAAAAATCGATGCGACAAGCAGTCCCCAGCCTGTAAAAAATCCCCATTTTTTACCAAATACATGACCCACCCAAGCATAGGCGGCGCCGGCGTTTGGGGTTATTTTGCTGAGGTGGATAAAGGCCAGCATGATGCCGAACATGATCAAGCCGCAGTAGAAAATACTGCCCACCGACAGCACCCCAACCGAGGCCACAATGGCCGCCGTAGTCACTGCTACGCTAAACGCTGGCGCAGTTCCAGCAATGCCCATGATTGCAGATTCGAAAGTGCCGAGTGAGCCCCCTGCCAAACCTTTTTTTTCTGACATAGTGGCTCCTTTTATTTCACTCAGCCTTAAGCCCGGCGCTCTGAATGACTTTACGCCACGCCGGCACCTCGCGCGCCAGTTGGCGGCGCAGATCATCTGGTGTTCCGGGCAGTGGCGTTGCTCCGAAGCTGAGCAGACGTTCGCGCATATCGGATGTGCCTAGAATCGCGAGTACCTCCGTGTTGAGCTTGTTCACGATCTGCGGCGGCGTCTTCGGCGCGCAATACATACTGAACCAGCCGCTGGTATCGAAACCGGGAAATCCCGATTCGGCAATGGAAGGCACCTCCGGCAGTATCGGCGTGCGCTTGGCGGTGGTGACGGCGAGCGCATGCAGCGCGCCGAGCTTTATATGTTGTGTCAGCACCAGCACATTGTCGATCGCGATTTGCAGGCGTCCGCCGAGGATGTCCGGCATCATCGGGCCGGTGCCCTTGTACGGTATGAAAACCATATCGATGCCGGCGAGCCGCTTGAACATTTCACCGGAGAGGTGCTGCACGGCGCCCGGCGCCGACGCGCCCCACGAAATTTTTCCCGGACGCGGTTTTGCATACGCGATCAGTTCCTGCACCGTCTTAACACCGAGCGACGGATGCGCGACCATGATATAGGGCGTGGTCGCGACCAACGCCAGCGGTTCGAGATCACGCTGCACATCGAACGTGGTGCTCCGGTACAAGCTGCCGACGATGCTGATTGACGAACCCGAAATCAGCAGCGTGTAACCGTCGGGCTGCGATTTCGAAACGAGTTCGGCGGCGATGATGCCGCTCGCACCCGGACGATTGTCGATGACTACTTGCTGGCCGAGGCGCTCGGAGAGTTTGGCGCCAATCAAACGGCCGACAAGATCGGTGCTGCCGCCGGGCGTGAAGCCGACGATCAGGCGGATCGGGCGCTGTGGATAGTCAAGCTTTTGCGCCGGTGCCAGCGGCGACGTGACGATGCACGTGATGGCGACGATCGACAATGTTGACAGCAGGTGCATGTGCGTTGCGAAGTTAATTTTCATTTAAAAACAAATACTTATACGCTAACATTCGATGGCGTACCCGCCTTGCGCGCGACCGCGCGCTGCCCCGCCGGATTGACGAGTTTTATGGTATTCACTGCTGTCATATTTATCTGCTTGATAGTCCCGCGACCCGCACCGCTCACTTCGGCAAAGGGTCCCCATTCGCCGGTCCCGCAACTTCGAACGCGCTGGTAATTCCGCACAGCATGCCGTAGTAGTTCACGACGGCCGTTAATTCAACCATCCACTGCACACTGCGCCCCTTGTTGAGTGCGTCGAAGGTCACTTGCTCAATGCGATTGGTGCGCATCAGTTGTTCGACGTAAGCCACGATCTCGCGGTCGCCCGCCGCGTAGCGCGAAGGATCCGCGCGCTGGCGAATCAGTTCGATTACTGCTTCAGACACGCCATTGCGCCGCGCGCCGTTGACCTGCGCGGCCCACACATAGACGCCCTGCCGCTCGCGCGCCGCTATCAGAATGCCGACCGAGCGCAGGCGCGGCTCGACGATAGAATCTTCACGGAAATAATCGCCCAGATCGAATACCGGCCCAGCCATTTTCGGGCTGTGCAGCATGACGCTGAACGGGCCGCGTATGCCGCCGAAAACTTTCAGCACTTTATCGACGAGCGTGTGGTGCGCAGCGGGCACGTCGGACTTGGCGGCGATCGGAGGGACTCTGGACATGATGGCGATTTCCTTTTGGTTGGTTTGAGTGAGCTGTGCGCGTCGCCTCGATCATCGGCGCATGAGGCGGTGGCCGTCAAGGGTGGCCGCTGCTCCGTGCTTCCCACGGGAGATGCGTATTCACTCTGCCCGCAGTCCGGCCGCTTGAATCACCTTTTGCATCCGTGCAGTGTCCGCCTTGACCGCGGCGGCGAACTCCTGCGGCGTGCTGCCGACCGCCTCCACGCCGGAGTTGAGGAACCGCTCTTTGGTGTCGGGCAGGTCGAGGTACCTGCGCGAGGCTTCGTTCAGACGGGCGATGATTGCCGCAGGCGTTTTCACGGGAACGAAGAGGCCATAGAACGCCAGTGCTTCGTAACCGGGCACGCCGGAGGCTGCGATGGTCGGCAGTCCGGGCGCGAGCAAAGTAGGCTCAGCGCTGGTTGCGGCCAGTGCGCGCAGCCGGCCCGACTTCACGTGCTGGGTCACCGAGCTGGTGGTGGCGAACATTACTTTCACCTGGCCGGCGATGAGATCGTTCACCGCGGGGCCGCCACCCTTGTAGCTGATGCGCACGAGATTGACGCCCGCCATGTGCTTGAACAATTCCGCCGCAAGAAAGTTGGCTGAACCCACCGGGCCGGAGGCGTAGTTGATGTCGCCCGGTTTTGCCTTGGCCAGCGCAATCAACTCCTTGACCGAATGCACCGGCAGCGACGGATGCACCACCAGAATACTAAGCGCGCGTGTCGCCAGCACTACCGGCGCCAGTTGCGCCATCGAGTACGGCGCTTTTTCCAGCAGCGGCGCGGTCCAAATCGTATTGTTGTGGATTAGCACAGTGTAGCCATCGGCAACAGCGTTCACCACGGTCGTCACCGCGACGTGTGTGCCGCCGCGGTTATCGACCACGAACTGCTGATCGAGATTCGCCGTGAGCCCCAGCGCCAGCAGCCGCGCGGTGAAATCCACGCCGCCGCCGGGCGCAGCCGTGACGATGCGCACCGGCTTGTTGGGGTAAGCCTGTCCTGAGCTTGTCGAATTGGCTTGTCCGTATGCGGAACCCCAGCCGGAAAACGCGATTCCCGCGAGGAAGAGCCATTGAGTGAGTTGCGATGCGTGCATCATGTCTCCCAGCGCCGGTGATTAACTTCATCGCAGGGGGCGAATAGGAAATCCACCAGTGTCGCGGAGAGTATCTCTGGCGCTTGTAGCCGCAGTCAATAGCCGAATTTGAGTTATGCTGCGCACGTTAAATTCATCCGCGCAGGCGCAGTTCATTCATTTAACTTCAGCAAGCATTAGCGAACCCAATGAAAGCAGGCCACCCATGAAGTTGTCAGTACTCGATCAATCTACGGCGTCCAAAGGCAGAACGCAGGACAGCGCGATACGCGAAACGCTTGCACTCGCCAAACATTGTGATGATCTGGGTTATCACCGTTACTGGGTCTCGGAGCACCACAATTCGGGCAATATCGTCGGCACGGCGCCCGAAGTGCTGATGGCAGCGATCGCGGCCACCACGCCGCGTATCCGTATCGGCAGCGCGGGTGTCATGCTGCCCCACTATTCGGCATTGAAGGTGGCCGAGCAGTTCCGCGTGCTGGAGGCTATTGCGCCGGGCCGCATCGACCTGGGTATTGGGCGTGCTCCCGGATCGGATCAACTGACGGCACACGCCCTCAATCCGAACCCACAAAACGTCCTTGATCAATTTCCCCAGCAAGTGCAGGAATTGCAACATTGGGTGTCGGGCACGCCGCTGCCTGAGGACCACCCGTTCAAAAGAGTTATTGCCCATCCGACGGGACCCAGCTACCCGGAGATGTGGATACTCGGCAGTTCAGACTACGGCGCGCAACTCGCGGCTTATTTTGGGTTGCCTTACGCGTTCGCGTATTTTTTCAGCGAGGGATTCGGTGTGGAACAGGCGCTGGAGCTTTACCGCAAGAACTATCGTCCCAGCGCAAATCACCCCACGCCGCAAGCCACGATTTGCGTGTGGGCGCTGGCGGCTGATACGGAAGCAGAAGCGCTGCACCTGTTCAAATCGCGCGAACGCTCGAGCATCGATCGTGAATACGGCATTCGTCTGCCGCTGATTTCACCGGAGGAAGCCACGGCCCGCACGTTAACCGCAGCGGAGCGGGTTATTTCCGAAAAGCTGCGCCGCAAGGCGATTGTCGGGACTGCAGAGCAGGTGACCGAGAAATTGAAGGCGCTCGCGCAACGTCTCGATCTCGACGAACTGGTGGTCGTTACATGGACATATGATCCGGCGCCGCGTCATCGCTCGTACGAACTTCTGGCGCAAGCTTTTGAGTTGGGAAAGGCTCATTCTGCTTAGCGTGTGTTCGATCGCAAGGTTGTCGATTCGCTCAATGTCCTGTAAGGTTCCTTCTGCTTCACCAGCCGTTAGCTGCAGATGACAAACGGTAAATCTTGACCACAGAATCCTGAACGGGAGGGTGCGCAATGATAACTGCCAGTAAGTTCTTTGTACGCGCGTTGCTGCTCGCAGCAGTGGCATTCGGTGCGATCGGCGTGATATTTCCGGCGTATGCCCAGGTGCCTGCCGCCGCTCAGTCGTACCCAGGCAAGCCTGTGCGCCTGATAACGACCTACCCTCCGGGCGGCGCCTCCGACATCATGTCGCGGATCATCGCGCAGAAATTGAACGAGATATGGGGCCAGCCGGTGATCGTCGAGAACAAGGCCGGCGCGAACGGGTCGATCGGCCTTGAGTACGCGGCGCGCCAGCCTGCCGACGGCAGCTCGTTCGTGATCGGCAACATGGGGCCGGTGTCGATCAATCCTTTAATCACCAAAGTCCCCTACGACATTGCGCGCGACTTCCTTCCCATCAGCATGGTGGCCATTTCGCCGACGGTGCTGGTTATTTACCCGGGATCGCCGGCGCAGAACCTGAAGGAATTGATAGCGCTTGCCCGCGCGAAACCCGGCGCCATCAATTTCGGCACGGCCGGCCCCGGCACGCTGGGCCACCTGGGCGGCGAGATGATGAAGCGTCTGGCGAAGATCGACATCGTGCATGTGCCGTACAAGGGCGGGGTGCTTGCGATTCAGGATCTGCTCGGCGGTCACGTGCAACTGGTATTCGCCGACCCGCAGCCGATTCTGCAGCACATACGATCAGGCAAAGCGCGCGCGCTCGCGGTCACCAGCGCGAAGCGCTCGACGGCTGTGCCCGAAGTGCCGACGTTTGCCGAAGCCGGCCTGCCGGGATTTGTCGCCGAGAACTGGTGGGGCGCGTTCGTGCCTGCCGCGACGCCCAAGCCTATCGCCGACAAGCTGCACGCGGATCTCACGCGGGCCATGGGCAGCGCCGACATCAGGCAAAAATTTGAAGAGATGGGCGTCGAAGCCTTGTCCGGCACGCCCGAAGCGCTGCGCGATTTCGTCCGCGCCGAGTCCGAAAAGTGGGGCAAGCTGGTGCAGGACGCGGGCATACGGGCTGACTAGCGCACCCCGTACGTGCAGCGCGAATCGTAAGCCGGGCAGACTTTCGCGATAAAGCCATTGATCCCAGAAAAAGAAATTCGCCACAGAGGACACAGAGTTCAATGGCACTATACTTCGCACTTGTGGAAGTTGTAGGTTGGGGTGACGAAGGAACCCCAACACCAAATGAATAGGGCATATCAGTCAGTGGCGATAACTACCGCTATAAGCAGTGATCGGTTGTTGTTGGGGTTCGCAGGCTCACCCCAACCTACAACTGCTACAACTGCTTAATATAGCGCCATTAAACTCTGTGGCCTCTGTGGCTGAATTGCCGTTTCCAGGTTGATGCTCATGACCCTGCCTGACACCATCACAACAGCCTCGCGCCTGATCAAGGCACGCGAGCTGTCGCCGGTAGAACTGGTGCGTGCGCTGCTCAAGCGGATCGAAGCTATCGATCCGGTCATCAATGCGTTCATCACAGTTACCGCGGAGCAAGCTATCGCGCAGGCCCGTCAGGCCGAAAGCGAGATCAGCAAAGGCCGCTACCGCGGACCGCTCCACGGCATCCCGTTCGGCGTCAAAGACATTTACGAAACAGCCGGAATCCGCACCACGGGCCACTCCAGAGCCTATGCAAATAACATACCGCGAACAAACGCGAGTGTCGTGGACGGGCTTTACGATGCCGGCGCCATCCTCATGGGAAAGCTCGCGACCCACGAGCTCGCGCACGGCGGCCCCTCGTTCGATCTGGCTTGGCCCCCCGCGCGCAATCCGTGGAATCCAGAACACTTCACTGGAGGGTCGAGCAGCGGCTCGGCTGCAGCCGTTGCTGGCGGGTTGGTACTGGGCGCGCTCGGCAGCGACACCGGCGGCTCGATCCGCACCCCGGCGTCGCTGTGCGGCATCGTCGGCATGAAACCCACCTTTGGCCTGGTCAGCCGCCGCGGGGTGATTCCGAATTCTTTCAGCCTCGACCACTGCGGCCCAATTGCACGAACGGTCGAGGATTGCGCGATCCTGCTCAATGCGATTGTCGGCTACGACCCCGGCGATCGTTCCAGCGTGCACCGTCCCCCGCAAGACTTTCGCGCGGCCTTGAGAACCGATTTGAAGGATGTGCGGATCGGCGTGGTGCGCTATTTCGGCGCGGAGGATGCGGCCGGCAATGAAGAATTGCGCCGCGCCACCGAGGACGCGCTGCAAGTGCTGCAAAAACTGGGGGCGCGTCTGCACGACGTGCGTCTGCGCCCGCTGCGCGATTATTACGACGTGTGGACCCTGATCGAAGAACCCGAGACCTTCGCCATACAGCGGCAGGCGCTGATCGAACGGCCGCACGATTTTGGTTCGGTATTTCTCGAACGCACCTTGATCGCGTGTTTGATCCAGGGCGCCGACTACGTGCGCGCGCAGCAGGAGCGCAGCCGCATGCTGAGCGAGATGCACGACGCCTTTGCGGATTGCGACGTGCTGGTGACGCCGGGTGCGGGCCCTGCGCCCAAGCTCGATCCCGGCCTGGCGAAATGGCCGAGCCCCAATCGATTCGTGCCGTTCGCGCTCAGCGGAAATCCCGCGCTCGTGGTATGCAGCGGCTTCAGCCGCGCAGGCCTGCCGCTATCGATACAACTGGTCAGCAAGCCGTT
>JANMXV010000877.1:0-7616 GCA_031381325.1 Betaproteobacteria bacterium | reverse complement strand
TTCCGGGTGATCCGAAAGGTTTTTGTCCCACACGATCTTGCCGGTCTCTTTATCGGTCGCAATGATCCGGCCATCCTTGCCGGTGGGCGAAATGACCAGGTTGCCCCACAGGGTCACGCCGCGTATACGCCCGTAGCGTTTCATGCCAGGGTCCATTTTCCACAGAATGCGTCCGTGATTGCCCGAGCGAACATCGATTTTGTAAACGACGCCCCAGCCGTCAATGACATACATGTATCCGTCGTCAACCAGCGGCGTTACCTGAAGCCCTTCGTTGGGCGATGTACCGCCGATCGCTACGGCGAACTGCAGCTTCAGGTTCTTGATGTTCGATTTGTTGATCTGGTCGAGCGGTGAATGACGTTGCGCGGTGTAATCCCGATGCACCATCAGCCAGTTGTGCGGTTCGGGATTGAGCAGGCGCTCGTACGTCACATCGGCGGCCAGTAGTCCGGATGATCCAGCCGCCAGCACGGCGCTACCCAACACAGCCGCGAGGCCAGCCCATTTCCGGGGACGCCCGGCGAACAAAGGTTTAAGAACAGCGTGAATCGTGCGCATGTCATTCCTCCCATTACGTTACTTTATTGATGTGCTTGCTGGCATTGCGGCATCCGATCATCGAATACCGCATGCGGCCACGGCTTTTTATCGACCCATGTACCGGCGAACAGCCTATAGCGATGCCACAGTGACGTCAATCGCAGGCTGTATATCAGGCGCATTGAAGACGCGCACCAGTTCGCGAGTGAGGGCGCCGGGCTTCGTTTTGGCGAGTTGTATGTAATCCTGGAGCGAGTTTGCCGCCACAGTGGGGTGAACCACCATCACCAGCGGTGACAGGCTGAATTGCGCGACGGGCGCTTAGTCGGTTCTTGCAACCCGGAAGCCGCGGCTGTAGAGCCGGATAACGGTGGGGCTGCCGACGCGGTACGCGGCGCGCAATCCGACTGGCGCATCGTCCCACGAACCACCGCGCACCGCGCGCAGCGAACAATCGCCGGCCGCCCACGCACGCCCGTCCGTCGGCGCGCCGTTGTAGTTCGCGTTCCAGCAGTCTTGCGTCCACTCCCCCACGTTGCCCAACATATCGTGAAGACCGAACGCATTGGCGCGATAACTTCCCACCGGGGCGGTGTAAGCATATCGGTCATTGCAAGCGGCGGCGGCCCAGTTGCGCGCGCTGGGCGCCTGCGTCTCGGCGGTGACATCCGCCCCATTGGCATAAGCGCAGGACATATTTCCGTCGTCACCCCAAAATCGCATCGTCGTGGTGCCGGCTCTTGCCGCGTATTCCCATTCGGCTTCGCTCAGCAAACGATAGTCCTTGCCGGTTTTCTGGCTGAGCCACCGCACGTAGGCCCTGGCGTCGTCCCAACTGACGCACGCCACAGGATGCCGGTCGTCCTGAGCATAACCGGGGTTGCGCCAGTCTTTAGTCTTTTCTATTTCAAACGCAGTCCCGGTCCAGACAAAACACCCATCACTGCTGCGACCCGTTGCCTCTGCGAACAGCCGGTACTGGCCGCGCGTTACCTCAAATTTTCCCGCAGAAAAACGCTGCACATCCACCCCGCGCTGCGGCTGGCTGCGGTTACGAAAGGGTTCGGATAACGCTTCGTGCTCTTCCTCACCCGGCGCCGCCCCCATCAAGAATCGTCCCGCTGGAATAACCACCATGTCCGGACAATCCGCGCAGTCTTTGAAGACCGTACCAGGCGACCTGACCTGCGCCACCGCCGCCGATTGCAGCGCAACGAACATCAACACGAAAATAAAAACACTTTTCATCACAAAATGGCCAAGTGGATTCCACGCGGAACCACAAATCACAAGTGTAACCAGTGAAAATCGCTCAATCAGCGCGCAGTCCGGCGCCTTTGACGACTTCGGCGTATTTCTTGATTTCCGTTTTGATGTATTCGCCGTACGCTGCCGGTGTCGGCAGCGTAAATGGAAATATCCCGAGACCGGCAAGACGGGCTGTGACGTCCGGCAGCGTCATGATGCGATTGATCTCGGTGTGTAGTTTCGCAACGACTTCTTTCGGCACGCCGCGTGGCGCCTGAAAACCATACCAGTTGTCGACGGCGAAGCCGGGCACACCTGATTCCGCAACCGTCGGCAGATCGGCAAATTGTTCGACACGGTTGGCGAACGTCACCGCGAGCGGGCGGATGCGCCCGGCCTTCATGCTGGCGAGCGCAGTCGAAACCGTGGCGAATATCAGATGGATATTTCCGCCCACCAGATCAACCATCGCCGGCGCCCCGCCCTTGTAGGGCACATGCTGCATTCTCACACCGGCGAGTTTGTTGAAGAGTTCTCCGGCAAGGTGATCGGCGAAACCTACGCCCGAAGAGCCATAGTTCAGTTTTGCCGGGTTGGCTTTTGCGTGCGCGATTAGTTCCTTTACTGACTTCACCGGCACGGATGGATGCACCACCAGCACGTTCAGTGCAGACACTGCACGTGCAACCGGCGCGTAATCGTTGACTGGATCGTACGGCAGTTTGGCATACAGGCTCGGATTGACCGCAACCGGCCCGATAGTACCGAGCACCATGGTGTAGCCGTCGGGATTTGCATGTTTTGCAATATCCATACCTACAATGCCATTGCCGCCGGGCCGGTTATCCACGATGACTTGCTGCCCCCATGCTTCGGTCAGCTTTTGCCCGATCGCGCGCGAGGTGATATCAGCACCACCGCCGGGCACGACAAGGATAATGATGCGAATCGGCCGTGCCGGGTAAACGTCGGCAGCGAAGATCGGTGAACCTGACAAACTCAGCCCTACCGCTAATCCGATAGCGGGCATCATGCGCTTGCTCAAGCCTCGTTTGAAATCGGTGGATCGGCAGTCAATACGCGGTATGGTTTTCATGACTGGAACTCTATCCGTGCGGCCCGGCGGGGTCAATCACGAAAAGCTCATGCAACCGTACCATAAAGCGAATGCGTGAAACACACTATGAAATGAAAGCGGCTGTGTCAACGCTGCGCGCTCCGAAGCGGTGCAATGCAACCGGTTCCTTGCTCATGGCAACAGCAATGTATCAACATGTTGCAACATCGCGCCCAAGCGTCTATACTTGTTTCAACATTTTCACGGAGATATTTATGGACGGACCCGTAAAGGTAGGCCAGATTGTTCAGGAATGGGGTAACGGCCTCGCTGTGCGGATCACTGCGCCCGTGGCCAGGGCCGCGAGGCTTACGCGAGGTCAGCCGATCACCGTTGAAGTGGTCGAGCAGGGCGTTTTGATTCGCACGGCGGGCAAGCCGCGCCTGACGCTGGCGCAGAAGTTGAAGGCTTTTGATCCGAAGATTCATGGCGGCGAAGTTATGGCGAGCGGACGCGTCGGTGCGGAAGTGTTCTGATGCCTGCGGTTAGCAGGCTGTGGGTTCCTGATCGCAGAGATATTATCTGGATAGGCTTTAATCCACAGGTGGGCCGCGAGATGAAAGACGAGCATCCGATGCTCGTTTTATCGAACAAGATATTTAATGAACGGACTGGAATTGTCATTGGTTTGCCGATGACTCACGCAGCATCTAACGATACCAACCCGTTCGCGGTGAAATTCGCCGGCACGAAGGGTGAAGTGGGTTATGTGCTGTCGCACCAGCCAAAATCGTTTGACTGGCGGCTGCGGGGTGCGCGGCCACACCTATGGAAGCAGATATCGCCAAGCGTGTTTGAAGCAGCATGCGAAGAACTGAACGGGATCATTGCGATTGGTACTTAAGTCGGGCATGGAACTGGTCATGCCGCAGGGGGTCTGAATGATCTGCGCATGGGGTTTCGTTTAACCCCAACAGCCGCCGAATCTGGCCGGGCCGCACGGGCGCGCACACCCTGTAGCGTAGAATGCACCCCCATGAAACCACCCAAACGACTGCAATCCCTGATCGAAGAAGGTCTGATCGACACGGTGGTGCTGCAACTGATGAGCGGCAAAGAGGCGACGGTCTATGTGGTGCGCTGTGGCGATCAGACGCTGTGCGCCAAGGTCTACAAAGAGGCCACGCAGCGCAGCTTTAGGCAGGCGGTGGATTACACCGAGAACCGCAAGACCAAAAACAGCCGCCAGGCGCGCGCGATGGCCAAGGGCACCAAATACGGGAGGCAATCTCAGGAGGCCGCGTGGCAAAGCGCCGAGGTGGATGCGCTCTACCGTTTGGCCGCCGCCGGCGTGCGCGTGCCCGCGCCGCATAACTTTCTGGATGGCGTGCTGCTGATGGAGCTGGTGACCGACGCACACGGCGAAGCAGCGCCGCGACTGAACGATGTGGCGCTCACGCCCGAGCAGGCGCGCGCGTACCACGCGATACTGTTGCTGCAGGTGGTGCGCATGCTGTGCGCCGGCGTGGTACACGGAGACCTGTCGGAGTTCAACATTCTGCTGGGTGCGGATGGCCCGGTGATTATCGATCTGCCGCAAGCAGTGGATGCCGCCGGCAACAATCACGCGCAACGCATGCTGTTGCGCGACGTGGTGAATTTGCGTGATTTTTTCGGGCGCTTTGCGCCGGAGTTGCTGCACACTGATTTTGGTCCCGAGATTTGGGACTTATATCAACGCGGCTTGCTGACTACCGAAGTGATGCTCACCGGCCGCTTTGAACGCGAGCTGGGTGAGGTGGATGTCGCCGGCGTGATGCGCGAGATTGACGACGCGCGCGCGGAGGAAGCGGCGCGATTGTTGCGCATGCAGACTGTTGGGTGACGCAAAGCCGCCGTAATTCAATAAAAACAATAAGTTATAGCGTAACTATCACGGCCTGAAGGCGCCTGCTCCCCGCCAAGTATTTACGCCGGCCCCACAAAACCAATGTAAGCCCCGCCGGTATGCGCGGGCGTTGCCAGCATCGCGTGCTCGCCGTTGCTGCGCACGCCACGCGCCGGCGGCGGCATGCCATGCGATTCCATCCAGCGCGCGGTCGCGCCCATGCTGGCGGTACGGTACAAGGCCTGAAACGGGCCGGGCCCGCGCCGCGCCAATGCATCCGCCGCAGGCCCCGGTGCGTAGGGCTGGACAACGCCCAGACCAGTAGGGCCTATCTCGAAAATCGCCATGTCCGACATCACCACCGTTCCCTTATGCAATGCCGGCTTGGGCATGCCCAACACCTTGGCGTACACCGCAGCGACAGCCTCGGCATCGTGCGTAACGATATAGGCACGCTCGAGTTTGTAGACGCCGTTGGGATGATTGCCTGCAGTTGGCGCCTGCTTGCGGCGCTCTTCCATCGGCGTCAGATGTTGTATGAAAAATAGCGGCAGCGGATTTTTCGGGCCGAGCACCGCGGATTTCCAGCGTAGCTCTGGTCCCGCAGGCGTGCGCCGGCTGCCGTCCATCGCATCACCCACGTCTACGCCACGGCTGCGCATGGCGGCCACTTCCGCTGCCAGATCGTCGCTTTGCAAAACCACGTAGCGTATGCCGCCGCCCGCTGCGATAAAGTCGGTGAGGCCAGTATTCCAGGCGCCGGCTTTGCCCGATGCCGCGTACTCCGCGGGATCGCGAATCGCCAGCAACTCAAGGTAATCGTCGGCATTGAGCGCGATGGCATTGTGGGTGCCCTTGCCGGGGTGCGCACCGCCCGCAAAGATGTTGAAGCCCATTTTGTGGTACTGCTCAATGCCGCGCGTCAGGTCCGGCACGCAGATCATGACGTGGTCGATACGGGTAAACATGAAAGCTCCCTGCTGCCTCCGCCTCCCGCACGCAATGGTGCGGAAAGCGGCGCGTGATAGTCGCAGCCTACAACGGTTTGATATGCACCTTACGGAACTTTACTACACCATGGCGCATTGCGCCGAATGTGACCGCAACCACAGCCGCCTAATAAGTCACCATCAGTGAAAAATGCGCGCGTGAACTTTTCGGGCCTGTATTCCTGCCCAGGTCTCTCATCTGCCAGCAAGCGTAGCGCGGAAGAAGCGAAGCGTATTCCGGGGACTTCGTTTCGTTACTGCTTTATGCCGGCAAGCGTGGTCATGGTATCGAAACTCAGGACCACGGCAACATCCTATTACGTGATACGTAAAACATCCACACGATGCAGTTCGCCGGCCTGCTGCGTGTGACCTCAGGCCGCGAGCCTTGCCAACCACGGCGCCGCGGGCGTCACGTCGATATTGCCGTGGCGCTGTTCGTGATCCAGTGTGCAAACCAGTTGCGTAGCGCGCACGCCAGCCTGTTCGCCGGCGAAGCGTGCCAGCGCGCGCGATACCGCAGTATCAGCCCATTTGCATTCGATCAAATCGGTGAGCCGTTCGCCGTCGCTTAAGGCGAAATCGACTTCGCTGCCGTCTTTGGTGCGTATGTAGTGCAAGCCGATGTCACGCCCGGTAGTGTCGCGCAGAAAATCGGTGTGTTTGGCGAGCATTGCCGCGACTGCGTTTTCCAGGCGTGCGCCGCTATTGTTGCCAGCTTTGCCGTCATCTTTCACCAAGCCGTTGTCGAAGAAATACACCTTGGGCATTTGTTGCGTGGCGCGGCCGATATTTCTGTGCCACGGGCGCACGACGAACACGATGAATAGCGCTTCCAGAATGTCGAGGTAGCGCCGTAATGTGACCGGCGATACGGCGAGATCGCGGGCAATGGAAGCGAGTGACAGGGGCGCGCCGGTGCGGCTGCGCAGCAGTTCGACGAATAAACGCATGGCATTGAGTTCGCCGATGCGCGAAAACTCAACGATGTCCTCGCGAATCAAACCGGTGAAGTAATCGGCGCGCCAGCGCTCGGCTGTTGTGGCATCCGGCGCAAGGAATGGCTCCGGAAACCCGCCGCGCGCCAAAAGATGGGCCAATGCTTGTTGCGGCGTGGGTGCGAATGGCGCAAGCACCTGCCCGCACCACTCGCGTACGGAGATCGGGTGCAGACGCAGGGCATGGAAACGCCCGGCCAATGAGGGGCCGCTCTGACGAAAGGTTTCCATACGCGCGCTGCCGGTCACCAGAACGTGTTGCGCTTCGGTCTTGCCATCGTATACGCCTTTGAGCCAGCTTTTCCAGTCGGGCATTTTGTGGATTTCGTCGAATACCACCAGCGGCGCGGCGCGATTCCATGAGCGGCCTTGCAGGGTGGCGCGGTGTTCGGGCACGTCCCAATTGAAATACTGCGCGGGGTTCGCTTCGGTACTCGCGCTGTACTGGGCGGCGAGTTGGCGCGCCAAGGTGGTCTTTCCGACCTGCCGCGGGCCAGTGAGGATAACCATCTTGCGCGCGAGATCGGCGGCGACTTGGGCGTCGAGGTAGCGCTGCATGCACGCGATTATATGCGACTTTAAGATATAAAAATATTCAAAAGTCGCGACTTTTGAATATTTTTATATTTTAAAGGCGTAATAATGAAGTGTAGGAGTCGTCACATGATTATCTGTAGCGTAACTATTTGTTTTTATTAATTTTTTGAACCGTAATTTTGTTACTTTGCCGTTGTGCTTACCGCACCCACAGCCGCCTAATAACTCACCATCAGTGAAAAATGCGCGCGTGAACTTTTCGGACCTGTGTTCGTGCCGAGGTCCCTGAGTTGCCAGCCATAATCGAAGCGCATGGTCACGTTGGTATCGATGGCGAAGCGCGCACCCAGGCCGCT
>JANMXV010000871.1:0-1678 GCA_031381325.1 Betaproteobacteria bacterium | reverse complement strand
ACGTTTAATTTTCTCTTTACTCGTCGTCGCATTGAGGGGTCGTGCTGCGCGCAAAGGGTAGTTTTCGGTTGTGGTTGCGCACACGGTCGCCCATCCGGACTGCTCGCTAGAGTGTCTCTTTGCAGTTTCGACGATTTCTTTAGCGAACGCAAAGCGCGAGGCGTAGCCGCTGGCCGATAGGTGAAACAGGCCAGTCTGTTCGTCGGTACCCTTAAAGCGACCTAGCAACTCCACTGTGGATTTTGCAAGTTCGCGGGCCGACGAAGGCGACCCGATTTGGTCATTCACGACCGCGATTTCCGTGCGTTGTCTGGCGAGTCGCAGCATGGTTAAGACGAAATTGGCGCCGCGTGCGCTGTAAATCCAGCTCGCACGCAAAATCAGGTGTTTGCATCCAGCAGCACTGATTGCGCGCTCACCTGCAAGTTTTGATTTGCCGTAGATATTAACCGGATTCGGCTCATCCTCCTCCACGTAGGGAGCCGAGTGCGTGCCGTCGAATACATAGTCCGTCGAATAGTGAACAAGTAGCCCGTCAATGCGCTTGGCTTCTTCTGCGAGGACGCCAGGCGCTGTCGCATTGACCAGCATGGCGAGATCGGGTTCGTCCTCCGCCTTGTCGACCGTTGTATATCCGGCTGCATTGACGATGATGTCTGGTGATAGGTCGCGAATCGTCTTGCGTATGGCATCAGGCCGGGTTAAATCCAGTTGGGCGCGATCGAGCGCAATGACGCGGCCTAGTGGCAACAGGGCGCTCTGTAACTCCCATCCGAGTTGACCGTTCTTGCCGATCAGCAAAATGGATTTCACGGGAAGACCTCGGCTGCGAGGAACGGCACCCCATTCTGATCTCTTGCTGACAATTGGGGCGCTCCTTGCAGCGGCCACGCAATATTCAACTGCGGGTCATCCCATGCTATGCAACGTTCATGCGCGGGCGCCCAGTAATCCGTTGTTTTGTACAGAAATTCTGCATAGTCACTGAGTACCAGAAAGCCATGCGCAAAGCCCGGTGGAATCCATAACATCCGCTTGTTGTCAGCAGACAGTGTGACTGTCGCCCACAGTCCGAACGTCGGCGAACTTTTGCGGATATCTACCACGACATCAAATACTTCACCCTCGGTGACACGGACCAGCTTGCCCTGCGGCTGTTTGATTTGGTAGTGCAGGCCGCGCAAAACGTTTTTGGCGGAACGTGTGTGATTGTCTTGAACGAATTGGGCATTGATCCCGGTTTTTTCCTTGAATGTGCGTGCATTAAAGCTTTCAAAGAAAAACCCGCGCGCGTCGCCAAAGACCTTAGGTTCAAGAACCAGTACGTCGGGAATGCTGGCATGCACAACGATCATGCTGGCGGGTATTCCAGCAAAATATCACTCAGGTACTTGCCATAGCCATTGCTTCCCATGGAGACGGTAAGGGCCGCGAGCTGGTCTGCCGTGATGTACCCCATGCGGTAAGCGATCTCTTCCGGGCAGGCGATTTTGAGTCCTTGGCGCTTCTCTATGGTCTCGATGAACATCGAGGCCTCGAGCAGGGACGCGTGGGTGCCGGTATCGAGCCAGGCGACACCGCGACCCAGCAGGGTGACGGTAAGCTCGCCGCGACGCAGGTATTCGTTGTTGACATCGGTGATTTCGAGTTCGCCGCGGGCGGAGGGTTTCAGCGCGCG
>JANMXV010000844.1:0-2373 GCA_031381325.1 Betaproteobacteria bacterium | reverse complement strand
GATTAGCTTGTCGGCGATGAGGTCGGCAATGACCTGATTCAGCGTAAGCGGGCGGTCGCTCGGCGTCGCGTTCGAGTTAGGCTGGGCAGGCTGAGTCGATAGGGCCACGATTTTGCGCTAGACGAGTTGAGTTGCAACGACTATACGCGGAATAATCTGCAATCTCAACGCGTTATAAACGCTCGCGATGCGTTGCTGCGTTCACGGTGCCGCTGGCTGCCGCGCTAGAGCAGTTGCGCCACCAATTGAAAATGTACGGTGGAACGGCTGGTATCGGGGGGCAGGCCCGTCATCGCGTAACCGTAGACCATGCGTGCGTAGACGCGTTTGCCTATGGTGTAGTTCAGGCCCCAGCCGACGCTGCTGATTTCTTCATAGTTGCGCAGCACCGAACCCGGCGGGCGGTACGGGCTGACCCTGCCGAAATCCACGACAAGAAGCTTGCGGCGCTGCTCGACAAGATCATCACCCGCATCCTGCGGCTGTTGACCCGCCTGGGACATCTGGTCGAAGAAGAGGGCGTGACCTATGTGGCGGATGCGCACGGGAACATTGATCCGGACAACCTGCTCGCACCGCTGCAAGCTGCCTCCTGCACTTACCGCATCGCGTACGGGCCACGCGCGGGACGCAAAGTGCTGAGCTTGCAAGACGCACCGGGCCGCGTGGCGCCGATTACACGCGAACTGTGCGCCAACGCCCACGGTTTCAGTCTGCATGCAGGGGTGCACTGTGCCGCCAATCAACGCAGCGACCTTGAGCAACTGTGCCGCTACGTCACCTGCCCGGCGATTGTTAACGACAGGCCAACGAGCGGTTGAGTGTCAATCGCGCCGTGCAGGTGGTGCTCAAGCTGAAAACAGCCTATCGCGATGGTACGAGCCACATCGTGATGTCACCGCTCGAATTCATGCAACGGCTCGCAGCCCTGGTGCCGCGCCCGCGCTTGCATCTCATACGCTTTCACGGAGCGCTCGCGCCTAACGCCAAACTGCGGGCGGCGATTGTGCCGGTTCCTCCCGCGCACACGACAACCGGGCACACGGGCGACTGCACGCATGCGCATGGGGCGCGGGCGCGTATGACTTAGGCTCGCCTTCTAAAACGCGTTTTCGACATCGATATCGAACGCTGCCCGCAGTGCGGCGGCAAGCTGAAGATCATCGCGGCTATCGAAGAGCCGGCAGTGATCGCGCGTATTCTCACGCATCTGGGATTAGCGGCGCAGCCGCCGCCACGCGCGCCGGCGCGGCGCTTCGATCTGTTGCAGGCGGCATGATTCGTAAATCCAGAACGGTTCTGTACCGGTGCCGACGAGGTTGCTCGGCCTACGCTCGCGTAATTGCTCTGAGTGGGAGCAACACGCCGCTGAGTCACCCTTCGTGCGTTGAGATTCTCGACAAAACAGCGCAGTTCGAGCGAATTTTCATGCGCTTGACTGCTTGGCAGGCTGCGGATAGATTGCCGGATAGATTGCTGTTTGGTGAAAAGGGCGTTTAAAATGAATATCCCCATTCGTATCAACAAATCGCGGATCATTTTGAAATGCACTTCACCACCGTGGGGCGAATCGTGAGAGGGGCGAGATGATTGCTACGACTCTAGACCTGACCGCTCGTAGACTCTAAGGTCGGGGCCGCAGCAAACGGGTGGTTCGGCCTTGTTAAGGGGCATGTGTTATCAATATTCAATCGAGCTTCGCGCCCGAAACTTTGACGACCTTCGCCCATTCCTGCATGTCTTTTTTGATAAAAGCAGCGTACTGCTCAGGCGTGTTGGTGAATGGCTCGGCACCCAGCGCGATGTAGCGCTCGCGCGTGTCGGAGTTTTTGATCGCGGTGCTCACCACGGTATTCACACGCGCAATGACCTCTTTCGACAGCGCTGCCGGGCCGACAAAACCGTACCAGGTGGTGGATTCGTAGCCGGGCAAGCCGGATTCCGAAACCGTCGGTACATTGGGCAGCACCGCTGCGCGCGCTTTGCTGGTGACGGCAACGGCGTTCAATTTTCCGCCACGTATATGACCGATCACCGGGCCGATGTTAACCACCAGAAAATCACACTGCCCGGCAATCACATCAATGATGGCGGGGCCACCGCCTTTGTAGGGCACATGCAGCATATCGACCTTGGCCATGCTCTTTAACAACTCAACGCCCAGGTGCATGGTGTTGCCCGCGCCGCCGGAGGCAAAATTCAGTTTGCCCGGCTGCTTGCGTGCAATCGCAATCAAGTCGGCCACGGTTTTCACCGGCAGCGATGGGTGCGTGGCCAGCACGCTCGGCGTCATCGCGGCCAGTGTAATCGGCGCAAAATCACGCTCCACATTAAACGGCAGCTTGCTGTAGAGCGAAGGGTTGATCACCAGCG
>JANMXV010000828.1:0-11250 GCA_031381325.1 Betaproteobacteria bacterium | reverse complement strand
CGAAGCCCGGAGTACCCCGTCAGAGGGTTGGGGTGAGGGGCCTTGCCGTTGGAGATCACCGCTTCCGCGGACAGCGACAGGGTCTTGGCCGGGCGGCGCACGTTGCGAAGGGTCACGCTGCGGTTGCCTTCCAGGCGCAGCACCGGCGAGCGGCGCAGGACTTCCAGCATGCGGTCGAGGAAGCTCCCTTCTCCCTCCGGGAGAGACCGCAGTCGCCAATTTTGCGCCCGAATTGAGCCCATGAACCGGAGTACATTCGAATTGTTCGCGATAGCCGCAGCGTTGCCGCATACCCTTTGGTGCTTTCATGCCCGTGGGAGAGACTGGCGCTGGTTGGCGGTACGAGGATTGTTTGGTGAGCGAGGTTGCTTCCCGTTGGGTAGGTTTGCATCCCTTTCGTCCAGCCAGGCGGATTTTGCGAGCGACTCTCTCTCAAACGAAGGATTCAACATGAAAGGATTACAGGTTTTTAACGACAGAGCAGCCGGTGTCGATGTGGGCAGCGAGAGTTTGCACACATCGATTGCCGGAGAGGCGCCCAAAGTTTTTGGCACCATGACTGCGGATCTGTACGCCTTGCGCGATCACTTTGTCGCCCACGGCGTGCAAACGGTTGCGATGGAGGCTACCGGTATTTACTGGCTGTGTGTGTTCGAGGTACTCGAAGCCGCCGGGCTGGAAGTGGTGATGGTCAATGGTCGCCACGTCCAGAACGTACCCGGACGCAAGACCGACATGGCCGACTGTCAGTGGCTCTCTACCTTGCACGCGCATGGGTTGTTGCGCGCGGGGTTTGTGCCAGCCGAGGACATTCGATGCTTGCAAGACTACATGCGGCTTCGTAGCGACCACATCAGCATGGCCGCCGCGCATGTGCAACACATGCAAAAGGCGCTGGATCGGATGAATATCAAGATTCACGAAGTGATTAGCTCGCTCACAGGGGTCAGCGGCTTGGCGATGGTGCGCGCCATTGTGGGGGGTGAGCGTAACGCTGGGGTGTTGCTGGGCTTGTGCGACGCGCAAATTCGTAAGACCAAGGCTGAGCGCATGCGCGCTGCGCTGCAAGGCTCGTGGCGCGAGGAGCATTTGTTTGCGTTGTCGCAGGCGCTTGCGGGCTGGGAGTTCTACCAAGCGCAGATTGTCCAGTGTGATGCACGCATCGAGCAGGCGCTGCGCGCTCGGGGTGCGCACACTGACGATGCCGACAACAGCACTGGTGCTAGCGGCAGCGATGCCAGCCCGACAGCGCTCGACAACAGCGCCAACAAGAAGGCCGCACCGGGGCTCAAGCTCGGTGTTAAGAAAAAGGCGGTGAAGCCAGCCAGCCCGAATGCGCCGCGTATTGAAGGTCTGCACCCACTGGTGATTGCGCTCAACGGGGGACGCGATGCGAGCGTATTGCCGGGTTTGACTGACTACTCGATTTTGCAGTTGGCCAGCGAAGTGGGTACCGATTTGGCGCGCTGGCCGACGGCCAAGCACTTCACCGCTTGGCTGGGTCTGGCTCCGGGAGCGCATCAAAGCGGCAAGCGGCGCGGCCGCCAAGCACGTCAGCGCAACCGTGCGGGGCGGGTGTTTTGCACGGTAGCGCGATCTTTGGCCAATAGCACCGACAAAGCACTCGGAGGCTTCTACCGGCGCATACGCGCGCGTCGAGGCGGCCTGCTGGCCAATCAGGCATTGGCGCGAAAGATCGCCACGTTGTACTGGAATGTAATGGTCAAGGGTCTTCAATTTATTGAAAAGGGGCTCGCAAACTATGAGCACAAATTCGCTCAAACTGAACAGCGCCTACTACGCAAACTCGCCTCGAAGCATAATCTGATGCTCATCCCAAACCCACAGCCAGCTTGAGGTTCATGGGTAGGGCTGGGGTGAGGGAGGCCTTTGACTTTGCTTTTACTTTAACCGCTTGAGAATCTTGATACGCTGCACCGTGTCGCCCGCCAGATGCGTCCACACCATCGCGTCGCGCACCAGCTTGTCCACGCGCGCATTCATCATGCAGCCTTCCGCGCCATGCACCTGCATATTCAGGCGCGTGACGCGCTGAATAATATCGGTCGAGTAGTTCATCACAAATCCGGCGTTCGCGGAATGCTCGCCCGCGTCGTGCTGCCACGCGGTGCGCAACACATAAGAGCGCAGCGCTTCGGTCAACATATGCATTTCATGAATGCGCAGTTGCACCAGTTGATGCTCCATCAGATATTTGCCGGCGCGCTTGTGGCTGCGTGCGAAGGCCATGCCCATTTCAACGGCATCATCGCAAACACCCAGCGCGTTGGCGGCCAATTCCAGATCGCCAAAGATATCGCCGCCGGTGGTATCGCCTTTGCCCGCTTTGACCGAGCCGGTGCCCACCGAACCTACTACGTTCTCCTGCGGCAGACGTGCGTTTTCAAAAATCAGTTCCGCGTTCTGGTAGAAACGCCAACCGCGCTTGTTGAACACTTTGCCGATGCGAAAACCCGGCGTGCCCTTGGGCACCATGAACAGCGTGCCGCCCTGCTTGATGTTCACGTCCGGATTGCTGCGCGCGTCGACGAAAAACAGCGAACCCACGCTGCCGTTGGCGATGAAACATTTTTCGCCGTTGAGCACCCACTCGTTGCCGTCTTTCACTGCGCGCAAGCGGTAGCCGGCCTTCGGATCCTCCTCCGGCGGCATGCGGTTGTCCGAGCCGGAATTCGGCTCGGTGATGCCGCGGCCCATCACGTAACGGTGATCGGCGAGAAAAGGCTTCAGGAAGCGCTGCTTCTGCTCATCGGTACACGCCACCGAAATCAGGTGACTCCACTTCCAGTTTTGGCTGAACGCCTTGGACATGGCGCTGTCGCCCTTTGCCAGTTCCGCCATCACGATCGCCTGCGACACGAAATCCGCGCCGGGGCCGCCCCATTCCTTGGGCACCGCCAGCGTGCGGAAACCGAGCCTGGAACCTTTTTCGATAATGTCCCAATCCCACGGCTCGAAAGCACCCTCGATCTGGTCACGCTTGAGCGACGCCGGACGCAATTCCTCCTCGGCAAATTTGCGCGCCTCGGATTGCCAGTGGCGCTGCTCTTCATTCAGTGAAAAATCCATACGAGTTCCTCGGTTGATTTGCATCCCCTCGCCCCGCTTGCGGGGAGAGGGTTAGGGTGAGGGGACGTACGGGAGAAAAAAAGAACATCCCCCTACCCTCACCCTAACCCTCTCCCGCCCCGAGGCGGGAGAGGGGATTTAGTTTAATTGAAGCGTCACGCCGCAAGCTTGCGCTCGTAACCCGCAACGGATTCAGCAATTTGCAGCTTCGCCGCGCCATCGGTATCTTCCGAATGCGCGATGATGAAACCGTCGTTTACGTATTTTTGCAGCGGCATATCACGCATCACACCCATCGCGCCGAAGCACTCGGCGGCGAGCAGCGTGACTTCATGCACCGCTTCGGCCGATGCCACGCGCGCAATCACATGCAGCGGCAACTCGGACACGCTGCGTCCGGCAATGGCTTCCGGATGATCCAGCGCCCACGCGGCTTTCCACACCATGTTGCGCGAAAGTTCGAGCTTGATGGTGCAATCCGCGATTTTGGCGCCGATGGCCTGATGCTCCATAATGTTGCGACCGCCCTGACGCCGCATCTTGGCGTAAGCCACCGCCGCGTCGTAACTGGCGCGGCCCACGCCGAGGCTGATCGCCGCCGAGGCCACCGCATTACGCGCGAGCAGCTTGCCGTCGGCAAACGGGCAACGGCCTTCTTTGCCCAGCAGATTGGCCGCCGGCACTTTGCAGTTCTTTAATTCGATCGCCGCCGCCGTGCCGTGATGCCAGCGTGTCATGGTGTCGTCGGGGCCGCCGAAAGCGGTGAGGGTGTCTTGCACCTTGAATCCGGCGGTATCACGCGGAATCAGGAACGTGGAAAGACCATTCATGCCGGTCTTTTTGCTGTCGGTGCGCACCTGCACCGCGAACAGTTTCGCCAGCGGCGCGTTCGAGACCGCTTCGACGCGACCGTTGATCACCCAGTCGTTGCCTTGCTTCACAGCGTTCGGCACAATCACGCCTTCGTCGTAAGCGTCACGGTGATAAGTCCAGCCGATACCAGTTTCCATCGTCGTGCCCGCAAACGCGAGGTGGTAGTTGTCGTTCTCAACAAACGCTTTCACGTATTTGCTCTTTTGCTCGGCAGTCATCAGCGTGTCGAACAGCGAGCGGCCCAAGGTCGCGGTTTGGCCGAGAATCGTCGCCACATCCACTTCGCCCGATGCCAGCTCTTCGAGCACAATGCAGGTCGTCAGGTTGTCGGCGCCCGCGCCGCCGGCTTCTTCCGACAACGCCAAGGTGCGTATGCCGAGTTGCGAGGCCTTGTTGAGCAAGTCCGTCATCACCGGTTTTTCAAACGGCTGCAAGCGATCCGGATGTATCGCGGCGGCTTTCATTTCGCGCTCGGCGAAATCGCGCAGCGTGTCGCGCATCTCCAGTTGTTCCGGGGTTAGCGTAAGGTCAAACATAAGGTTTTGCTTCCTTTGATAAATTCAGTGATGGGCTGCGGTAAGGCGCCTGGCCGAACGAAGGCGAGACTATAGCGGGAACGAGTGCGTCTGAAAAGCTCAGTAATGCGATTTAAAGCTGATAGCCTCGCGCTTTTCGAGTTCATCGATGTCGATGTAAGAACGCTTGGTCGCCTTGTCTACCGTGAACTGCATCTTGCGATTGGTTTCGTTGCAGGCGCGGATGTCGATCAATTCCAGTGCTTCTTTCACCTCCCACTCGTGCGCGCCCGCGATGCCCGGCGGCGCGTAGATGATGGAGCCCGCTTCGACTTCATACTCTTTGCCGTTGAAATCACGTACCGTGGCATGACCGGAAATTACGTAGTAACACGCCTCGATCGGGTGCCAGTGCAATTGCTCGTAAGTTCCGGGCAGGTAGCTCGCGCGCCCGAGGCGCACACGGTCGGTCATGAACACCTCCGGCCAACCGACGAGCCGCGTGTAGGTCTGCCCGTCGGTCACGCCGCGCGCGCCCTTGAAATCTTTTTCGTTGATGACTCTAAGCGTCGATTTCACTTCCATGGTTGCTGCTCCTCGCGAAAATTATTCACCGGTGAATTTGGGTTTACGCTTCTCACGCCAAGCCTTGTGCGCTTCATCTTTGTCCTTCGACAACTCCAGCACCATGAAACGATAGGCATCGGTGAGCGATGAATCCTGCAGGTTCGGAATATCCATGCCGCGAATCAGCGACTCTTTGGTCAGACTCACCGCCAGCGGCGGCAATCCGGCGATATGCTCGGCGATCTCCTGCGTCTTGGCTTTGAGTTCCGCGTGCGGCACCAGCCATTGCGCCACGCCCAGACGATACGCCTCCTCGGCCTTCAACGGAAACCCCAGCGCCAGCCGCATGCCCATGCCCTTGCCTGCGTAGCGCGCGAGCCGCGTACCGCCGCCGTAGTTGGGAATGATGCCCAGTGCCACCTGCGGCAACCGCCACTCGGATTTGTCGGAAGCCACAATCAAGTCGCACGCAAGACTGATAATTGCACCCACGCCGATGGCGTAGCCGTTCACCGATGCAATCACCGGCTTCGGGAAATCCCCCAGCAGGTTCGCCGGAAACTGCCGTGGCCGGCGGATTTTTTTGACAAACGCTTTTGCGCTACCCGTGGTATGCGCATTAGCTTTCTTCAAATTCGCGCCCGCCGAAAATGCACCGCCTGCCTCATCTCCGGTCAGGATCACCACGCGCACATCATCGTCGTCCGTGGCTTTATTAAGTTCAGCCACCAGACCCTCGTTGTAATCATCATCCCACGCATTGCGCGTACCCGGACGGCTCAACGTCAGCGTGAGGATGTGGTCTTTCTTTTCTGCCAGTAGCGGCATTTGCTATCTCCTTATACTTATTTACGAGTTCACCATCTCGCGCACCATTTGCACATGCTCCACCGCGCCCAGCGTCCGCACAAACTCTCTTACGTCCGTCAGGCGTTCCAGCCCTAAAACTGTATCGCGTATACGTTCAGCCCGCACCGTCTGCAATATCCCATCGGTGTTCTGCATGAACTTCTCGATGATGGCCTCGGCACTCGCAGGTTCATCAGGCAAAATATTGTCGCGGCAGCGTAACTCCCGTCCGTCTTTCATTTTGACGATCACTTCTCCCGAGCGAGATTTCGGGAAGCCCGGATTCGGATCGATTTCATAGTTGACTTTGTGCGCGAGCCTTAACAAATCCGGATCAGTATAAGACGGCGCCTCGATTTCGTTCAAACCGAACTTGCCACGCACCAGCGCGCATGCCACCGAATACGGCAGGCTGAACTGTGCGGAATAACTGCTGGCCGGTTTGAGTTTTGATGCCAGCGGCTCACACACCAGCGGCACCGCAGCGTCGCAAATCAGCGCGCGCACTGACTCAACATTTTCAGCGCTAAACGTCTGCTCCTGCGCAAGTTTGATCGCGGCATTCATGAACGCGTGCAATTGATGACACGCCGGAAACAGCTTGATTGAGGTGCGCGTGAATTCCCAGGCTTCGCCCAGTCCCTCCACCACCAAGCCAGGCCGCGCACTCGCGGCATGCTCACCGAGAAAACAGGTATACAAACCAAAACGGCCTTCGTACGCCTGCGCCGGCCCCACATAGCCACTGCGCGCAAACGCCGCCGCCGTGATACCCGAGGCGCCCGCCCAGCCGGGATGCAAGCGCTTGGTCCATGAGCCTTCCTGCAGCGGTTGCAGCGTTCCTGACGTGACACTCAATGCGATGCCCTGCGCCAGCGCATGCTGCGCGGCATCCAGTTTCATCAAGCACCCCGCCGCCACCGTGCTGCCAAACACGCCCGCGATGCCGGTAGCGTGAAACCCCGCGTTGACGAAACCGCCTTTCGCTGCCGCCGCGATACGTGCGGAAATCTCCAGTCCCAACAGGCAAGCCATCAACATTTCCTTGCCCGTAGCCTTGGTGTGCGCGCCCATGCCCAGCACGGTCGGCACGCAGCTTGCCGACAGATGCACTGATCCGGGCAAATAAGTGTCATCGTAATCGAGGCCATGCACCAGTGTGCCGTTCATCACCACTGCGTCGCGCAGTGCTAACTTTGCGTCCATGCCTATGACTGCGCTGTCGCCGCTGCCAAGGCTGCTCAGGGCCGACAACGCTATAGGCGCAAACGGGTAGCGCGATGCGGCAAATGCCGTGCCTATAGCGTCGAGCATGACAAGCTTGGCGCGCTCGCGCACCGTCTCGGGAATCGCTTCGTATGTGCGCGAGGCAACGAAATCTGCCACGCACTGAGAGAGTGTTTTTGGGGTGTTACTCATAGTTATCGGTTCCAGCAAATGGATGACGGAAGCAACGAGAAATTTGTTTTTATTGTTTATTTTAATCGGCTCGCATGCCCACCGCCAGTATCACTTTCTTGTTCTGCTCCAGTTCGCGATTGATCATCTTCGCGAATTCCTGCGGCGTGTTGCCGATGGCATCGGTGCCGGATGCAGCAAATTTTTCCTTCATTTCCGGCAGCCTGAGCACGGACCGGATTTGCGTCTGTAGAAACTCCACGATCGGCACAGGCAGATTCGCCGGGCCGAGCAGGCCCTGCCACGGCGCGGTGTCGAAATCTTTCACGCCGGCCTCGGCCAGCGTCGGCACGTCGGGCAGATAGGTCACGCGCTCCCTGCCCGAGGCGGCGAGTATTCTCACTCGCCCGCTCTTGATGAACGGCATCACCGTCGGCGGCGTAGTGAAGATGAGTTGCACCTCGCCGCCGAGCAATGCCGTAAGCGCAGGCGCGCCGCCTTTGAACGGCACGGATACCATTTTCGTGTTGGTGAGTATCTTGAACAATTCGGCGGCGAGCGCGCCGGAACTGCTGGGCGTTGCGAGTGCGACATTAAGCGCACCGGGTTTGGCTTTCGCCAACGCAATCAACTCCTGCGTGGTGTTGGCCGGCACGCTTGCGTTGATCGCAAGCAGCAACGGCTGCTGCCCCGCGAGCGTGATCGGCGTGAAATCCTTGTATACGTCGTAGGGCACTTTGCGATAGATGAACGGCACGATTGTGTGCGCGGCATAGGTGAACAGCAGCGTGTAGCCGTCGGGCCGCGCGTGGGCGACGATTTCATTGCCGAGCACACCGCCTGCACCGGGACGGTTATCCACCACGAAGGGTTGTCCCAGCGTTTCACTCAGCTTGTTGACGGTGAGCCGCGCGATGATGTCGGTGCCGCCGCCTGCCGCTACTGGCACTACGACGCGCACGGGGCGTTCGGGGTAGCGCGGTGCGCTCTTGGCTGCGGGCTGCGCGAATGCGCAAGTGGTTACGTAGTGTACAAAACCTAACGCAACAAAAATACGCCTCAAAAACAATAACCTAAAATTCATATCTGCTCGCGAGAAAACTACAGCCTATTTCCAAATCAATGACCGGCGATTTTTTCAAAACCGTTTCCCGCCTTCGGCCCCCTCGCTGCGCTCTTCCCACCCTTCCACCCCTCCGGGCGCTATACCGAGTCCCGGAGGGAGAAAGGAGAACCCCTCGCCCTCCGGGACAAGGGCACACTTGAAGCGGCGCAGAGGGTGGCGCGCAGCGCCGGGCGAGGGAAGGTTTTTGATTTACGTCGCACGATGCAAAGGGCAAAGAAGCGCCTTGCGACACGCTCCTCCCCCCGCGCTCGCGTTGCCGGCTCATTACGCGGCCTTTCCGCTTGTAATACGAACAATCAACGCATCCAGCACCCGCGCGCCTGCGCCCCTTTCGTAAACCATCAACGGGTTGATATCCATTTCCACAATATCATTCCTGAAATCATGCGCAAACCACGACAGACGCACGATGGCATCGACCACAGCATCGCGATCCCGCTCCGACATGCCGCGCACACCCGCTAACAGTTTCACACCGCGCAGTTCATCCAGCATCTCGTTCGCCTGTGTCGGCGTCACCGGTGCCGCGCGGTAGGCGATGTCCTTCAACACTTCGACAAAAATGCCGCCCAGCCCCACCGCGACGATAGGGCCGAATACCGGGTCACGTATCACGCCCAGCATCATTTCCACACCCGGACGCGCCATTTCCTGAACCAGCACGCCGTTGATTTTTGCGCCAGGCGCGTACGCGCGCGCGGATTTGATAATGGCGTCAAAACTTTCGCTGATCGCCGCAGCACCTTCCACACCGAGGCGCACGCCGCCTGCTTCAGTCTTGTGCGCGATGTCCGGTGAATCGATTTTCAGCACCACCTTGCCGCCGATTTTGGCGGCGAGGCTTACTGCCTCGTCCGCGTTTTGCGCCAGCGCTTCCTGCGTCACCGGCAGGCCGTAACAAGCGAGTCCTTGCTTCGCTTCGCGTTCGGTGATTTTTTCGCCAAAGCGACTTAACGCAATTGCGGCTTGTGCTTGATCAATGCCCGCTGGGCGCACAGGCGTCAATGCACCCGATTTTCTCGCCTGAACATATTGTCCGAAATCGAAAGCAGCGCGTATCGCACGCGCGCACGGCGTAGCGTCGCGATAAACGACAACGCCGGCACTGATCAGGTCTCTCGCCTTAAAGTCTGGGGCGTCCACGCAACCGCCCACCCACAGCATGGCTGTTTGCTTGCCGCATTGCTTGAGGATATCGACGGTTTGCAGCAGATTCTTTTTGGTCGGCGAAGGCACGATCGGAATCATCACATCCACGCCGGGATCGGCCGCAATCGTGGTCAGCGCCTTGCGATAAAATTCCTGGTCGCCGGTGGCCGCCGAGGTGAGATCGGTAGGGTTTCCCACTTTGCCGTAGCCCGGCATCAGCTTGCCAAGTGCTTTCTGCGTCTCGGGTGTAAATGGATTCCACTGCAAACCGAAACTCGCGCCGGCATCGGCCACGTTCACGATGTTACCGCCGGTGGGCGCCACCGCCGCAAGGCCGCGTCCCACCGGCCAGCGCCGCTGGCGCAAAAATACCGCCGTTTCATACAGCTCGTTGCACTCGTTCACTTTGATCAAGCCATACTGGCGGCAAATCGCGTTGATGATGTCGTTGTCGCCTGCAATGGTGCCGGTGTGTGAAACCGCAGCCCGGCTGCCGGCTTCGGTGGAACCGATTTTCAGTATCACCAGCGGCTTTTCGAGTTCGGCCGCTTCTTGCGCGAGGCGGCGGAATTTTTCACCGCTCTTGATGCCTTCAATCGCGAGCAGCACCACATTCGTCGTTTCCGAATGCAGCATGAAGCGCGCGAAATCCAGCGTGTCGATGTCGGCCTCGTTGCCACAACTCGCTTCATAGCTGATGCCGAGGCCATGCTCCATCGCGCGCCACATCACATTGATCTGGCCGAGCCCGCCGCTATGGCTCACCACGCCGATATCGCCCGGCGCCGCATACTGCCCCCTGACCGCGGCGGTAGACGTCATCGCGAACCGATCGATGAAATTCACGATGCCGTTGCAGTTGGGGCCCATAAATCTTATGCCAGATTTACGGCCAAATTCGATCAGGCGTTGTTGACGATCGCGCCCCTCTGGCGTGCCGCTCTCGGCAAAGCCGCCGCTGAATACGGTGACAAAGCGCACACCGATAGCCGCGCAGTCCGCCAGCACGTCAAACACGCGCTCGCTAGCTACCACGATGCCAACGTGGTCCGGCGTTTCCGGCAAATCCTTGAGGCCCGGATAGCACTTGAGACCGTGTATCTCCTTGAGCCGGGGATTGATCGGATAAATGCGTCCGCTGTAGCCGAAGCCGGTCATCTGCTGGAACACGCGCCCGCCAAATGATGTGGGGTGATCCGTTGCGCCTACCAGCGCGACGCTGCGCGGGGCCATCAGGGGGGAAATATCGGGCAGTTCTTTTCCTAAAGTATTCACATCCATTACCATAAACTATTCGCCTCGAATCATTACCGCGTATTAAGCATTACAAAACACCGTGACCGCCGAAACTTCGATACCCCTTTCCCTCACCCTCGGTCCCTGGGGAGAGGGATGAAAAAAAAGCCCTTCTCCTCCCGGGACGAGGGAACACTTGCAGCGGAGCAGAAGGGTTGGGATGAGGGAAACGATGTCAAGTAAATACGCAATGCTCAATTCACACGCAAATTATCGGCAAACCCGCTCGCCGAACCCACCAGTGTTTTCACACCGTCCTGATTCTCACACCAGCATTCCACCGTCACATGCGGCCTGCCGCCGACGTCCTCTGTGCTTTTGATCACCGCGCGCGCCGTCAGCGTATCACCCACGATCACCGGCTTGATAAACGACGCGGATATCTTG
>JANMXV010000809.1:0-2156 GCA_031381325.1 Betaproteobacteria bacterium | reverse complement strand
CACTTCCACCGAGGCAGGCAGGCCTTGGTCGATCTTCCATAAGGCCTCGAAGGTCAGCAACTCGCCGCCATCGACCCAGATCTGCATGTCCGCGCAAGTATGCTGCACGGACTGAAAGGCGCCAATGGGCTGGCCGAACGCCGTGCGAAACTTCGCGTACTCGATTGCCATTTCGATATCCTTGCGCGACGCGCCGACCATCTGCGCGCACAGCAACGCGGTACCCCGGTCGAGCATGCGTTCAACGATCGGCCATGCTTCACCAACGGCGCCGATGACGTTAGCTTTGGGTACCTGTACTGCCTTGAAAGTCACCTCGCTCTGTTTGTCCTTCGCCAGTGTGATTAGCGGCACCTGGCTGATACCCTTGGCACGCGCATCGACAATGAACAGCGTAAGACCTTGCGCGCCCTTCGAACCCGGTGTGGTTCTCGCCACCACCAGACAGTGATCCGCGCCCGGAAAATTGTCGACGAAGAGCTTCACACCGTCGAGTACAAATTTGTCACCGTCAGCCTTCGCACTCATCTGCACGGCCTCCGGGATGAAGCGCGGATCGCGCTCGGTGAATGCCCAGGTCATAACGGACTTGCCTGCAACCACGTCGGGCAGATACTTTTCCTGCTGCGCCGCCGAGCCATCGCGCGCGATCGCCAAAGAGGCGACTGCGGTGCAGTGCAGCGGCAACGGCGCAATCGCCCGGCCCACTTCACGCAGCACCAACCCCAGGTAGACCAGAGGCATATCCGATCCACCGACCTTCTCCGGCATGCACATGCCCTGCCATCCGAGCTCGGCAACCTTGGCCCAAAGTTCCTTGGAATAGCCCAGTGCGTCAGTCTCCATCGCCCGCACCAGCGATGTAGGACACTCGCCGGTTAAAAATTCACGCGCGCTGTCTACGATCAGATTTTCGTCATCATTCAGCAATACGTCCATTTTACTTTGCCTCCACTTTTTTAGGTCTGCGCGACGATGGCAGTTCGAGCCCGCGGCGCGCAACCTGATCGCGCATCACCTGCACGCTGCCGTGATTGATTCCCGACTGGAACGAGCCCATTACGTTGTGCGCGAAGACACCATCTTCGATCGCGTGGGGCGAGGTTCTGAGCAAGCTCCCGTACGGCCCTAACATCTGCGTGATTGCCTCGGTGATGCGCACGCCATGCTCCGGCGCCCACACCTTCTCGGCCGATCCCTCGTAGGTGAATTTCCCGCCCCGTTCCACGATAGACATGCTGCGCAAGGTCATCAGCCTGCACACCTGGGCTTCGATCCACATCTCGGCAATCTTGTCGCGGATAGCAGGGTGTTGTCCGGGTGAAAAACCGTCCATGCTGTTGTTTTTGACCCAGTTGACAATGTCTTCGTCGCGACGCACGGAGATGAGGTAACGCGAAGCGCCGACACGGTCCAGGTTCAAGCCCATGGAACCGACGCGCCAGCCTTTATTTTCCTCGCCGAGCAGACTCGACTTAGGGATACGCACGTCGTCGAAGAACGTTTCATTGGTGCGCGAGTTACCGTAGGTCGTGCCGCCAGGCGCCGTCGGATTGTTTTGAATCGTCCACAGCGGCCGCACCGTGATACCAGGCGTGTCCATCGGAAACAGGAAAATAGAGATGCCTTCGTGTTTGGGCGCATTGCGGTCTGTGCGCGCCATGAGATAGATATGCGTCGACATATGCGCGGCGCTGGTGTACATCTTCTGTCCATTGATCACGTAGTCGTCGCCGTCGCGAACCGCGCTGCAGCGCAGGTTCGCAAGATCGGCGCCGGCATGCGGCTCGGTAAATCCGAGACAGAAGGAAATTTCCCGTTTGATCAGGCCCGGAATGTAATGCTGTTTCTGCTCCTCCGTGCCCGCCGCCATGATCGCCGGCGCACCGCTGCCACCCAACGCGATATTTACGCCAGCCCGGGTGAACTCCTCCTCGACGATGTATTGCGTTAGACGATCGCCGCCCTGTCCGCCGTACTGCTTCGGATAGGTAATACCCAGCCACCCCCGCTCATAGATCTTCTTGTACAGCGCAGCGGCTTGAGGCCCCTGGCCACGCGGCCGCTCCACGCCGGCCTCGGGATTCGTCTCTTCGGCGACTTCAGCGGTGACATTTTCCTTGATGAACTGGCGAACGTCACGCCGGAGCGCTTCC
>JANMXV010000790.1:0-3867 GCA_031381325.1 Betaproteobacteria bacterium | reverse complement strand
CGGCGAGGTTCGCTTGAATGTCGCGCACCAGCGCAAAGCGCAGGCGGCGCAGGGCGCTATCGGGCGTGGGTTCCGGGATCGCCATCAGGCCGCGCAATCTGAGCCGGGGCAACGCGGCGATAGCCTGCGCCAGCGCCACCGTTTCATCCGGCGCTATGCCTGATTTGCTGGTTTCGCCGCTGACGTTTACCTGTATACAAACGTTTAGGGGCGGCAACGCCGGGGGGCGCGCATCGTTTAGCCGCTGTGCAATGCGTTCGCGTTCAATGCCATGCACCCACAGAAAATTTTCCGCGATAAGCCGCGTTTTGTTGCTCTGGATGGGGCCGATAAAATGCCATTCGAGGCCGGGCGCGCCGGGAGCGAGCGTACGCAGGCTGGGCTTGCCGGGGTCGAGCTTACGCAAAGCCTCGATTTTGTCCAGCGCTTCCTGAAGGTAATTTTCTCCAAACGCGCGTTGACCGGCGGCGGCGCAATCACGCACCTGTTCGGCGGCAAAGGTTTTGCTTACCGCAAGCAGCGTCACGGCGTCGGCAGCGCGTCCCGCAGCATGCGCAGCCGCAGCGATACGCCTCTTCACGGCTTGCAAGTTGGTGGCGATTGTGGACATAATTTGCATCGTGAGAGTTGCCGCCAGAATGGCGTAGAATCAATACTTTATATGCTGCGTGGCTTACGTTGGGCTTGCATTGCGGCTGGATTTTATAATCAGGCTAACCGGAGAAATTATAATGGACATCGCCGAACTGCTGGCCTTTGTGGTCAAGAACAAAGCCTCCGACCTGCATTTATCGTCGGGATTGCCGCCGATGATCCGGGTGCAGGGCGACATCCGCCGTATCAATCTGCCGCCGCTCGAGCACAAAGACGTGCATGCCATGATCTATGACATCATGAACGACGGCCAGCGCAAGTTCTACGAAGAAAATCTGGATTGCGACTTTTCCTTTGAGATCCCCAATCTCGCGCGCTTTCGCGTCAATGCGTTCGTGCAGAACCGCGGCGCGGGCGGCGTGTTCCGCACCATTCCGTCCAAGGTGTTGTCGCTCGAGGACTTGAAGGCGCCCAAGGTGTTCATCGATATTGCCGACCAGCCGCGCGGCGTGGTGCTGGTGACCGGCCCCACGGGATCGGGGAAATCCACAACGCTGGCGGCGATGGTCAATCACATCAATGAAAACGAATACGGGCACATCCTCACCGTCGAAGACCCGATCGAGTTTGTGCATGAGTCCAAGAAATGCCTGATTAACCAGCGCGAGGTGGGCCCGCACACTCTGTCCTTTTCCAATGCGTTGCGCTCCGCATTGCGTGAAGACCCGGACATTATTCTCGTCGGCGAGCTGCGCGACCTGGAAACCATCCGGCTGGCCATGACGGCGGCCGAAACAGGGCATTTGGTGTTCGGCACCCTGCATACGAGTTCCGCCGCCAAGACCATCGACCGTATCATCGACGTATTCCCGGCCGAGGAAAAAGAGATGATGCGGGCGATGCTTTCAGAGTCGCTGCGCGCGGTGATTTCGCAGACGCTGCTCAAGACCAAAGACGGCAACGGTCGCGTCGCAGCGCATGAAATCATGGTGGGCACGCCGGCAATTCGTAACCTGATCCGCGAGGCTAAAGTGGCGCAAATGTACTCGGCGATTCAGACCGGCGCGCAACTCGGCATGCAGACGCTGGATCAGAATCTCCAGGACCTGGTCAAGCGCAACGTGGTGAGCAAGGAAGAGGCGCGCAGCAAGGCCGCCAACAAGGACAACTTCAACTAACGTAGCAGACCGGCGCATCCTTTAACACAGGCAGGAGAATCAGGATGGATAGAGATACTGGCGTCAAATTCATGCATGACCTGCTACGGGCGATGGTCTCGAAGAAGGCATCGGACTTGTTCATTACCGCGGGCTTTCCGCCCGCGATCAAACTCGACGGCAAGATGACGCCGGTGGCCAATCAGTCGCTCACCCCGCAGCACACGGCTGACCTCGCGGCGGCGATGATGAACGACAAACAGTCGGCGGAATTCGAATCGACCAAGGAATGCAACTTCGCCATCAGCCCCGGCGGCATTGGACGTTTCCGCGTCAGTGCTTTCGTGCAACAGGGGCGCGTCGGCATGGTGATGCGTACCATCGTCGCCAAAATCCCGAACTTTGACGAACTCGGATTGCCGCCGATATTGAAAGACGTGGTGCTGGCCAAGCGCGGCCTGGTGATCATGGTCGGCGGCACGGGTTCCGGTAAGTCAACCTCGCTGGCCGCGATGATTGGCCACCGCAATGAGAACACTTACGGGCACATCATCACCATCGAAGACCCGATTGAATTCGTGCATGAACACAAGAACTGCGTGATCACGCAGCGCGAAGTGGGCGTGGATACCGATTCGTGGCACGCCGCGCTGCGCAACACCCTGCGTCAGGCGCCCGATGTCATTTTGATCGGCGAGATTCGTGATCGTGAGACCATGGACTACGCTATTGCATTCGCCGAGACCGGCCACCTGTGCATGGCGACCTTGCATGCGAACAGCGCCAATCAGGCGCTGGACCGCATCATTAACTTCTTCCCCGAAGAGCGCAGACATCAACTGCTGATGGATTTATCGCTTAACATTCGCGCCATTGTTTCGCAGCGCTTGCTGCCCAAGCGCGATGGCAAGGGGCGTGCGGCGGCGGTAGAAATCCTGCTGAATTCGCCGTTGGTGTCGGACTTGATTTTCAAGGGCGAAGTGCATGAAATCAAGGAGGTCATGAAAAAATCGCGCGAGCTCGGCATGCAGACCTTCGACCAGCATCTGTTCGATCTGTATGAAGCCGGTCTGGTGAGTTACGAGGACGCGCTGCGCAACGCGGATTCGCTCAACGAATTGCGGCTGTCGATCAAGCTTCAAGGCAAGGAAGCCAAAGACAAGGACATCATGACCGGCATCGAGCACTTGCAGCTCACGTGATCTTTGCGCGTGCTTGATCGCAGCAAAAAAGCCGGCTTGATGCCGGCTTTTTTGTTACGCCATAGTGACCTGTGCGTTGGCTTATTCCGGCGCGACCGGCGTTGGCTTCACCCGCCGCATGCTGCCCGATACCAGCTTGTATTCAAACAGCCGGCATTCCAGCGCGCCGTTGAATAGTGGCGTGCGTTTTGAGGCGGATAGACCAATGCCTTTCGCCAGTTGCATGTCCGACGACAGGATGTAAGCCGTCCAGCCACTGAATCTTTTCTTCAACGCATCGCCGAGTTGAGGGTAAAACGCCGCGAGATCGTCGCTCTTCCATGCGCACGCCGTACGGCGGATTGGTGACGATGATTCCTGCGGGCGCGGGCGCAGGCATTTCAAACACATTGGCTTGCTTGAGCGCGACGCTGGCTTCAAAGCCCAGCGCACCGAGGTTGGCGCGCGCGAGTTGCAGTGCGTCGCCCCGCAAGTCGGAGCCGTAAATATTTGTTTTTATTGATTTATTTTCGGCTGCCGCTGCTGATTCCCGCAGGGCGTTCCATGCGCGGGCATCGAAATTCAGGAGTTTCTCGAAGCCAAATGCGCGGCTCACACCGGGCGCGCAATTTGCCGCCATCATCGCGGCTTCGCACAGGATGGTGCCGCTGCCGCACATCGGGTCGAGTAACGGCACGCCGGGTGTCCAACCCGACAGCGCCAGCATGCCGGCGGCGAGATTTTCGCGCAGCGGCGCCTCGCCGGCCTCGCGCCGGTAGCCGCGCTTGAACAGCGGCTCACCCGAAGTGTCGAGATACAGCGTGAGATCGGTGGCGGTGAGAAACGCGTGTACCCGTACGTCCGGCGCATGCGTATCGACGCTCGGTCGCTGGCCGCTGCGCGCGCGGAACACATCGCAGATGGCGTCTTTGACG
>JANMXV010000770.1:0-1442 GCA_031381325.1 Betaproteobacteria bacterium | reverse complement strand
CAAGATCAGACCTTGCCCGTAGCAGAAATGATACGATCAGAATATCGTAAAACATGTCTCCCCGAACGCCACCATGCCCTTTCTCGAACGCGCGGGCAAGCCGCGCCTTTATTACGAACTCGACGATTACACCGATCCATGGAAAAACGCATCATGCATCCTGCTGCAGCACGGCTACGCGCGCTCGTCAAAATTCTGGCGACTGTGCGTACCGTACCTTAGCCGCTTCTACAAAGTGATCCGGCTCGATCTGCGCGGGCAGGGGCAATCCGATATCAACTTTGATCTTGAAACGGGCATCAACCTCGAAGCGTATCTTAACGATTTCACCGGCCTGCTCGACCATTTGGGAATTGAGTCTGCGCACTACTGCGGTGAATCATCCGCCGGCACGCTGGGCATGGCGTTCGCCGCTGCGTGCCCGGATCGTGTGCGCACGCTAAGCGTCATCTCCTCGCCCGTTTACATGACGGAAGAAGACAAGCAAAGTTCGCTGCACGGGCACCCCAATCGCGTGGAGGCGCTGCGCAAAATGGGCGCACGCGGCTGGCTGGAAGCTTCCAATGCGGGACGCCGCTTCCCGGCGGATTCGAACCCGGACATGCTGAAGTGGACATTAGATGAAATGGGCAAGTCGGATACCGAAATGCTGGTCGCCATGTTCAAATTCGTGTCTAACGTCAACGTCACACCGCTGTTGTCGAAAATCACCGCGCCGGTGCTGGGTATTTATCCGGCTGGCGGGGTGATCACCAAAGATGCGCATCACGAGTTGCTGCGCGAACACGTCAAGAATCTGCGGCTGATCCGCGTGCCCACGGCTGCGCACAGCCTGCAAATTGTGCAGCCGGCAATGACCGCGACTACGGTGTTGCATTTCATTGCCGCGCATGACGGCATCCCCTGCCATGAATGATATGAAGCCGGCCATCGACGAATTCGAATTTTTCCTCGAAAAGGAATGGTCCGACGGCCTGCCGGTGGTCACGCCCACCGAAGCGCGCGTCGTGCGCATGCTCACCGGTACCATGCGCGATCCGGATGAGTTGATCGGCAACATTCCGCCCGCAATGGAACCCGCCACTGTGCGCACCGTTGCAGTACACGCGGTGATGGCCGGCTGCAAACCGGCGTATCTGCCGGTGGTGCTCGGCGGCATCCAACTCATGCTGCGCGAGGAATTCAATCTCAACGGTGTGCAGGGCACCATGCATGGCGTTGCGCCGTTGATGATCGTCAGCGGCCCCTACGCGCAAAAGATCGGCATTCAAGGCGGCAACGGCTGCTTCGGTCCCGGCTTTCGTGCCAACGCCTCCATTGGTCGCGCGATACGCTTGATGATGATGAATCTCGGCGGCGGCATTGCGGGACTTGCATCCGCGACGATTTTCGCAACACCGCTGCGCTACACCGCGTGCATCACCGAGAACATTGAACGCAGC
>JANMXV010000174.1:0-1570 GCA_031381325.1 Betaproteobacteria bacterium | reverse complement strand
CGGCGGTGTTCATCAAAATATCGACGCGACCAAACTTCTTGAGTATCGCATTCTTCATGGCCTCGACCTGATCGGGCTGGGTGACATCACAGCGTACTGCAAGCGCTTGCACGCCGAGCTTTTCGAGTTTGCCGCAGGCTTCTTCGCACACTTCAAGTTTGCGCGAGCAAAGCACGATATTCGATCCTGCTTCGGCCAACCCTGTCGCCATTTGAAAGCCGATGCCGGTTGCGCCGCCGGTGATCACGCTCACATGGCCTTCGAGGCTCAGTAGCTCCTTAACGTTAGACACAAAATATCCTTTAAAAACAAATAGTTATATCTCAACGATCTTTCAGCAACAAACTCCCGATAATATTGCGCTGAATCTCCGAGCTGCCTTCGTAAATGCGCACGATACGCGCATCACGATACACCGTTTCGATACCCGCTTCGCGCATGTAGCCCATACCGCCGTGGATTTGCACCGCGCAATCGGCGACCTTGCCCAAAGCTTCGGTCGAATACAGTTTAGCAACCGAGGCCTCCATCGTGCCCCGTTCGCCGCGCATCAGTGTGTCGATAGCGCGATAGGTCAGCCCGCGCGCCGCATCGCGCTGCACCGCCATGTCGGCCAGCATCCATTGCAGGCCCTGATGCTCGGCGAGTTTCTTGCCGCCCTGCGTGCGTACTTTCATATAATCGACACAGCGATTGATCAAATGATCCATCATGCCGCAACAGCGCGCGGACACGGTTACGCGTCCGGCGGTGAGCGTTTTCATCGCCTGCACATAGCCCATGCCCTCGTTGCCCAGAAGATTTTCGGCCGGCACTTCGCAATCGGTAAACGCCAGCGGCGCGGTGGTGCAGCCGTGCATGCCCATCTTGAGTTCGTTCTTGCCGACACTAAAGCCTTTGAAATTGCGCTCGATCACAAACGCCGAAATACCCTTGATGCCTTTCGACTTGTCGGTGATCGCCATCACCGTGAATACGTTGGCGATGGCGGCGTTGGTGATATAAATTTTTTCGCCGTTGAGGATGTAGCGACCGCCTTTCTTCACCGCCATCGTGCGCATTTCTGCGGGAGAGGAACCCGCCTGCGGCTCGGTCAACGCGAACGTTCCTACCCATTCGCCGGTGGCCATGCGCGGCAGATACTTTTTCTTTTGCGCTTCGTTACCCAGCGCCACGATACCGGCGGTGCTGATGCCGGTGTGATTGCCGATCACCGTGGCAAAACCGTAATTGGTCTTGCCCATTTCCTCTTCGATGGCGCACTTGCCGGCGAGTGTAAGTCCGCTGCCGCCGTATTCTTCAGGGATTGTCAGCCCGAACAGGCCCAACTCGCGCGCGAGCTGCATGAGCTCGTCGGGAATCGCATCCGATTCCTCGATCTCGCGCGAACGCGGATCGACTTCCTTGCGAATGAAGCGGGCGACTTCGTCGCACAGCGCGCGCACTTCGGGGGTGATGTGGTTCATGGTTTGCACCTCAAAAAAACAAAACCCTTTTTAACCACAGATAAACACAGATAAACACGAATAACTTCAAAAGCAAAACGACCGTAGCGTGCGTCGTGCGCACG
>JANMXV010000695.1:0-4247 GCA_031381325.1 Betaproteobacteria bacterium | reverse complement strand
CCGTTGGCTTCGAGACGGCCGAGCAGACTCGATGGATTGCCCGACACGACGCGGTTCAACACCGCAGAGGCAGCGCTGGGCTGAATAAACTTGGTCAGCTCGGACGCGCCAATCGAAAAGCCCTGCCAGTTAATAATCGCGCGATCGGTGGTCTGCTGGATCGTCAGCGCGTTTGCGCTGCGCTGAAATGTAGCACTGCCGGCGATGAGCTTTTCCCCGACGGGGTTGGGGAAGGCCGGATGACTCGGCGCAAACAACATTAGCAGTAGAGCGGAAACAGGCGTGCGGGCGAAGCGCATGTAAGTTCTCCGTAATATTTTTAAAGTGTTTTACGGAGGCGTAATTTCACGTCTGCGCGGACATAGGTTACTACAAAGCGTAGGCCGCTGTAAGGCTGGCGTAAGATTAATGTAGAGGAGCAGGCGGGCCTCAAGCTACAGTTACAGCTATAAAGTATCAATAAAAACAAATAATTATGTTAATACACATAGAGGACGAGTACGGGTTTTACGCTGCCAGATCGTGCAATGCCTGGTCGAGCACCTTGGCAGATACGCCGCGCTTTTTCAGTGCCTGCACTAATCGTTGCGTGGTTGCGAACGTGAACTTGGCTTCGTCACGGCGCAGCCCTTCGCTGATATATGACTTGAGCAGGGCCTGATAGCCGCTGTGGCCGGTTTTTGGCGCAAGCTCCTTGAGGCTGTCCACTACGTCTACCGGGATGCGTAGCGTAATCGAAGTCATGCGGCGGTCTTTGACGAGTCGTTGTTTGATGCGGTCAGGAATCATGGTCTTTAATCTCCTCGCGGGTGGCCTTACGGGCGGAAATGATGCGGATGGCTTCGCCTTCAAAATCGATATGCACGACATAGAGCAACCGTCCGCGCGCATCGCAACCGATCACCGCGTCACGAGCCTCGTCGTTGCGTGAGGCATCAACCAAGCGGAAAAACGGATCGAAAAACACTTCGCACGCTTCTTCGAAACCGATGCCGTGCTTTTGCCGGTTGCGTTTGGCCTTGCTTTCATCCCAGACGCATAGCAGGCCATTGAGTTCGAAACGAATATCCACGGGCGTTAATATGCATTCTTGTATTGCATTTGTCAATACAACACGACGCCTATTGGTTGTCCCGGAATACGCTTTGCTTCTTCCGGGCTACGCGCGCTGCACGGGTTGCGCCACCAACCGCACGCCCAAGGCAGCACAAACACGGCTGACCGTATCGAAGCGCGGCTGCGCATTGGGCCGCAGTGCTTTGTACAAAGCTTCGCGGGTAAGACCGGAAGCCTTGGCGATCTCGCTCATGCCGCGCGCACGAGCGATATCGCCCAAGGCCGCTGCCAGCATGGACGGATCGCCGCCATCAATCATCGCCGTCAAATACTCGGCGATGGCTTCTTTGCTATCCAGGTATTCGGCGGCATCGAATTCGGGAAGATCAGCCACACGGATTTTCTTGCTCATCGCTCACTCCTCGATTCGGGCCGCTAGCTTCGCGGCCTTGGAAATATCAGCGGCCAGCGTAGAATTGTCGCCACCCCCTAACATCACGCATCAATATCGCGCCGCGCTTGAGGTAATACATCCGCCAGCCCGGGCCGAAATGCTCGCGCATCTCGAACACGCTCGCGCCAAGCGGTTTTGTCAACAACAGCGCTGGATGTTACGGGATGGAATCGTTCAGTTCTTGCGCGGCGATGGACATGCGGCGGCGCTTGTCACAGCATTCGAGATCATTATAAGCTTGGGCAAGATCGGGCCACGTGTCAGACATGCCGCATGCAATCAAGCAACTAGGAAATTCCGTGACAGTTATTGTTTGTGCCGTAGTATGGGCTTTGCCACTCGTTGCCGCATTGGCAGCGCCGGCATTCGCACAACCCACTTCGACAAGCTCAGGGCAGGCCTATCCATCGAAACCCATGCGCCTGGTGCTGCCGTATCCGCCTGGCGGCGGCAGCGATATCATCGCGCGGCCGCTGGCGCAACTGATGAGCGCCAGCATGGGCCAGCAAATGATTGTCGAAAATCGCGGCGGCGCGGGCGGTAACATCGGCATGGATTACGTTGCCAAATCACCGCCCGATGGCTACACACTGGTGTTTGCGATTACCGCGCAACTGGCAGTGAATCCGAGTTTGTATCCGAAGCTGCCTTACGATTTGATCCGCGATTTCACGCCGATTTCGCTGCTGGGCATTGCGCCTTACCTGTTGGTGACGCATCCGGCGTTGCCGGTGAGATCGGTGAAAGAACTGGTTGCGCTCGCGCGCGCTAAACCCGAAGAACTGCGCTTCGGCTCCGCGGGTAACGGCAGCGGCGCGCATCTCGCGGGTGCGATGCTGAATTCGCTGGCCGGCGTCAAAACCGTGCATATACCGTATAAAGGCGGCGGCCCGGCGATGACGGATCTGGTGGCGGGACAATTGCAACTGAGTTATCTCACCTACACTTCCAGCAACGGGTTCATTCGCGCAGGGCGCTTGCGCGCGCTGGGCGTGACCACCGCCAAACGTTCGCCCGTGTTGCCCGATCTGCCGGCGATCGCGGAAAGCGTGCCCGGCTACGACTCCGCCGTGTGGTACGGTGTGCTCGCGCCCGCAGGCACACCGGCGGACATTGTCGCGCGGCTTAATCGCGAATTTCTCGCCGCGCTTAAGAATGCCGAATTGCGCCAGCGTCTGATTCCGGAAGCGTTTGAACCCATCGGCACCACACCGGAGCATCTTGGCGATTACATGAAAAGCGAAATCGCGCGCTGGGCGAAGCTGGTAAAGGCGACCGGTACCAAGATAGATTAATTGAAAGCAAAACGATGTCAGCTCAATTGAACAACGCAGCCGAACTCAAGCCGGCGCCTTATACCGATCATTTCGTCGAAATCGCAGGCCTCGGGCTGCGCGTGCAGGATTACGGCACTGCAGGCAAGCCAGCCATGCTGTGTTTGCACGGCGGCGCCGCGAACGCGCATTGGTATGATTTCGTCGCTCAGGGGTTCACTGCGGACTACCACGTGCGCGCGCTAGACCTGCGCGGCCACGGCGATAGTCAATGGGATACCTCACCCACGCCCAATTACGCTTACCAGCGCCATGCAGCGGATATACACGAGCTCGCTGAAAAACTGGATTTGCGTGATTTCATTCTGGTCGGACATTCGATGGGCGGCATGATATCCAGCATCTACACCGCGACGTATCCCGGCCGCGTCAAAGCGCTTATCGTGGTGGACACCACCATCACCATGACGCCCGCGCGCATCGCCGGTTTTAGCGCGATAGGCAATCGCGAAGGCCGCCACTACGCCACCCAGGATGAGTTCATTGCCAACTACAAAGTGCATCCCGGCGGCAGCACGGCCGCGCCCGAAGTGCTGCGCCATATTGCACAATGCAGTGGACGCCGGTTCGAGGATGGCCGCTGGCGCCACAAGGTTGATCGCAAGGTGTATGCAAACCGCGAACTCGTGGATAGTTTTCCGCTGTGGAACAAAATCAAAATACCGACGCTGCTGATGAAGGGCGAACGCAGCGCGCGCATTAACCCGGAAACGATAACCGAAGTGAAATCACGCGCACCGCAGGTTGAGGTCGCAGAGGTCGCTAACAGCGATCACCACGTGACGCTCGACAACCCGGCAGGCTTCGTGCAGGCAGCGAATAATTTCCTCGATAAAATAGTTATAAACAATGTCAGCACAACTGAATAACGTCGCCGGGCTCAACCCCGCACCCCACACCGATCAATTTGTCGAAGTAGCCGGCCTGCGGCTGCACTATCAGGACTACGGGGCCGCCGGAAAACCGCCGATACTGTGCGTGCATGGCAGTGCAGCGCACGCACACTGGTTTGATTTTGTCGCGGCCGGGTTTAATCGCGACCACCATGTGCGCGCGATTGACCAGCGCGGCCATGGCGATAGTCAGTGGGATAATTCGCCGGCGCCGGATTACTCTGCCGAGCGATACGCTGCCGATCTCAACGAAGTCGCAGAAAAACTCGATCTGCGCGATTTCGTACTGGTCGGGCATTCGATGGGCGGTCTGGTGTCGACGGTGTACGCCTCGACCTACCCCGGCCGCGCCAAGGCCTTCATTCTGATTGATTCAAGCATCAGCATGTCGCACGACCGCATTGCCAGCATGCGCGAGGCGGGCAATCGCGAGGGACGCAGCTACGCTACTCAGAAAGAGTTTGCGGCACAGTTCCGATTGCGGCCGACAGGCGGCACGGCCGCGCCTGA
>JANMXV010000690.1:0-1385 GCA_031381325.1 Betaproteobacteria bacterium | reverse complement strand
CACCCCTCGCCCTTCGGGGAGAGCGTAGCGAGGGGGGCGAAGCCGGACGGGGGTGAGGGAAAGATTTTGCAAAAACCGCAGGAACCTGAACTGTTACTCCGTTCGTTCATAAGAACTTCACGCCTCCAATGTTTCCACCAGAGCATCGCACGCTTCGATATTGAGCAGGTGGGACTCCTGCATGGCGAAAAGCGCACTGCGCACGAAGTCTTGTTCCACGTTCGGCAGCGCTTCGCTAATCTTGCGCGCAACCCATTGCTGCCCGAGATTGAGGAATTGCAGCCTCGCTATCTTGCCTTCCACTGCCAGTGCCCTACCCAGAAAATCGCCGGTCGCCGTGCTCGCCGTGCCGTTCACGCGCTGAATCAGATCAATCAGGATCACGCAGTTTTTTGCTTCGTCGCGCTGCACGGCGGCGAGTTGCTTCCATGCCCGCGTATCGCGCGGGTAATCATTCAGAAAGGCCGCGAGCACCTTGGCGCCGGCACGCTCCGCTTCCAATAGTACGTTGAGCAGTCCGGTGAGTTCCTCTGCCGGCATTGCGAGTGACTTACCAAAGTAATCCGGCGCGATTTCGTGGGCATAGCAGGCCGGCGAGCTATAGCCGGCCGTCTCCCGTAATGTCGCAGCGGTCACTGAAGGCAGGCCGTGTTGACGCAGCAGGCCGCGACTTTCCAGCAATAATTTCGCTTCGTGCGTACACGTTGCCGCGTCGAGCAACGTGAGCTTTTCGCCTCCCGCGCGATAGATGCCTGCCTCGGTCACGATAAAATCCATTGCAATGTCGTGTGGCTGCGGCTGTATCGTGGGCAGCCGCGCGAGTTCGAAGCTGGTGCCAATCGCGAGCGGGCGCGGCGCAGCAGCCGCGAGCGTGCGGTCGAAATAGCCGCCGCCGTAACCCAGCCGGTATCCCTGCTCGTCAAAGCCGTTCATCGGCACGATGGCGGCAGCCGGGATCACGAGTTCGGTGCCATCGGGAATCGGAATGTCGTACACACCGGGCGTCATCGGCGCTCCCGGCCACCACTTGCGGAATTGCAGCGGCTGCGCCGTTGCCACCACCGCCGGCAACGCAGCAGTCGCGCCGCGCTCGCGGAAACGGCGAATCACAAAGCGCGCGTCGAACTCGCTTTTGAAGGGCCAGCAAAAACCTATGGTCATGCCGGCGAGCATCGGAAATCCGCAAGCGATATGTTCGCTGATCGTTGCACTCCATTGCCGCAACACATCCTGCGGCACGGCAGTGCGGCGAGCAATCAATGCGGCGCGCTGCTGCTTGCGCCAGTCTTTGATTTGCGGCCAGGTTTGATCAGGTGTCAATTGTGCTCCGGGTCTTGAATAACGGATGAAACGGGCTGGTCTTGTTTTTGTTATCTGCGCGAGTC
>JANMXV010000688.1:0-2011 GCA_031381325.1 Betaproteobacteria bacterium | reverse complement strand
TCCGCGTTCAGTCGGGCGATAATTTCGTTCGGCGTTCCCACCGGAACTACAATGCCGTCCCACGCGACGACATCATAGCCACTTAACCCCGACTCGCTGACGGTTGGCAGATCTGGTGTAAAAGGCGATCGCTGCGCGCTCGTGACCGCGAGCCCTCGCAACTTGCCTGCCTTGACGTGCTGGATTACTGAGGGCGCAGTCGGAAATCCGACAGATGCTTCTCCACCAATCAAGGCAATAACCGCCGGACCACCGCCTTTGTATGGAACATGATTCATCTTCATGCCCGCCATGCTATTAAATACTGCTGCGCCGAGGTGTGCGACGCTGCCGCTGCCCGAAGACGAATAATCAAGCTGTCCAGGACGAGCCTTCGCGAGCGCGATCAACTCTTTTACAGACTTTGCGGGAATCGAGGGATGCACCACGACGATCAGCGAAATTGAAGTGGCATGTGTCACTGGCGCAAAATCTCTGACGAAATCGTAATTAAGTTTGTTATACAGGGTTACGTTAATGGCGTGCGAGATACTGCCCAAGAACAGGGTATAGCCATCAGGCGCAGATTTTGCGGCGATCTCGGCGCCGATATTGGTACCCGCGCCGGGACGGTTTTCGACTACCACTGGCCGTCCGAGCGCCTCCGCGAGTGGCGGCCCGATAATTCGGCCAAAAGCGTCAGCAGCTCCGCCCGGCGGGAACGCGACTATCAAGCGGATGAGACGATTAGGATAACTTTGCTGCGCCCAAACGCTGTTGACGACAAGCAAGGTAGTAACCAGAAACAGAAAACGTGTCATAAGGCCCCCTTTAATTTTGGTCGAAAAAATAGCACGGAACTTGTTCGTGTATTCCCAGTAAAGTAGTTGTTGGGGTTGGCAGGCTCACCTTAATCTACAACCGCCCAAAATTAACGCCACCGACCTCTGCGACTATTGGCTTTTACCTGATTTAACGGCTATGCCCCCGCCGCCCAATACCCTTAGCCCGATACAACCCGCCATCCCCAGCAGTGACGTAAAGGCTTCCCATATCCGCATCACCAAACGCACAGCGCATCGGCATGTCGGCCGGTGCAGGATGCGTTTCCAGTATCGTGCCGCCGGGCGAGACTACGATCACCACGGGGCCGCAGCCGCTCTTCTTCCAGCCCATGCAAGCGATGATGTTGCCTTCGCTATCGAGACACAGGCCCTCGATGCCGCGCTCGCCGAAGGCAAAGTTCAGCAGCGACTTCTGCGGGCCGACGCTGCCATGCGTGTTGACCGGATAGGCCAGAAGCTGGCACACGTCGCCGCGATCCGCGTCGCCATCCGCAACGTACAAGGTTTTTTCGTCTGCGGATAACAAAACGGAGCGCGGCCCTGCTGTGTCATGCGTGATTCGGCTCAAGCGCCAACTGCCGGGCCCGGTGTTGTCCGCGCGCAATACTGAGGCGTGATCCAGCATCGGCGCGGTGGGCGGGCCGTACGGCGCTTGCGCATTGTAGGCATCGGCGATCCACAAGCGTCCTTTGCTATCCACGATGACATCGGTGGGCTGGTTGTGGCGCAAGCCCTCCAGAAACTCGGTAATCGGCGTGGCCGAGCCGTCGTTCAGAAACTGGATGATGCGCCGCCCGCCTTCCTGCGCGCCGAAGACCGTACCATCTTTTGCCACGGCCAGACCGTTGACACGACCGGTCCAGCGGCGGAAATTTTCTGCTTTGCCGCTTGCGGGGTCGAAGCGCAGCACGCTTTCTTCGGCGACTGCACTGCAAAGCATACTCTTGCCGTCCCACGCAAGGCCTCCGGTTCGGCCTTTGTAGGGGCCGGCAACCCGTTCGAAATTCCAGGTCATCTTGTTCTCCTCCTGCTTAGCGTGACGGGACGCCGGCGATATTCAATCGCGTGCGCGTTACCGAGCCGATGTTGGTGATGTACAGCGATTTCCAGTCATCGTCGCCAAACGCGATGTTGGTGGCGTGATGCCCCGGCGTCTTGATGCGGACGATGGGTTTTCCCGAGGGGTC
>JANMXV010000666.1:0-4123 GCA_031381325.1 Betaproteobacteria bacterium | reverse complement strand
ATGGCGCTGACTGTACCGCCACTCATTTAGCTTGTCCAGATATCGATTGAAGGCGAGTGTTGCAGTTGGCAAAGACGAATTGCGGCAGGGCCTGTCCTGAGCTTGTCGAAGGGCCCGTACCACCGCTTGCGCTGTCTACGTCGGCAGCGAACGTATCGCAGTATTGCTGCGCCAGCCGGTAAAGTGGCGTTTGTTCGAGGCGGCTGTGTTGGTAGTGCGGCTGGCCTGCGACCACTTCGCGCAGGTGGGCTGCGCGCATGGGTAGATTTAGGGGTGATTTTACAGGCCGGCAGTTCCGAAGCCGCTGATGTCCGCCCGATCAACACCCTTGCACGAGCACCAGCCGCGCCAACCCATCGGCCCTGGAAAATGCCAGTCCGAATCCGGGAATCAAGCCGCCTGAATAAGATCAACCCGCCGCAGGTCGTCAACAGTCAAAAGGCCTTGACTATTGCCTATCCCGTCAATTTTCGAACGATCCGACCCCACGCGCAGAATGGTAGCTGGGCGATAGTAAAGGCCCATCGCATAATCAGGGCCAACGCATGCTGATAGACGACTAATCTTGATGCTCAGAGGTGCGGCGATCCGGCTGCGTCCGCGTGGAGTGCCGGGCGAGTCACATCTTCGGATGCGGGAAGCATTTCAGCAATCAGGGTTTCGGGGGCAATGTCTTGCTCGTTTGGCCACGTCACAGCGCCGAAGTGGATACCAACCTGATTGAAATAATGCATATCCCGAAGCTCACGAAACACGCCCCGATCCAGATAAGGCTTCATGTCGAATATGCCTTTACGTCCGTCCTCGATTTCCACGTAGATACGATAGTCGGGAAGTGGTTTGACGAATTTGGTGTCCCAGTACATGGCAGCCTCACAGAGAAGAAATCTTGTAGGGGTTCTCGCCAGCTATAGAGAGTTCCCAATCGGCCTTCAATTCGTCGCGATGCAGTTTGATCCACGCTTGGACTAAGCGCAATTGCTTGCGAGGCAATTCGCCAGCCAAAATTCACCGTCTTCAATGTTGATGGAAGCCTCAAACTCGGCGTACTTGGCATGAATGTGCGGCAGATTGTGATGCCGGTTGTCGATGAGATACATACGGATGATGATTCCGTAGAACATCGAGATGATAGGCATTGTTAGAACTCCCGGGGAAACGTTCCGGCTATTGTCCCCCTGACGGAAAGGTGAGGTAACCCGTTTCCCCAGCAAGCGCAAGGTGCACAACGCGGTAACGCTGGGCCGCAAGCCGCAACACCAACACTCAACTGCGCGGCACACGTCCAGGAAAAGGCGCCTGCCGTTGTTGCTTGCACTGGCGCTGGCATCACCTTGAATCGTAACTTCGCATTCGGCGCCAGCACCTCATGAAAGCGGATCAAGTGCAAGCGCGGGCGCGGCACCAGTGCGGCGAGCCGCTGCATGAACTTCATCGGCGACATCACGATGTGCATCGTGCCGTTGCGGTAAGGTGTTTTGAGTTTGAAAATGACCTGCCTCGCGCGGTTGACACTCAAGCGTTCGTTTGCGATGGCCGGGCGCGTGCCGTTGCGGCACGGTTGCCCCAGCTCACTATGGTAGTACGTCAGTAACCTCATGATTCAATTTATTATTTTGTCAAGCAGCGTTTGTAGGTGTTGCATGGAAAGCGGGAGCTTGCTGCTTCGCTGCAAGTGTTCCCTTGTCCCGCTTTCAAAAGCGGCGGCAACAAGGGAACACTTGAGCCGCACTCCAAAGTGGATATTCAAATTGCCGAATAACTAACAAACAGTCCTCATTGCTCGCACAGAATTCCTTCCACTCGCCGTCATGTCTGCTCATCAACCTGCCTGTGGCGCACTTGGAATTGGAATCCATCTCTTGTGCCATTGCTTGCGGCGCCCAAATGATACATACTTTAGATACATATCATCCAAGAGCGGACCATGAACCTCACCGATACGGTTCCCGATGTCGCCAAGGTTTTCACTACGGGCCGCAGCCAGGCCGTGCGCCTGCCCAAGGCCTATCGCTTTGACACCAGCGAAGTACTAATCGAGCGCCAGGGCGATGCCGTCATTTTGCGCCCCAAGCCCGTCAACAAACAGGCTTGGCGCGCCAGGATGGAGGCCGTGGTGAGCCGCTTTCAGGGGATGCCCATAAACATCGAACGCGAACGCGGTAGCGTCAAACCGCCGCTGAAGCTCGATTGAATTTCCAGCATGTACTTGCTCGATACCAACATCTGCGCTTATTTCATCAGCGGCAAATATCCCAGGGTGACCAAGCGTTTTTACGCTTGTGAGCCGAATGAAATCTGCATCTCCAGCATCACGGCGGCGGAGTTGGCCTATGGCGTCGAGAATAGCGCACGTGCGGCAGCGAACCGGGTCAACCTGGAGGATTTCTTGAGGCTGGTGCAAGTATTGCCGTGGAACAAAAACGCCATGTGGCACTACGCCCGGCAGAAGACGCGTTTGTGGAAGGCAGGGACGAAGATCGGTGAACTCGATTTGCTGCTGGGCAGTCAGGCGCTTGCGCTTGAAGCCGCCTTCGTTACCAACAACATGCGTGAGTTCAAGCGGCTTAAGGGGCTGCGCTTGGAGAATTGGCTGTAGTTGTTTCGTTTGTCTCCATAAGTGCAACCTAAACTTGAGGCGCTTGAGCGCGCTATGCAGATGCACCCGGAAACGTACAAAGCCGTCAAATTCACCACGACTCCGGTACCTTGGATGCCACCGATGCTTACCGCACGATTGTCGCGGACGCTTGAGCCATCTCAAACCAAATGCGCCCGCAATAGCGGGTTTAGCAGCTAAAAAAGAAGAGGTGAAATGTGATAACGAAGACCCTGTGCGTGCCATTTTAAGTGCGGAGTGGCGGCCACTGCCTGGCCGTATGCACCAAGGCCAGAACCCAAATCGTTTCCCGCTCGATTTCGTAAACCAAGCGATAGCTTTCATGAGGTATCAGCTCACGGGTGCCGGAAATCTTTCCTGGTTGGCCTAGCTTGGGATGTTCGGCCAGTCTCGTCGCCATGTCGCTGAAAAGCGCATCCATCTGAGCGGCCGCTTGCGGGTTGTCGACCGCGATGTAGTCCCATACGTCAGCGCGATCCTGCTGCGCCTCTGGCGTCCAAACAACCCTCAAGCTTGATCCGCCACACTGGCACGCCGTGCGGTGAAATCGACTTCAACCTCATCATTCGACCGGCCCAGACCGGCGCGCATCGAGGACCGGGCAGCCTCGACCTTGCTGCGCAGGAACTCGTCATATTCCCGCGCTTTGCGCTGGCGTTGGACAAACTCGCGCATCAGTTCGCGGAGTACCTGAGACGCTGGCCGGTGGGCGGCTTCGGCTTCGGCCATAAACTCGGCACGCAGATCGGCTTCCAACTTCATTGTGAAAATAGCTACTTTCGACATGATTAGACCTTGTGCTATAAGGTAATAACGTAGTATATACGTTTTCATTACCTTGCGTCACTTACATGGGCGTCGAACGAGCATCCGGTATCGGCACAGCGATATGCCCTTCAATATCGTTTCACTGCACCCCAAACCCAGACTCGTGAAGAAGAAAGTCAGTTCTCGATCTTGATATTGGCGTCCTTGATGAGCTTCGCGAACCTGGCCATGTCGGACTTCAATAGGGCGGCGAACTGCTCGGGGGTCGAAATGAGCGGCTCCAGTCCCTGGTTGACCAGCCTTTCCACGATCTCGGGCATAGCCAGAATTCTGGCCATCTCGCGGGATATTTTGTCGACGATTTCTTTGGGCGTGCCGGCCGGGGCGAACATCCCGGTCCAACCCGCCATATCGAATGCCGGCAGGCCGGCCTTCGTGAAGGTAGGCACCTGGGGCAAAGGCGGCGCGCGCATTTTTCCTGAGATAGCGAGCGGCTTGAGTCTGCCGCTCCTGATGTGAGGGATCACGAATAGGGGCACGTGGAAGGAAAGCTGCAACTGGCCGCCGATCAGGTCGATGACGACCGGCCCCGCGCCTTTATAGGGAATGTGCAGCATCTTGATTCCCGCCAGGTTGCACAGCAGTTCGCCCGCCAGATGGTTTGTATTGCCGGTGCCGGATGACCCGTAAGTGAGCTGTCCCGGCTTGGCCTTGGCCAATGCAATGAGCGCCTGC
>JANMXV010000661.1:0-7860 GCA_031381325.1 Betaproteobacteria bacterium | reverse complement strand
CTGCGTGTCAACGCTGCCGAGAAAGAATCCGCCGCAACGCTCAGTCTGCTCGGCGCGAGTGCGCCGATTGAAAAGTTGCGCAGCCAGATCGCGCAGTTCGCGGCCTCGCCCTTTCCGGTGCTGGTACACGGAGAATCGGGTAGCGGCAAGGAACTGGTGGTGCGCGCGCTGCACGATCAAAGCGCGCGCGCCGGGCGCACCTTGTATGCACTGAACTGCGCGGCCATTTCACCGACCCTGGTCGAGCCCACGCTGTTCGGCTACGCCAAAGGCGCGTTCACCGGGGCGCATACCGCGCACGCCGGTTATTTTGAAGACGCGCACGACTCGACCTTGTTTCTCGACGAAATCGGCGAACTGCCGCTCGACCTCCAGGCGAAGCTGCTGCGCGTATTGGAAAACGGCGAGTTTCAGCGCGTCGGTGAAACGCTCGGCCGCAGTTCCAACGCGCGCGTGGTCGCCGCCACCAATCGCGATCTCAAACAGGAAATCCGCGGCGGACGTTTTCGCGCGGATTTGTATCACCGGCTGTCGGTGTTCACCATCGACGTGCCGCCGCTGCGCGATCTGGGCGACGACCGGCTGTTGCTGCTGGATCATTTTCGCGCGTTCTACGCGCGTCAAGCGGGCGTGCCGCCGTTTACGCTGGACGCGCAGGCGCGCGCGGCATGGCTAGCCTATGGCTTTGCGGGCAATGTGCGCGAGTTGCGTAACATCGTGATTCGGCTGGCCACCAAATGTGCCGGCGTCGCGGTCAACGAGCAACAATTGCGCGCGGAACTCGACGCCGATGCCTCGTTGGACCACGCATACAGCGGCATAGCGGCGCTGGATGAAACCACGCTTGCCGAAAGTGCGCGGCGGCAATTGCAAGCCGGGCGCGGCTTTAACCTCGATGACACGCTGGCGCGCTGGGAGCGCGGTTACGTCGAGGCCGCGCTGGAACTGACGCAAGGCAACCTCGCGCGCGCGGCCAAGCTGCTGGGCGTGAACCGCACCACGCTGTACAGCCGCATGCAGCATTACTCGGTTGACAGCGATGAGAAATAATAAATAAAAAAACAATGTATTACGAATACTTCGGACTTGACCAGGCGCCGTTTCGGATCACCCCGAACACGGACTTTTTCTTTGGCGGCGGCAACCGCGGGCCTATCCTCGAAGCGCTGATTTACGCGGTCACCCACGGCGAAGGCATCATCAAGGTCAGCGGCGAAGTGGGCAGCGGCAAGACCATGCTGTGCAATATGCTGATGGAGCGGCTGCCGGAAAATGTGGAAACGGTGTACCTCGCCAATCCCAGTGTGTCGCCCGACGAAATCCTGCATGCGATAGCCTTTGAACTGCAACTCGGCACTGAACGACAGGCCAGCCGTCTTGAAGTGATGCAGGCTCTGCACGAGGTTTTGCTCAAGCGCCACGCCGAAGGCAAGCGCGTGGTGGTGTTCGTCGAAGAATCACAGGGCATGCCGCTGGCGACGCTGGAAGAAATCCGCCTGCTCTCCAACCTGGAAACGCGCAACGACAAGCTGCTGCAGATTGTGTTGTTTGGGCAACCGGAGCTCGATGAAAATCTGCGCCAGCCCAATATCCGCCAGTTGCGTGAACGTATCACCCACAGCTTCGGCCTGGCGCCGCTGAACACCAACGACGTGCGCGAATATCTGATGTTTCGCCTGCGCGCGGCGGGCTACCACGGGCCGGATTTATTCACGGACAAGATCGTGAAGATGATTACGCGCGCCTCGGGCGGCCTCACCCGCCGCGTCAATCTGATCGCCGACAAGGCGCTGCTCGCCGCATTCTCCGAAAACACCCACACCCTCAAGCCCCGTCACATCGAGGCCGCGCTGCGCGACAGCGAATTCAGCCACGTTTCGGTGAGTACCGCGCGCGCTCAACGTTACGGATGGATACTCGCCGCTGCGGCGGGCGTTGCGCTCGGTGCGGCGGGCTATGCGTCGTATGCATGGTTTATCAATCAATCGGCGCCAGCGCCGGTCGCACGCGCGCCAACGCTGGCGCCGGCGCCTGTCGCCGCTGCAAAATCCAGCCTGCCAGCGGCCGTCGAACCCACGCCAGTGGCTGCAACCGCACCCCCCGAAACAACGCCCGTGCCGCTGGTAGCCGCCGCCCCAATAGGCGAAAAACAAGTCGAAGACATCCTGCAAGCGCGGCTGGACGCCACCGTGCTTTGGCTGGCGCGCCAAAGCGATGTGGTGTGGACGCTGCAAACGCTCTCAACCACCTCCCAAGACGACTTGAGAAATCATCTTACATTTCTCACAAAATCCATTGAAATCAATAACATTTATGTGTATCGTAGTGCGGGCAATGCGGATCAGAAACCCGTGCTGTCGGTACTCTACGGGACTTACACCAGCAGGGCTGCCGCCGAACAAAAAATGGCAGAACTGCCGGCCCAACTGAAATCGAACCGGCCTTTGCCGCGCACAGTGCAAAGTATCCGCGCCGAGATGCGATGATCGCCACACGGAGAGAGCGTATATGCATGCAACGGTAGCCTGCGGGATGACGGTTGCGCTCCGCCAGCGGTTTGAAACGATGGCTGCGCCAGCGCTGCGTGATGCCGCGGTGCGTGTTGCCCTGCTCTCGGCCATGATCTCCTGCTTCACCCTGGTCGCAGGGTGCGCCGCGCCCAGGGCGCCTAGCATCCCGCCCTCGCAGGGCCATATCATGGCGCCCACGCCGAAAGATGAAACGATCACCCAGGACATACCGCCACCCGCGCGCGTCAGCACCTTCGTGCCGCCACCCAGGCCCACCCTTAAGCCGCAAATCTACAGCGTGGTGGTGAACGAAGTGCCGGTGAAGGAATTGCTGCTGGCGCTATCGCGTGACACCAAACAAAACATCGACGTGCATCCGGGCATCAGCGGCCTGGTCAGTCTTAACGCGATTAACGAAACCCTGCCCGCCATCCTCGAACGCCTGTCGAAACAGGTGAATATGCGCTACCGCATCGAGGGCAACACCATCCTGGTGTCGCCCGACACCGCGTACATGAAAACCTACCCTGTTCCCTATGTGAACATGACGCGCGACACCACCTCCACGGTTAATGTTTCAGGAGAAATTTCCGCCGGCAGTGCAACGGCTTCGAGCGGCGGCGGCAGCACCGGCCCCGGCGGGTCGGGCACGCAGGTGCGCACGGTGTCGAATAACGATTTCTGGAAAGTGATCGCCGAGAATATCCGCTCCATCGTCACCTCCACCCGTAATCAGACCCAGACCGCCGATGAAAGGGCGCGCCGCGCGGAGTTGACGAAAGCCGCACGCGAGGAACGCTTGCAACAGGCAGAAGTCGTGGCACGCGCGGGCGCCGGCGCAAACAATTTATTCAACACGGCTTTTGGCGCAGGCGCAAACCCTTCTCAACAAACGCTGGAAGGACGTGACGATATTATCGTGAACGCCGTTGGGGGCACCATCAGCGTACTGGCAACGGAGCGGCAACACCAACTAATACAACAACATATCGACAGCATTACCAGCGCCGCGCAGCGCCAGGTGCTGATCGAAGCCACCATCGTCGAGGTGCAATTGTCCGATGCCTACCAAGGGGGCATCGATTGGAGCCGGCTCGCCGTGGCCGGCGGCATTACCCTGACGCAGGCGCTGCTGGGTGGTTTTGGAGCGGCCGCACTGGCGGCGGGCGCCAGCGCCGGCAACGCGATCACCGTCGGCTACCAGAATCCGACCTCGCGCGTCGGTAATATTGCGCTAACGGTGCGGCTGCTACAGGAATTTGGCGATACCAAGGTGCTCTCCAGCCCTAAACTGATGGCATTGAACAATCAGACTGCTTTGCTGAAGGTGGTGGACAATATCGTGTATTTTGAAGTGGTCACGACGGCAGCCACGGTGTCCAACGGGGTGATAGTGCCCGGAACGACAAACACCACGCCCAAGACGGTCTCGGTGGGCATGGTCATGGGGGTTACCCCGCAAATTGCCGTAGACGGCCGGGTGTCACTCAATATTCGTCCGACAATCTCGCGCGTGAGCAGTTTCGTTACGGATCCCAATCCAAACCTGACTGCGGCCGCGCCCAATCGTGTTCCGGTCGTTCAGGTCAGGGAGATGGAGTCGGTGCTGCAAGTGGGAAGCGGACAGACGGTAATACTCGGCGGACTGATGCAGGACAATGTTTCATTCAGACGCGAACAGCTTCCCGGCGCCGATCAACTTGGCGCAGCAGGGGATTTGATCCGCTTCCGCAATGAAAGCGCGACCAAAACCGAACTGGTGATCTTCCTGCGGCCCACCGTGATCACCAACCCCTCGCTCGACAGCGACGAGTTGAAGTTCTTCCAGCGCTACCTGCCTCGGGCTGACCAACCGCTAGCACCGCAGGCCGCCGGCGCCGCAAGATGAGCCTGTTGATGAAGGCCCTGGAAAAGGCCGCACAGGATAGGAACAAGACACCCGCCGCTGCGCCTTATCCCGTCGCCGCCGCCACCGCGAAAGCAGCAGGGCGCGAACTCTCTCTCGAATCCGTCGAACTCAAATCCGGCATCAAGGCCGACGAAAACATTTCGCGCGTGTCGATGAGCCCCAAGCGCGCAACCGCCGCACCGGCGAACCCGCCGCCCGGAATTTCCACGCCCCTGTCGAGCAAAGACCCTGTGCGCAGCGGCGCGCAGGCACGTGCCGCGAGCGTGCTGAATGTTAACGCCCAGCAGCCGCGTAGCGCCGGTGCGATAGCGTGGCTGCTCGCACGGCCCGTCTATGCCATCGGCGGCCTCGCCGCCTTGCTTTTGCTGCTCTACGGCGGTTATGTGTATGTGCAAATCGCCCACCCTGGACTGTTGCTCAAGACGCCGCCGCGTGCGCCAGCGGTTACCGTAGCATCCGCACCGGCGCCCGTCGCGGTTCCTGCGGCATCCGACCCCCTTGCAGCAGGTACGCCGCAAATCCCGGAAGCGGCGCAGTCACCCTTTGTGTCCATGCAATCGGTATTGGGCGGTCGCGTGGCGTCATCCGAATCGTCACTCGCGCCACTCGCGCCATCCTCAAGCAGCGCTTCCACTGCGCCCAGCGCATCCAGAGAAACTTCCGGCAGTGTGCCTCCGCAGCCGGCGCGCCCCGCACCCTCGGTAACCCAGCCCGCGCCCCAACCCGGCGCGGCATCTGCAGTACCGCCCGCCGCCGCACCGCAAAGCCGCGTCTCCGTAAGCCGTGGCGATACCGCGGTGCCGCGCGTCAACGCCATCGTCAGCGAGGCCTACGCCGCGCTCGAAGCAGGCCAGTTGGACGCGGCGCAACGTCTCTACACGCAGGTATTACGCACGGAACCCGCCAACGTCGATGCGCTGCTGGGCGCGGCGGCCATCGCGCAGCAGGACAATCGCGTTGATGACGCGCAACGGCATTTTCTGGCGATACTCGACGTTGAACCCCGCAACGCGCTGGCGCAATCGGGCCTCATCGCGCTGATGAGCCGTGCCGATCCGCAAGCGGCGGAATCGCGCTTAAAGCAACTGCTGGCGCGCGAGCCTTCGCCGCCGCTGTATTTCAATCTGGGTAACTTGTACGCGGAACAGGGATTGTGGCCGCAGGCGCAACAAGCGTATTTTCAGGCGCACAGCCTGGAGCCGCGCAACCCGGACTATGCTTACAACCTTGCGGTGGGCCTCGAACATCTGGGCCAGCAGAAACTGGCCCTGGACTTCTACCGCAAGGCGCTGCAACTCGCGTCCGTGAAGGGCAGCGCCAACTTCGATTCGGCACGGACGCAGGAGCGCATTACGCAACTGGCCGCACGGCTTAATTAGCCCATGGCCGAGCAGCGTAAACGATTGCGCTTGGGCGACCTGCTGGTTCAGCAGGGCCTGCTCACCGGCGACCAATTGACCATCCTTTTGGCGGAGCAGCGCAACTCCAGCATTCCGTTGGGGCGTCTGGTGGTCAGACTCGGCTTCGCTACCGAGTCGGCCGTGCGCGACGCCATGGCACGCACCATCGGCCAGGAATCCATCGATCTTTCGCAGGTGGTCGCCGATCCCGATGCTTTGCAGATGGTGCCGCAGGATTTCGCGCGGCGCAATCAGGTGCTGCCGATCGCCTATTCGGCATCCGAGTCTTCGTTAACCGTCGCCACCACTGAAATCTTCAACGTCGTGGTGATGGACCAGTTGCGCGCGCTGGTCGGCCAGCATATCGAGATTCGTTCGCAGATTGCCGCGGAAGCGCAGGTCGAAGAATACATAGACCGCTTCTACGGCTACGAATTGTCGGTTGACGGCATTCTCAAAGAAATCGAAACCGGCGAAATCGATTATGTAAGCCTGCGCGCCGGCGGCGATGAATACACGCAGCCGATGGTGCGTCAGGTCAACGCGCTGCTGGTGGATGCGGTCAAGCGCGGTGCCACCGACATTCACTTCGAGCCGGAATATGCGTTTTTGCGCATCCGTTTCCGCATCGACGGCGTGCTCGAAACGGTGCGCAGCCTGCACAAGACTTTTTCATCCGGCATCACCGTGCGGCTTAAAGTCATCAGCAACATGAATATCGCGGAAACGCGCGCGCCTCAAGATGGCCGTCTGTCGCTTAACCTGAACGGCCGCCAGGTGGATTTTCGTGTCTCCACGCAACCCACGATTTACGGCGAAAACATAGTGTTGCGCGTGCTCGATCGCGAAAAATCGATTATCAACATCGAAAACATGGCCTTGCCTGCGGCGACGATGGACAACCTCAATCGTCTGCTGGCGCGCCCGGAAGGCATCCTCATCGTCACCGGCCCCACCGGCAGCGGCAAAACCACCACGCTGTATTCGCTGCTGGCGCAAGTCAATGATGAAACCGTCAACATCATGACGCTCGAAGACCCGGTGGAATACCCGTTGAATCTGCTGCGGCAAACCTCCGTCAATGAAGTCGCGCGCATGGATTTCGCCAACGGCATCCGCTCCATCATGCGCCAGGACCCGGACATCATTCTGGTGGGCGAAATGCGCGACAAGGAAACCTCCGAAATGGCGTTTCGCGCCGCCATGACCGGCCATCAGGTTTTCACCACGCTGCATACCAACTCCGCGCTCGGCGCGTTTCCGCGGCTGCTCGATCTGGGCATACAGCCCGGCATCATGGCCGGCAATATCATCGGCATCGTCGCGCAGCGCCTGGTGCGTGTGCTGTGCAAGGCTTGCAAGCAGGCCTACACGCCGCCGGACGAGGAACGCCGCTTGCTGGGCATCGCTGCGGATGCAGACGTACAACTCTACAAGCCCGTCGGCTGCGCTGCATGCGGCGGCAAGGGCTATAAAGGCCGCACGCCCATCATGGAACTGCTGGTGATGGACAGCGATCTGGACGAGCTGGTGGCACGCAGCGCCACCGCGCGCGAACTGCGCGACGCGGCGAAAAGCAAAGGCTTTCAGACACTGGCCGACGCCGGCATTCGCCGCATACTCGATGGGGATTCCACGCTGGCTGAAGTATCGCGCGCAGTGGATCTCACGCTGCGCCGCGATTAATCGACATGCCCTCCTTTCGTTACAAGGCCGTCGAGAAATCCGGACGCCAGGCGCTGGGCGGCATGGAAGCCGTCAACGAAGTCGATCTCGAACTGCGTTTGAAACGCATGGGGCTGGACCTGATCACCGCCACCGAGGTAGACCGGCAAACCTCGATCGTCGCCGGGTCGTCAAAAATCACGCGTCAGGACCTCATCAATTTTTGCTTTGACATGGAGCAAATGAACCGCGCGGGTATTCCGATCATCGATGGTCTGCGCGACCTGCGCGACACGCTGGAGAACAAGCGCTTTCGCGAAGTATTGACCGTCATGGCCGAAGACATGGACAGCGGCAAGACCCTGTCGCAGTGCAT
>JANMXV010000660.1:0-2294 GCA_031381325.1 Betaproteobacteria bacterium | reverse complement strand
CCTTCGGCCTTGGCGCGCGCCAGCGAGGATTCACGGCCCCAGCACACGACGTTCATGCCGAACGCGCGCCCGACACGCGCCACGCCGCTGCCGATGTGTCCGAAGGCGTAGATGCCCAGCGTGTGGCCATACAGCCGCGTGCCCACGGTGGAATGCCAGTGGCCCGCCTTGAAACGCTCGACTTCGTAGGGAATATGGCGCAGCGACGCGAGGATCAGCGCCCACGCCAGTTCGCCGGTGGTGGTGTACGGGCTTTTGCCGTCGTGCCCGCCCGCCGACACCAGGATGCCGTGATCGGTGCAGGCTGCCACATCAAGGTGATACACGTTGCGTCCGGTCTGACTGATGAACTTGAGTTGCGGCAGTTGCTCGACGATTTTGCGCGTGATGGTGATGCGTTGCTGCGTGAGCAATAACGCATCGCAACCTTTGACCTGCTCCACCACGCGCGCGGGGTCGGTGTAGGCGTCGTTGTAAATTACGACTTCATGGCCTTGAAGTTTGGGGTACGCGCGCGTGTTGCGCAGTGCGTTGGCGTAGTCGTGGATGACGGCGATTTTCATGATAATTTTTTCTGTAAATAGTGTTTAAAAACAAATAGTTATACACATGCAGCCATCACTTCAAGCGTTTATCAAAGTAATCCATGAACAAATCAAACGCCGCCTGCTGTTCGGGATTCGGATTGTATGACCCATCCGCGCCGCGCTCGATGAACGGGTAGCCGTGAGCGGGGTGATCGAAGCTTGCCCAGGTGGAATTCTTGCCGGCTTCCAGCATCCACTCGTGCGCAAGTTTGAATATGCCTTGCAGATGATCGTGATCACGGCCGATGTGCAGCATCGGCGTGTTGATGCGGCGGATGCGTTCCATCGCGCGCGCCTTGTTGGCGTGTTTGCGGGCGATCTCGATATCGTTGTACTGAATCTCGCTGCCCTTGCGCGGCGCGTTGGGGCCGGTATCCACGGTCAGGAATTCATGTGACGCGCCTTCGATGACGACGCCGCAGGTGAAATCCATTTCAGCAGCGGCCTTCAATATCGTTTCGCCGCCGTGGCTCACGCCCACGGCGCCGACCTTGCCATCCTTCACATAGGGCAGCGCGCGCACGTATTTGAAAACGGCTTGCAAATCGTCGGAATCGACGCTGGGCGTGGATTTCAGGGTGCGCCCTTCACCGCTGATGTCATCCGCCACATTGCGCGCCACGTCGCGGCTTTCGTAGTGATAGGGAATTTCGTTGCGGTAATTTACATAGACGACGACATAGCCGCGCGCGATCATCTTGTCCTGCATCGTGCTATAGAGCGCGACCTTTTGCTCGACCAACGGCAGGCCGCCGCGCCCATTGCCGCGTCCCATTACAATCGCCGGAAACGGCCCGTTGCCGTGACTGCTTACAACGGGCTTGCGCACCGAGATCGGCACATAGATTTCGTCGCGCGTGAGCACAAACGTGTAATCGGCGGGGATATCTGAGCCCGGCACCGGTTTGGTGATCACATAGCCGTGAGGCGGAAGTTCAGCGGCGACTGGATGCAAGGTGCTCATGACGATCCTTTCGTTGATAGCGCGGCGGGAAAACGTGCATGGTAGTCAATGCACGCAAAAAATCCAAGGGCGCGTTAAGCGGCAGGCGGGTTAGTACTGACTACTGACCCCCGCGAAAGCCGTTCAAACCACGTCTTTTAATCCGCCTTCAACCCCGCATCCTTAGCCACCCTGGTCCAGCGCGCGAGTTCCGCGCGATACATCGCGTTGAATTCAACATGGCCGGGCGCGGTCGGCTCCATGTCCTGCTGTTCGATTTTCGGACGCAGCTCGGGGCTTTTGATCGCTTTCACAAACTCGGCGTTCACGCGAGCCAGCACCGCTGGCGCTACGCCCGCGGGTGCATTTATCCGCCCATTATTCACCAATTGAACTCTGCCGTCATTTCGCGCATGGCGATTTGTGAGTTTCACCATTTCGGGTTAAATTGACTGTAGTTTCAAAAAAGGGGAATCACACATGAGCATCAAAGGTAAAGCCTACATCGTAGGCGCTTACGAGCATCCGCTGCGCAAAGCGCCGAACCATTCCGTATCGCAGTTGCACGCTGAGTGCGCCAAAGGCGCGCTCGAAGACGCAGGTCTCACCAAGAACGACATCGACGGCTACTTCTGCGCCGGTGATGCGCCGGGCGCCAACGTCTGGAGCATGGCCAACTACATGAACCTGAAGCAGTTGAAGCACGTGGACTCGACCGACATGGGCGGTTGCTCGTATCTGGTACACGTCGCGCACGCTGCAGA
>JANMXV010000641.1:0-14142 GCA_031381325.1 Betaproteobacteria bacterium | reverse complement strand
TCCTCGCCCCAAACCTCGACCCGCCCTGATCCTTGCTGTTTTTGATGATGACGCACCCCAGTTTATAGTGCGTGTCGCTTACGGCACCAGTCAGCGTACCACTCAACTGTATCGCGGCGAATTTGCAATTCTGCGCGAGCGCAACCCAGCGGCGTATGCGTCTGCCGGGTTGAGCTACGACACTAAGTTCGATCTGAGACAGGCTATCGATCTGCCGTACACGACGGAATGGTTTTCCGTTCCGCCAGCCGCACCACAGGGAGAAAAGCCAACGCTGGGCACGCTGCATCCTTCACTTGTACGCGCGGTTGAGGCGGCGTTTCGGGCGGCGGCCTGAACCTGTGAAGTCCAACGGGGTTCTTGTTGCTAATGCGGCGTCGCAAATCCACGTAGAGCGTTGGGCTTCGCTGTTGCTGTCAACTCAATTTACCGCTACATATAGTGATTCAAATGTTTACCACCTGTCCCAAATGCAAATACCAGCGCCAGCCCACCGACACCGGCGACATCGGCATATGCCCGTCGTGCGGACTGGTATTCGCGAAGTGGGTGCAACGCCAGTTGGGCAGCGGGGAGATACGGTCGCGCGTGCAGGCCGATGATGCGGATACCGAACCTCGCGTTACCTTGCGCGAACGCCTGACCTACGTCGATGCGCACACCGACAACATTGCGTTCTGGGGCCGCGCGGCGACCTACGTGGTGTTCTTTATCTGGGGCTGGTATTTCATCTGGCTGGATTTTCGCGGCGCCGAAATCGGCGAGTCGTTCATGCATCGCGTGAATCTGGTGTTTCATGAGGCCGGACACATCATCTTCATGGCGTTCGGCAATTTCATCATGGTGCTGGGCGGTACGCTGGGGCAGTTGCTCATGCCGCTGATAGTGATGGGAGCGCTAATCGTGAAGAATCGCGACAACTTCGGCGGCTCGATAGGCTTGTGGTGGTTCGGCCAGAGCCTGATGGATTGCGCGCCTTACATTAACGACGCGCGCGATCTGCAACTTATGCTGCTGGGCGGTGGCACGGGTGCGGATCGTCCCGGCGTGCATGACTGGGAGAATATTCTGACGTCGCTGGGACTGCTGCAGCACGAACGTAAGATTGCGTGGATGGCCGATACACTGGGTTCGCTTACGGTGATGCTGGCGCTGGCGTGGGGCGGCTATATTCTGTATCTTCAGTATCGGAATATTCAGAAATCGTAGATACAGTATCGACATGCTGGCTACAATAGCCAAATGGTAAAAGCAACCCATCTCAAACTCGTAACGCCGCAAGACACCGATTCTGAGGCATGGATCGACGTCATTGCCGCGCGTGAATCTGCCGCTGCTGCGAAAACGTTGCACGATGCGGTTGCGTTTGTCACGCCGTTGTATGACGGCAAAACGCTGGCGTATGGCGAACCGGTTCTCGCCCATGTGATGGGCACGGTGTCGCTGCTGGGCGACTTGCATTTGGGGCATGAAGCGGTGGCAGCGGCATTGTTGTGGCCGCTGCTCGAATTTGACACGGGTGCGGCGCGCCGCGTGCGCGACAAATTCGGCGCCACCATTGCGGGACTGGCCGAAGGCGTGCTGCGCATGAGCGCCATGGGTGCGCTGTCCAACCGGCGTGTAAGCAATCAAAAGCCCGACGAGCAGGGGGCGCAACTCGAAGCGTTGCGCAAGATGCTGCTGGCGATGGTGCAAGACGTGCGCGTGGTGCTGATCAAGCTCGCGGATCACACGCAGGATTTGCGTTACGCCGTCAAGCGCGACGATGCCGCCGCGCGCCGTGAAACCGCGCAACTGACGCGTGATATTTTTGCGCCGCTGGCGAATCGTCTGGGTGTGTGGCACTTGAAATGGGAGCTCGAAGACCTCGCGTTTCGCATCCTGGAGCCGGACGCCTACAAGAACATCGCGCGTCTGCTCGACGATAAACGCGTCAATCGCGAAAGCTATATCGACAACGTGGTGGCGCTGCTCAAAGACGAACTCGCGGGCGCGGGCATTAAAGCCGAGGTCATGGGCCGGCCCAAACACATCACCAGCATTTACCACAAAATGCAGCGCAAAGGCATGGATTTCGAAGCCCTCTACGACGTGCGCGCGGTGCGCGTGCTGGTGGATGACGTGAAAGATTGCTACACCGCGCTGGGCCTGGTGCATCATCTATGGTCGCCGATTCCGAAGGAGTTCGACGATTACATCGCCAAACCCAAAGGCAATAACTACCGCTCATTGCATACCGCGGTGATCGGACCTGAAGAGAAATCCGTCGAAGTGCAGATACGCACCCACGAGATGCATCAGAGTTCCGAACTCGGCGTGGCGGCGCACTGGCGTTACAAGGAGGGTGGCCGCCAGAACAAAGGCTACGACGAAAAAATCGCGTGGTTGCGGCAAGTGCTGGACTGGAAGGAAGAAGTCAAGGATGCAGGCGCACTGGCGGAACAGTTTCGCACGGGCTTGTTCGACGACACCCTTTACGTTTTTACGCCGCAGGGCAAGGTTGTCGATCTGCCGAAGGGGGCAACGCCCATCGATTTTGCCTATCACGTGCATACCGAGCTGGGGCACCGCTGCCGGGGCGCGAAGGTGGATGGCGCGATGGTGCCGCTTAACACTGAGCTGCACAACGGCCAGCAGGTTGAAGTCACGACGGTCACGCAGGGCGGGCCCAGCCGCGACTGGCTTAATCCGCAACTGGGATTCATCAAGAGTCAAGGCGCACGCAGCAAAGTGCGGCAGTGGTTTAATCGCAAAAACTACGACACGGATGTGGCGCAGGGCCGCGCGCTGCTGGAAAAAGAATTGCAGCGTCACGGGCAAACCGCACTCAATCTTGACAAGCTGGCGGAAGCGGAGGGCTACGCCAAGCTCAATGATTTTCTGGCGGATATTGCGCGCGGCGATATTGGCCCCAAGCGCTTGCAGGACGCACTGCGTCCGCTGTCGGCGGCGGAACCCGTCCCAGAAACCATGCCGGTACCGCGCAAACCACGCCGGAGTGGCGGGGACGGCGGCGTACTGGTGGTCGGCGTGGACAAGCTGCTCACCGTACCGGCGAAGTGCTGCAAGCCTGCACCGCCGGAACCCATCGTCGGCTTCGTCTCGCGCGGACGCGGCGTCACCGTGCATCGCGCGAGTTGCAGCAATGTGAAGCGCCTTGATCCGCAACGCATCGTTGTCGCCGAGTGGGGCGCTGCCAGCGGCGCTACATTTCCAGCGGAAGTGGAAATTGAAGCGCTCGACCGCACGGGCTTGTTGCGCGACATCAGTGAGGTATTCACGCGCGAGCGCTCCAACGTCATCGCCACCAATACGCTCACCCGCGACATGCTGGCGCGCATGCGCTTTACGCTGGAGATTACGAATCTTGTTCAACTCAAGCGTGTGCTGGCGATGATTCGCGAGGTGAAGGGGGTTATGCGGGCGAAGCGGCGGTGAGGATTGGTTTTGAGTGAGCGAAAACCTTGTTCTATGCCTTGTAATACAGATTATTAAAAGATTAATAAAAACAATAGGTTATGTGTAGTACCGGATAAAATTCCGAGGTTGGCAGCTCTACAGCGCCAACTCGTGTATCATGCATACCTTGGACATTAGCGCCGCTTCATCCGGTTTGCGGTTGCGTCCTGATCGTGGTGATCGTGGTTGTTATGGCTGTGAAGGCTGGGTTGTGAGGCCTGTCCCGCCAGATCCCCGAATCTATAAACCCCAAGTTGTATCAGCCTGAACCGGTTCTCGCGGCTATTGCTGCGGCAGGTTGATCGCAGGGAGAAATTTTTGAGTCAGTTGTTTGCCGATCTTGGCCTTATGGCCGATTTGACGCGCGCTGTTGCTGATCATGGCTACACGCAACCTACGCCGGTGCAGATGGAGGCGATTCCTGTCATTCTCGACGGTCGCGATGTCCTTGCGGGCGCGCAAACCGGCACCGGCAAGACCGCTGCATTTACCTTGCCGCTGTTGCAGCGGCTGATGACGACCCTGCCCGAGTCGGGCGCGCATCCGGTGCGCGCGCTGATTGTGACGCCCACACGCGAGCTGGCGGCGCAGATCGAAGAGAGCGTGCGTACTTACGGCAAATATTTGCCGCTGCGCTCGACGGTGGTTTTTGGCGGCGTGGGCATTACGCCGCAGATCGAGGTCTTGAAAGAGGGCGTGGATATTCTGGTCGCGACACCGGGGCGCTTGCTTGATCATGCGAATGAGCAGACGGTGGATTTGTCGCAGGTGGAAATTCTGGTGCTGGATGAAGCCGACCGCATGCTCGACATGGGCTTCATTTACGACGTGAAGCGCATCCTTGCGCTGCTGCCGGCGCAACGCCAGAACCTGTTGTTTTCCGCGACATTTTCCGATGAAATCCGCGCGCTGGCCGATGGCCTGCTGGACAACGCGGTAATGGTGGAAGTTGCACGGCGTAACGCGGAATCGGAACTCGTCGCGCAGCGCGTGCATCCGGTGGGACAGGATCGCAAGCGCGCGCTGCTTGCGCATCTGGTGAAAACCGGCGACTGGAAACAAGTGCTGGTGTTTACGCGTACCAAACATGGCGCGAACCGGCTGGCGCACCAGTTGGGGCGTTCGGGCATTTCAGCCACGGCGATACATGGCAACAAGAGCCAGGGTGCGCGTACCAAGGCGTTGGCGGATTTTAAGGCTGGCCTGGTGCGGGTGCTGGTGGCCACCGATCTGGCCGCACGCGGACTGGATATCGAGGAATTGCCGCACGTGGTGAATTACGATATGCCCCATGTGGCTGAAGATTATGTGCATCGCATCGGCCGCACCGGCCGCGCGGGTGTCACGGGTGAAGCGATATCGCTGGTGTCACTCGAAGAGATGCCGCTGCTTGCCGAAATCGAAAAGCTTATGCGGCGCACGGTTGAACAGACAGTGATTCCGGGTTTTGAGCCGGGCATCGGGCCGACGGTAGGAGAAGCGGTCGTGGATCGGGCGCCGCAGGGTGATTCCCAGCCGCGGCAAATGCGGCAAGCCAATGACGGGGGACTGCAACCCAACCTGGCCAGCGGGCCGCGCGAGGCGCGAGAAGGCAGGGATGGCAGAGAAGGCCGCGGCCGTCGCCGCACTCGTGGCCGCAATCGTAATAATGGTACCAATGGTACTGATGGCGCCAATAGTGCCATTAGTGCCATTAGCGCACAACGTGAGCAGCCGCCGGGGTTTACGGTAGCGGTAGCGGGTGCTGAAGCGCCGCCGCAGGCGCCGCAGCAAGCACCACGTCATGGCGCGCGTCAGGGGCCGCGTCAGAGTTCGGGGCCACGTGAGGCAGCACCGCGCGGGAACCGCAATGAGGTCCAGCGAGGCGAGGTCAACCGCAATGGCAGCAACCGTCAAGAGACGGCACGCGAAGACCGTGACAATCGGGGCAACCGCGATACTACAAACCGCAATCGCGACAATCGCGTAGTACGCGACGACGATTACGGTAATCGCATCCCGCCGGCGAAGGTCAATCGCAATGCAGTTTTGTTGACCGCCAGCGGCGAGATCAACGAGGATTACGACAACAGAGGTAATCGCTTGCCGCCAGCGCCGAAAGCCGGGCGCAATTTTGGCCCGGACGACGAAATCAATTTCAATGTGGCTTTGCCGCCGCCCACACTATTCGACGATGATGTGAGTCAACCGGCATCGAACGTTGGGCAGATGTTTCCGTCATCCGCCGGGTTCATGGGAGACGGGCGACCCGCCCGCGGCAATGGCAATGCGCGCAATCGCGGCAACACTAACAGCCGTCGCCGTGGCCAAGGGAAAGGACAGGGAAAAGGACAAGGCCAGGCGCAACGCCCGCTGCAGCGTCAGCAACAACGTCAACCGCAACGTCAGGGGCAACGGGGCGCTGCGCAGGGCGGCGGCGCTGGCCGGCAGGATAAGCGGCGGTAATTACTCAATTCATGAAACGCGACATGTGAAATATGAAACGCCACCCGCTCACATGAGTGAGCGAGGGTGCGTCTAAGCGCTTTTTTTCTCGCCGCCCAACGCCTCAACCAGATCGGCAAGCAGTGCCGCCAGTTCTCCGCTCATTAGAGCGAAATCAATGTCAAATTGCTCTTCTGCATCCCCGGCTTGGTCTTGTGTTTCTGCTTTGAGGATATCGAGAAAGGCGACGCGTTTGATCTGCAACTGCTCGGTGAGCACGAACGAAATGCGGTTCTTCCACGTCATCCCCAAACGCGTGGCGGTTTTGCCGCCGGCGATATGGTCGCGGATTTCCTTACCTTCAAGCGGGTGATTCACATAGCGCACGGTGGCACGGCTCTCGCCCGTGGCTTTCAGTTCGAGATCCTGATCGATGGTAAATGGCGCGGGCACTTTGCCCGAGCTTAACCAAAGCGTCATTGCCGCCGAGGGCGATTGCTGTGTTTCAAGGCGCTTGGCTGCGACTTCAACGTCGGCGCCGATTAGCGCTTCTAGCAACGCATCGGCTTTTTTGTCGGCAGCGCTGTCTACCACCAGCCAGTCGTTCACGGGGTCGATCCAGGTGCCGATTGTGCGGCGGCGGCTGAGCGCCTTGGGCATCAATTCTTCGAGCACGCGCTCGCGAATATCGCGCATTTGTTTGCGGCCTACCGGATGCTCCTGTTTTTCAGCAAGTTTTGCCGCGCGCTCTTTGGCTGTCTGCGTGATGACAGCGCCGGGCAGCAACTTTTGATTGACGCCGAACAGTATCAACCACTGGCGTTCCAGGCTATGCACAAAGCGTTCCTCGGTGCGTGGCGCGACCCAGCCGCGTGATTCCATTTCAAAACTGCCGCAGGGTTGCAGGGCATGATCTTTGAGTTTCGCTTCAAGATCATCCACTTTGATGCGATTGCCGGGCGCGAGGCGATACACGAGCAGGTTTTTAAACCACATGGCGAGGCCGAAAAAGCGTGGATTATACCGGTTGCCCTGCCACAGGTTCGCGGGAATGCAGTAATCTTTGCGTTATTAATTACAGTGATATTTCTCTTGGGCGCCGGGAAATCACTCGACACGGACAGCGTTAACGCATTACTACGACAGGCTGGCGTTCAGTAGTCGGCGTGCAGAGTCGATTACCTCGCCTGCCGTCAATCCCACCGGCCCCACGCCGTTCGCCACACAGGCATCAGCCGCTGCGCCGTGCAGCCACACGGCGGTGTCCATCGCGCGTTGCGGCGCCACGCCTTGTGCAAGCAACGCCGCGATGATGCCGGTCAACACATCACCCATGCCCGCGCTCGCCATGCCGGGGTTGCCGCTGGTGTTGATGCGCCACGGCTGGCCGGGAGAGGCGCAGATGCTGCCTGCGCCTTTGAGTACGACGTGTGCCTGATATTCCGTGGCAAGCGCCGTGGCCGCGGCAATGCGGTCGGCTTGCACCTCGCGCGTGCTGCAACTGAGTAGCCGTGCGGCTTCGGCTGGATGGGGGGTTAATACTTTTGTCGTAACTACTTTTTTTATAATGGTTTTTAGTTTATCGGACGCAGCGATGCCATTGAGCGCATCGGCATCGATCACCAAGGGCAAATTTGATGCGAGCGCTGATTCCAGTGCCCATTGCAAATAAAATTCGGCATCGACCGTGGCGCCCAAGCCCGGACCCATGGCGAGGCAGCTCAGATGATCAAGCTTCAAAACTTCACCCGCCGGACGCAGCATCAGCTCCGGTTGCGCAGCGTCAAGCAGCGGTGCGTCGCGCGCGAGCAGGCCGACATACACGCGGCCCGCGCCGAGCTTCAATGCGGCACGGCCGGTAAGCAATGCCGCACCCGCCATGCCACTGTCGCCACCGATAATGCCGACACTGCCGTGGCTGCCCTTGTGCGTGTTGCGCAGACGTGGCGCGAGGTTGGGCGTGCACGCGCCCAATACCTGACCAGGCGCGCTGCCGGCACTGCAATCCAGATCGAGATCGTCCAGATAAAGCGCGCCACAGTGATCCGGCCCATCCAGTGTGAGCATGCCCGGCTTCATGCCGATAAAAGTGATGGTGTGCGTGGCGCGCACGCAGCAGCCATGGACGCAACCGGTATCGGCATTCAGGCCGCTGGGAATATCGAGGGCGAGCACCGGGGCGCGCTGCTGGTTTATGGCGGCTATCCACGCGGCGTAGCGGCCCTCGATAGCGCGTACGAGGCCAATGCCAAACAGTCCGTCGATAACGAGGCTCCGTTCGCCGGACGCGGGCGGGCTATCCACGGTTGTGCCGCCTGCCGCACGCCATTGCGCGTAGGCGGCAGCAGCGTCACGCGGCAGCTTTGCCGCGTCGCCGCCGAACACTACCGTGACCGCAAAAAACCATTGCTTGAGATAACGTGCGACGACGAACGCGTCGCCACCGTTGTTGCCAGGGCCGGCGAATATCAGTATGGATTTGCCACTGTCCGTGGCAAGCGTGCGGGCGAATTGCGCGGCGGCATGGCCTGCGCGTTCCATCAACTGCAAGTGGGCGTTGCGCGACTCGATATGCCGCACATCTGCGGTCCGATAGAGCGGCGTACCGTTGTCGATTTTGACATGCATGGTGCGCTCAAGTTTAGCGGAAAAGCGGTGTAAAATACGGCTTTACAGCGTCTGAATAGTGATGATTCTGCGTCTCCGGGGTCGCCGCGCCCTCTCTGATTTTCGCCTCGCAAAACTTCTGCAGTCTGTTTCTGCTTCGCTTTCGCCGCTCACGCTCTATGCCGAGTTCTGGCATTTCGTCGAGACCACGCGCGCGCTGGATGCGCCTGAACATGAGCGTCTCGAACGCATCCTGACGTACGGGCCGGCCGCGCACGACGGCGTGGCGCAAGGCGAATTGCTGTTGGTGATACCCAGGCCCGGCACGATTTCGCCGTGGTCTTCCAAAGCGACTGACATTGCACGCCATTGCGGGTTGGACGCTGTGCAACGCATAGAACGCGGCACGGCATTCTGGATGAGCGGCATTACCGGTGAGCAGGCGCGCACGGCAGCGCTGCCGTTGATCCACGACCGCATGACAGAGTGTGTTTTTGGTGCGATGGAAGACGCGGACAAATTGTTTCAGCGCTTCGAGCCGAAACCACTCAGCACAGTGGATATCCTCGGCGGCGGCGCAGCGGCATTGGCGCGTGCAAATCGCGGGATGGGTCTGGCGCTGTCCGAAGATGAGATTACCTATCTCGTCGAAAACTTCGCCCGCATGAAACGCAATCCGACTGATGTTGAGCTGATGATGTTTGCGCAGGCCAACTCGGAACATTGCCGTCACAAGATATTCAACGCCGGCTGGGTGATCGACGGCGCGGCTCAGGCGCTATCGCTGTTCGGCATGATACGCACCACCCATGCGAAACATCCACAGGGCACGGTGGTGGCGTATTCGGACAATTCATCGATTATTGAAGGCGCGCGTATCGAGCGCTTTTATCCGGATGCGGGTGGCGCATACCGTTTCGTGGAAGACGACACGCATATCCTGATGAAGGTGGAGACGCATAACCACCCGACAGCGATCGCGCCCTATCCGGGTGCGGCAACCGGGTCAGGGGGCGAGATTCGCGACGAGGGCGCAACCGGGCGCGGTTCCAGGCCCAAAGCGGGCTTGACCGGATTCACGGTATCGAACCTGCGCATTCCCGGCGCCATTCAATCGTGGGAACGGGATTCATACGGTAAACCGGGACGCATCGCATCGGCATTGCAGATCATGCTTGAAGGCCCGATCGGCGGGGCGGCGTTTAACAACGAGTTTGGGCGGCCGAATCTCACGGGTTACTTTCGTACCTACGAACAACAAGTGGCCGGCGAGATGCGCGGCTATCACAAGCCGATCATGATTGCCGGCGGCGTCGGCAACATTGCGGCGCGCCACGCGTTCAAGGCGGAACTCGGCGCGGGCGCGCTGCTGATTCAATTGGGTGGGCCCGGCATGCTGATCGGGCTGGGCGGCGGCGCGGCGTCCAGCATGGAAACGGGCGTAAATCAGGAAGACCTCGATTTCGATTCAGTGCAGCGCGGCAATGCGGAAATTCAGCGTCGCGCGCAGGAAGTGATCGATCGCTGCTGTGCGCTGGCGGATGCGAATCCGATACTGTCGATACACGATGTCGGCGCGGGCGGAATATCCAACGCACTGCCTGAGATGGTGCATGCGGCAGGACGCGGCGGGCGCTTCGATTTGCGCAAAATACCGAGCGAAGAGCCGGGCATGTCGCCGCTGCAAATCTGGTGCAATGAAGCGCAGGAACGCTACGTACTCGCGATCGCGGCTGAGTCACTGGCGGTGTTTGACGCGATGTGCGTGCGTGAGCGCTGCCCGTACGCGGTGGTGGGCAGGCCACGGATGATGGCCGGCTCATCGTGCATGATGCGGAGTTTGCGAATAACGCCGTGGACATGGAACTGTCGGTATTGCTCGGCAAGCCGCCAAAAATGACGCGGCGGGTCACCCGTGCAGCGCGTGAGTTGCCGGCGTTTGATTCGTCGCGGATCGATTTACGCGAGGCGGCGTATCGCGTGTTGCGCATGCCTTGCGTGGCGGACAAGACGTTCTTGATCAGCATCGGTGACCGCAGCGTGGGCGGCATGACCGCGCGCGATCAGATGGTGGGGCCGTGGCAAGTGCCGGTGGCAGACGTAGCGGTGACGCTGATGGGCTTCAATACCTATCGTGGAGAGGCATTTGCGATGGGCGAGCGTACTCCGCTGGCGGTGATCAATCCGCAAGCGTCGGGCCGTATGGCGGTAGGCGAGGCGATAACCAACATTGCCGCAGCACCCATCGCGAACATCGGCGACATCAAACTTTCAGCCAATTGGATGGCAGCGGCGGGGCACGGCGGCGAAGATGCGGCGTTGTTCGATACCGTGCATGCGGTAGCGATGGAACTGTGCCCGCAACTCGGTATCAGCATTCCGGTAGGCAAGGATTCGTTGTCGATGAAGACGGCGTGGGCGGAAGGCGGCGTGAAAAAAGAAGTTATCGCGCCGTTGTCGTTGATCGTATCCGCGTTTGCGCCGGTTGAAGATGCGCGCCGAACGCTGACGCCGCAGTTGCGTACCGATTGCGGGGAGACGGACCTTATCATTATCGACCTTGGACGCGGCCGATTGGGTGGCTCGGCGTTGGCGCAGGCTTATTCGCAATCCGGCAATGAGACGCCGGATCTGGACCGGCCTGACGCGGTGAAAGCGTTGTTTGCTGTTATTCAGAAACTGTCGCGCGAACATAAGCTGGTGGCCTATCACGACCGCTCGGATGGCGGCTTACTGACTACGGTATGCGAGATGATGTTTGCCGGCCGCTGCGGTGTCATGTTTGACCTGACAGCGATGTCGCGGCGGGGAATAGTTGCCGCACTCTTTAATGAAGAACTGGGCGCCGTCATTCAGGTGCGTCGCGTCGATACGCCGGAGGTCATGCGCGCGCTTTCCGCCGCGGGCCTGGGTAGCGCGAATTCTCATGTCATCGGCGAGGTCAACGCAGGCGACATGTTGATTGTCTGTGCCAATGGGACGGAAGTGTTCCGCGATTCACGCGTGAATCTGCATCGCGCATGGTCGGAAACCACTTATCGGATGCAAAAGCTGCGTGACAATCCAGACTGTGCGCGGCAGGAGTACGACCGTTTGCTTGAACCGGGAGATACCGGCATGCGTCCAAAACTCACATTCGATCCTGCGCAGGATATAGCGAGCCCGTATATCTCCTCCCGAGCGCGCCCGCGTATCGCAATTCTGCGCGAGCAGGGCGTGAACGGGCAGATTGAAATGGCTGCGGCGTTTGATCGCGCGGGCTTTGCTGCGTTCGATGTACACATGAGCGACATTATCGCGGGACGCGTAAGCCTCGCGGATTTCAAGGGCTTCGCGGCATGCGGCGGTTTTTCATACGGCGACGTGCTGGGTGCGGGCGAGGGCTGGGCGAAATCGATACTGTTTAATGCGCGCGCACGTGATCAGTTCGAGGCGTTCTTCAAACGCAGCGACGCTTTTGCGTTAGGGGTGTGCAACGGCTGCCAGATGATGAGCAATTTGCACGCACTGATTCCCGGCGCGAACCTGTGGCCGCATTTCGTGAAAAATAAATCCGAGCAATTCGAAGCGCGCGTGGCGATGGTGGAAATCCAGAAGTCGCCCTCGCTGTTTTTCGAGGGCATGGCCGGCAGCCGCTTGCCGGTGGCGGTGGCGCACGGCGAGGGTTATGCGGAATTTGCGGATGGCACGGCACTGCATGCAGCGCAATCGCTGGTGGCGTTGCGATTTGTGGATAACGCGGGGCATGTAACCGAGCGTTATCCGCTCAATCCGAACGGTTCACCGAAAGGCATTACCGGACTGACCACACAAGATGGCCGGTTTACGATTTTGATGCCGCACCCGGAGCGCGTGTTCAGGTCCGTGCAGAACTCATGGCACCCCGGCGGTTGGGGCGAAGACGGGCCGTGGCTGCGGATGTTCCGGAATGCGCGAAAGTGGGTGGGTTGAAGGACTGTGAATGGGTAAAGGAGTGAAGGGGTGAATGGGGTACCCCCTTCACGCATTCACATCTTCACATCTTCACTCCTTCACGTGTATTGTCACTCCACTTTCGCCTTCGCGCGCAATTCGCTCAGCATCTTTTGCACTTGCTGACTTTGCAGCATTTGCTGAATTTGCGGTTTGGCTTCATCCAGTGTGGGCACCTTCACCGCGCGTTCGTCATCCAAACGAATCACGTGAAAGCCGAATTCTGATTGCACTGGTACGTCGGTGAGCTGGCCCTTTTTCAATTTGCTCAACGCATCGCCAAAGGGTTTGACATAACGCCCAGCCGGCGCCCAGTCGAGATCGCCGCCTTTTGTTTTGGAGCCGGTGTCCTTAGATTTGTCGGCGGCGAGCTTTTCGAAACTGCCGCCTTTCTTAAGCTGCGCGATGATGTCTTTGGCGTCGTCTTCTTTATCCACGAGGATGTGGCGCGCGTGGAATTCCTTGGCAGGGATGGTCGGCTTAATGCGCTCATACTCTTTGCGTACCACATCGTCGCTCACCGGATTAGCTTTCATGTAATCTTGCACGAAGGCATTCACCAGCGTTTCCTGACGCTGCAAATCGATTTGCGCAGCAACTTCGGGGGTTTTTTGCAACCCTTTTTTGACGGCTTCCTGCGCCACGACTTCCTGATTGATCAGCGTATCGCGCAGCGCAGTGCGAATTTCAGGCGAATCGGGCTGCTTGCCGGCAGCGCGCATTTTGAGAATGGTATCGAGCCGGGCCTGCGGAATGGCGACGCCATTGACCGTGGCCACTTGGGCATGGGCAGCAGGGATAAGGAAAGTCGTCGTGGCAAAAACCACAGTAGCTACAGCGGCGGCGATAGGGGTTAATGCAGGGTGGCGCTGGGCGTGCATAGATAAAGTTCCTTGGTGGTTAGATTTCTTCCGGTGCATAAGCCTTGATCGACAAGGCGTGTATTGCGTTGTGCATCATCGGGCCGAGCGCATCGTAAACTAAACGATGCCTTGCGGGCAACGCCAAACCGTGAAATTGTGCCGAAACCAGCAGCAATTGATAGTGACCGCCGCCGCCCTTGGCGCCTTCGTGGCCGATATGCTGCCCGGATTCGTCGAGGATTTCGAGGGACTCGGGCGCCAGCGCGGCGAGGCGCTGTGTCATTTGTTCGATGGTGTTCAAAGGCGTGTTTTTTCGAGGCCTGCGTTAAAGACAAGGCAGACGGGAAAGGGTTCCGTCATTCGGGCTTCTTTTCCTCAAGGTACTTGGCCAGCATCAGCGCCTGGCCGAACACAAATATCAGCATCAGTCCCATGCCGCCAAAGAGCTTGAAGTTCACCCACGTATCCGTCGAATAATTAAACGCCACAAACAAATTCAGCACGCCCATCACCGTGAAAAACGCGATCCAGCTCAGCAGCAATTTTCCCCACACCGCTTCGGGCAAGGTCATGGTTTTTTCCATCATGGCGCGGATCAGGTTTTTCTTGAATACCAGCGCCGCGATGCCGAGCGAGGCGGCAAACAACCAGTAGAGTACGGTGGGCTTCCATTTGATAAAGGTTTCGTTCTGCAATAGCAGGGTGGCGCCGCCGAACACGGTAATGACACCAAGGCTGACCCACAGCATGGGTTCAACCTTGCGGTGCCTGAACCACACCCAGCCGATTTGCACAAAAGAGGCGGCAATGGCGACCG
>JANMXV010000627.1:0-2140 GCA_031381325.1 Betaproteobacteria bacterium | reverse complement strand
CGATGCCGCGCTGCTGGACGATAAACGCGACAATATCCTGCTCGCGCTGCATCGCGTGCGCGACACGCTGGGCATTGCGTGGCTATCGCTCGCCTCGGGGCGCTTCTGCATCACTGAGACCGCGTGGAGTAATCTGGATGCCGAGCTTGAACGCCTGCGCCCGGCTGAAATTCTTGCACCAGATAACGTCACGACAAGCATGGACCCTATGCTGAGCGAGAGCGTGAAAATTCCGCTGCGCCGCGTACCGCCGTGGCATTTCGACATTGATGCGGCGCGGCGCAATCTGTGCCAGCAATTCGGCACGCACGATTTAAGCGGCTTCGGCGCGGAACAAATGACGGTCGCCATCGGCGCCGCCAACGCTTTGCTTGATTACGTGAAATCCACGCAGGGTGCGGCGGTCGCGCATTTGCGCGCGCTGACGGTAGAGCAATCCAGCGCATGGGTGCGCATGGATCCGGCCACGCGGCGCAATCTCGAACTCACCGAAACCCTGCGCGGCGAGCCTGCGCCCACGTTGCTGTCCTTGCTCGACCATTGCGCCACCAGCATGGGCAGCCGCCGGCTGCGCCATGCTCTGCATCACCCGCTGACCGATCGCGCCGTGCTGCGCGCACGTCACGGGGCCGTGGGCGAATTGCTGCAAACACACAACCATGAGCGCATTCACGTGGTGCTGCGCACCTTCGTGGATGTAGAACGCATCACCTCACGCCTCGCGCTGAAAACCGTGCGTCCGCGCGATCTGTCGGGGCTGCGCGACACGCTCAAACAACTGCCTGCCGTGCAAGAAATAATCGCCGCCAGCGCAAGTCCACGCATAGTCGAACTCGCGCACGAGCTTACGCTGCGCAACGATCTGGCGGCAACGCTCACCGCCGCCATACAAGCCGAGCCTTCGAGCGTATTGCGCGAAGGCGGCGTCATTGCCGACGGCTTTGACAGCGAACTGGACGAACTGCGCGCCATTCAGAACAACTGCGGCGAATTTCTGCTGGCGCTGGAAGCGCGCGAAAAAGCACGCACCGGCATCTCTACGCTCAAGGTCGAATACAACCGCGTACACGGCTTTTACATCGAAGTCACGCGCGCACAAAGCGAAAAAGTGCCCGACGATTACCGCCGCCGGCAAACGCTGAAGAACGCCGAGCGCTACATCACACCGGAATTGAAAACCTTCGAGGACAAGGCGCTATCGGCGCAGGATCGCGCGCTCGCGCGTGAAAAGCTGCTGTATGAAAAATTGCTCGACGATCTGTCGCCGTATATCGCAGCGCTGCAACAAGCCGCTGCTGCACTCGCCGAACTCGACTTACTGGCTACCTTCGCCGAACGCGCTGCGGCACTCGATTGGAATGCGCCGGAATTCTGTGACGACAACAGCATCGAGATCGAAGGTGGACGCCATCCGGTGGTGCAAGGCCAGGTCGATCAATACATACCCAACGACGCGCGTCTGTCGTCCACGCGGCAGATGCTGCTGATCACCGGCCCCAATATGGGCGGCAAATCAACATACATGCGGCAGGTCGCGATTATTGTGCTGCTGGCGCACTGCGGTTCGTTCGTGCCCGCGACACGCGCACGGCTGGGCCCCGTGGATCAGATATTCACGCGCATCGGCGCCGCCGATGATCTGGCCGGCGGGCGCTCCACCTTCATGGTTGAAATGACGGAGGCCGCGTACATTTTGCATCACGCCACGCCCACGAGCCTGGTGCTGATGGATGAAATCGGCCGCGGCACATCCACCTATGACGGACTGGCGCTGGCCGGCGCCATTGCGCGAAATCTGGTCGAGAAAAGCCGCTGCTACGCGCTGTTCGCCACGCACTATTTTGAACTCACCGCGCTGGCGCTGCGCTTCAATGAAGTGGCCAATGTGCATTTCGATGCGGTGGAACACAAGGATCACATTGTTTTTCTGCACAGCGTTGAAGAAGGTCCCGCCAATCAAAGTTACGGTTTGCAAGTGGCGCAACTGGCGGGCGTGCCATCGAGCGTGATCCGTGCGGCGCGGCGCAATCTGCTGGCGCTGGAAGATAAAGGCGCTCACGCCACACCGCAGCGTGATTTGTTTTCCGTCACCGCTGGTGGCAACGCCACGCCTGATCACGAGCCCGAACCCCCTGCAGAG
>JANMXV010000622.1:0-3412 GCA_031381325.1 Betaproteobacteria bacterium | reverse complement strand
GTGGCAGCGGCACTTTCCGCGGTCGGGGTGGTCGAACGGCTTGCGAACGACACCAGCCTCAATGCCGCGCAGCAAATGGTGATGGCGGTGGCCGCCGCGAAAATTCGCACGGCCGATGCCGCACGCGAGGCGGTCGCGATTACGCATCAAGTACACGGCGCGATTGGCGTGACGGATGAATACGCGTTGCATCATGTAACACTGCGCGCGCTGTCGTGGCGCGAGGAGTTCGGCAACGAGGCCTACTGGTCGATGAAGCTGGGGCGTGCAATGCTGGCGGCAGGCGCCGATGCGGTTTGGCCGGTCTTAAGTGCAGCGTAGGACAAATGATTAAAAAGTTATGTTTAAAAACAAATACTTACAATATTTACTGCTACTGGGTCTGCTGCACAGCGCACCAACACTGGCACAAGCCACTTCGGCAGGCTCAGGACAGGCATGGGTACCGACCAAAAACGTCGAGATCATCGTCAGCTCCGTGCCCGGCGGCAGCAACGACAAGACCGGTCGCGAAATCGAGAAAGCGCTGAATGAATTAAAAGTCGTGCTCACATCGACTTCTGTCATCGGCAAACCCGGCGGCGGCGGTAATATCGCGATGGCGTACACCAATCAGCACGCGGGCGACGGGCACTATCTGATGGTGGCGACTTCCACTATCAGCAGCAATCACATCATCGGTGCGAGCAAACTGAGTTACAACGACTTCACGCCGATTGCCTCGCTGGTCAACGACTACGTGGTGTTTGCGGTGAAGACGGATTCTCCGCTGAAGACCGGCAAAGACCTGATGGCGCTATTCAAGAGCAAGCCGCAATCCGTGGCCATTGGTTTTGCCGCAGCGTTCGGCAACACGCGACACGTCGCGGCGGGTCTGTTGATCAAAAGCATCGGCGGCAATCCACGCGATCTTAAAACCGTGGTGTTCAAAGGTTCCGCCGAGGCGATCGCGGCATTGCTCGGCGGGCATCTCGAAATGGTGATCATCGGCGCGGGCAATGCGGTGGCGCATGTGCAGAGCGGGCGCATGCGCGTGCTCGCGGTCACCGCGCCGCAGCGGCTGCCCGGCGCGTTGTCGTTTGTGCCGACGTGGCGCGAACTGGGCGCCGATGTGGTGTCGGGCAGTTGGCGCGGCGTGATGGGGCCGAAAGATATGCCCGCGGCGCAACTCGCGTTCTGGGAAAATGCGATGCGTCAGGTATCGCAAAACGCCGGCTGGAAAACCGATCTCGAAAGAAATTACTGGTCGGAAGATTTCGCCATCGGTGCGCAGTTGCGAAAAGAATTAGAAAAAGATTACGCGGACACCAAGAAGGTGTTGGCGGCTATTGGATTAGCCAAATAATAAAACGAGAGAACATGCCTAAAAATATACACTTATACGCCGTCATCGCGGTGATGGCGCTGTGCGGCAGCGCTGCCGCGCAAAACTGGACACCGCAAAAAAACGTAGAAATCGTCGTCAGCTCCGCGCCCGGCGGCAGCAATGACAAAACCGGACGCTCCGTCGAGAAATTGTTGAACGAGTTGAAACTCGTGCCCACTACCATTTCCGTGGTCAACAAACCCGGCGGCGGCGGCAACATCGCTTACGCCTACATGAATCAGCATGTAGCCGACGGTCACTATTTACTGGTAGGCACCACCGCGTTGCTCAGCAATCACATCGTCGGCTCCAGCAAACTGAATTACTCCGATTTCACGCCGATCGCGTCATTGTTCAACGACTACGTGGTGTTCGCGGTCAACGCCAACTCACCGGTCAAAACCGGCAAAGACCTCGTCGAGCAGTTGAAAAGCAAACCGCAATCCATCGCCATCGGCTTCGCCACCACGGTGGGCAGCCACAACCATATCGCCGCAGGCTTGCTGATGAAAACAGCGGGCGGCAATTCGCGCGACCTGAAAGTCATCGCGTTCAAAGGTTCAGCCGAAGCGGTGACGGCGTTGATGGGCGGGCATATTGAACTCGTTACCACGGCGGCAGGCAACGTTGCCGCCCACGTGCAAAGCGGCCGCCTGCGTGCGGTGGCGGTTTCAGCGGACAAACGCATGCCCGGCCCTTTCGCCAACGTGCCCACGTGGAAAGAGCAAGGGGTCAGTCTGGTCTACGGCGGCTGGCGTTCGATCATGGGGCCGAAGGGTATGACCGCGCCGCAGGTGGCGTATTGGGAAAACGCGCTGCGCAAAGCGTCGCAAAGCACGGAATGGAAAACCGAGTTGGAGCGCAACTACTGGTCGGACGATTTCGTCACCAGCGCACAGTTCCGCAAAGACCTCGACAAGGACTATGCGGATATGAAAGCGGTGTTGGTGGATTTGGGGTTGGCGCGGTAAGCCATGTTCGGTCTTTTCCGAAAGCGCTGGGACACATCTCCAAAAATATTCACCGGTGTCGGCACGGTATTTGTCTGTGATGTGGTCAACGTGCCCACCATTTCCGGAGGACTCGAACCAGCCCAACTCGCGAATATACTCGGCACGCACCAGGATCACATCGTCTTGGTAGTCGAAAAACATCGCGGCCGCATCATTCAATTTTTTGGCAACGCAGTACTGGCGCTCTGGCACCCAAAGCACGCGAACCATGCGCAACTCGCCTACGACGCGGCACGAACTGCGATTCAGACTTTGCCAAAAATCCTGCGCAAACAAAAACTCACCAGCTACTCGCTACGCGTTGCATTGGGCACCGGCGAAATGGCGGGAGGTTTCTTCGGCCCTATTCAGCAGTATCAAATAGTAGGTAAGGCAAAAACGATAGCGGATCGGCTTTCAAGTATGCCAGCGCTGGCGGGATCTTCCATTCGTATGTCGCAGTACACGTTCGACTTGCTCCAGGCGCAAGAGGGAATCGTGCAGACAGGCGCGATCAGTCGGACTCCACTCGAAGAGCTCCGGGTATACGGCTGGTCATCAGTACAAGCACATTAATCTTGTCGTTCCCGCGCAGGCGGGAACCCATAACATACCTACCTCGAAACGTCTTCGTACAAATCCCGCCACTGTGGATTTTGTTCCTGGATTAGGTTGATTTTCCAAGCGCGATTCCATTTCTTTATCTGCTTTTCGCGCGTGATTGCAGTTCGAACGTCGTTATGCACTTCATACCAGACGAGTTGCTTGACGTTGTACTTTTTCGGGAAGCCTTCAGCGAAACCTTCTCGGTGCTGCCATGTGCGCTTGATGAGATCAGACGTCACGCCGACATAGAGCGTTCCGTAGCGACCGCTTGCGAGCATGTAGACGTAGTAGGTTCTGTCCTGCATCGTATGGGTTCCCGCCTGCGCGGGAACGAGTGCGTCCGTGAGGGCGCTTTGTCTGCAAGGTGAAAGTCCATGTCATAGGATGTCACAACTATGTAGTCGAAGGTAACTGCATCGCCGCGAGGCGGAGTGGAGAGCAACCGGAG
>JANMXV010000621.1:0-8417 GCA_031381325.1 Betaproteobacteria bacterium | reverse complement strand
TAAAAAACTGAAGATTCTGCTCGCGCATGGCGGCGGTTTTGTGCCGTACCAGATTGGGCGCTTCGTGCATGGATACAACGTGCGCAGCGAGCCCAAGGTCAACCACGCGAGTTCGCCGCGTGATTTGCTGCGGCGGTTTTATTTTGACGCGTTAACGCATGATCCACAGGCCGCGCGGCATCTTATCAACCGGGTAGGGGCCGACCGCGTTGTTATAGGCACGGATCACCCGTTCGACATGGGGCCGGACCGGCCGATTGAAGATATCGATAAAATACCCGGTCTTACTGCCGGCGAGCGCGAGCAGGTGTGCAGTCTGACGGCACGCGAGTTGCTGGGCGAAATTTAGTAACTGTATATTTTTAAAGGAAAAATATGAAAACCAAACTACGAGGAGCTTCAATAAGTGTGGCAGCCGCTGTAGCCATGGCCTGTGTTGCGGCGCCCGCGCAGGCCCAGCCATATCCGACCAAGCCGGTGCGCGTGGTGGTACCGTTCGCGCCGGGTGGCGGCAGCGACATAACTGCGCGTCAGTTCTCGCAGAAGTTGTCTGAAGCTTTGAAGCAGCAGTTCGTGGTGGATAACCGTGGCGGCGCGGGCGGTCTGATCGGCATGGAAATGACCGCCAAAGCGCAGCCAGATGGTTACACGTTGATGATGATGTCGGCGAGCTTTTCAGCCACCTCGGCGTTGCACAAGCCGTCGTGGGAGCCGATCAAGAACATCATTCCGGTGGTTGAATTCGGCACCACCCCGTTCGTGCTGGTGGTGCATCCTTCGGTGCAGGCGAAGACGACCAAAGAGTTCATCGCGCTGGCCGCGGCAAAACCCAATAGCCAGACCTATGCCTCCACGGGCACGGGCGGCATCACGCATCTGGCGACCGAACTGCTGATGAACATGACCAGGATAACGATGGTGCATGTGCCCTATAAGAGCACCGGCGCGGCGATGACCGACGTGTTGTCGGGGCAGGCCCCGATCATGGTGGGCAGCCTGCTGCCGGTAACGCCGCATATACACTCCGGCAAACTGCGCGGACTGGCAGTGACCAGTGCAAAGCGCTGGTATTCGCTGCCCGATATTCCGACCGTAGCGGACACCGTGCCCGGCTATGTGGTTGATCTGTGGTTTGGCGCCATGGCGCCCCTCGGCACATCACCCGCGATCATCAAGCAACTGAATGCGGTCATCAACAAGGCGCTTGAATCGACGGAGATGAAAAAAAATCTCGAGCAACAGGGCATGGTACCCGCCGGCGGTACACCGGAGAAGTTCGGCGAGCGTATCAACACCGATTACAACAACTGGATCAAGGTGGTCAAGTCGGCGAATATCAAGGCGAATTGATTTCGATCGCCCCGAACAGGTTGGACGGTTCGGGCAGCGTAGATAAAGAATGGCGGATCGCCTGATAGGGAGCCGCCAATTTTCATTTGGAAAGGAGCACACATGTATCTGTCAGCCCAGGCCATAGCCGCGATGGAAGCGGTCAAGCGCGTGCATTTTCTCAACGAAGGGGCGATACGCAGCAACAAATCGATAGGCGATGCCGTGGGTCTGAAGAACCTGGGCGTGCATCTGATCACGATTGCGCCCGGCAGCCGTTCCACCGAATATCACTTTCACTACTACGAAGAAGAGTGCGTCTATGTGCTCTCGGGTCAAGGCACGGCAGTGATCGGCAATGAGACGCACAAGGTCGGCCCCGGCGATTTTATGGGCCACCCGATCAACAAGGTTGCGCACGAGATGATTAACGATTCCGCTGAGCCGCTGGTATGCCTCGTCATTGGGCAGCGGCTTGCGCAGGATATCACCGATTATCCGCGCAAGTCAAAGCGCCTTTTCCGGCATAGCGGGGAGCGCAGCCTGGTGGAGATTGAAGACATCAAGAAAGCTTAGGCTCAGCCTTGCTGGCAAGTAAAGGTAGGTTGATGGGGTGACGAAGGAACCCCAACGATGGCGTCTCCCGGCGAACAATGAGGCGTGCCTCGACACTCGAACGTTGGGGTTCGCAGGCTCACCCCTACAGGTTGTCGTTTTCCATTGACAAGTTATCCGCCTGCGGCCTGTATCCCCGCTGCCTTCACCAGCTTCCCGAATTTTGCTATCTCGGCCTTGAGATAAGCGTGGAACTGTTCCGGCGTGCCACCAACGATTTGCGCGCCGACTTCTGCATGTTTCTGCTGGATATCCGGCAATTTCAGAATTTCGCTGAACGCCTTGTGCAGCCGCGCCACGATAGGCTTGGGCGTGCCCGCGGGTACGCCAATCGCTGACCACGATGAATTTTCGTAACCTGGCAGGCCCGCTTCCGCGATGGTGGGTAGATCGGCCAGCGCAGGCGAGCGTGTAGCACCGGTGGTGGCAAGCGCGCGCACGCGATTGCCTTTGACGTGCGGCACGGTGGAGATCATGTTATTAAACAATACCTGGATCTGCCCGCCGATGAGATCGGTCAACGAAGGCGCAGAACTCTTGTAAGGGACATGCGTCATTTTGGTCTTGCTCATCTGCGCGAACAATTCGCCGCAAATGTGTCCGAAGCCGCCGACGCCGGATGAGCCGTAGTTCAGCGTGCCCGGTTTCTCACGTGCGAGCGCGATCAGTTCCTTGACCGAGGTCGCCTTAACCGCCGGGTGTACCACCAGCACGCCGGGCGAGGTCGAGACTTGCAACAGCGGCGCCAGGTCTTTCACCACGTCGAATGTCATGTTCTTGTAGAGATGCGGATTGACCGCCCAGGTGCCGACGGTGGCGATGACGATGGTGTAACCGTCGGGCGGCGCTTTCACCGTGATTTCCATGCCGATGTTGCCGCCTGCGCCGCCGCGATTGTCGATCACCACTTGCTGGCCGAGACGTTGCCCAAGCTTTTCGCCGAGCATGCGCCCTTGTATGTCGGTAGGGCCGCCGGCGACGAAGGGCACGACGAAACGGATGGGCTTGCTGGGATAGTTATCCTGTGCCAGCGCACTGTGAAGCGGGTATAAAAATATCAATAAAAACAAATATTTATGCATTGGCGTCTTTCGCCAGCTTGTCCGCCGCTTCCGCCAGCCGATCAACAACAATTTTTCCAAACGCCTGGGTGCCGAGCGCGCCGCCCAAATCACCGGTGCGCGTTTCCGCTTTGCTGAGTGCGCCATCCATCGCGGCTTCGATGCCGCGTGCAGCCAGCAAAAAATTCGCACGCTGATGGCGATGGCCCAGCCAGTCGAACAGCATTGAGCACGACAGGATGAGGCCGCTGGGATTGGCGATGCCTTTGCCGGCGATGTCCGGCGCGGAACCGTGGCCCGCATTGGCGGCGGCGAAGTTGTCGCCCGCATTGAGCGACGCGGCGAGTCCCAATCCGCCCGACATCGCCACCGCAGCATTCGACAAAATATCGCCGAACATATTGGTGATGAGTATGACGTCGTGGCGCTGCGGCCGGCTGTAGAGATCGGCCGCCATGGCATCTACATCCATCTCGCGCAGCGTGACGTCGGGAAAGTTTTTCGCCACCGCTTGCGCTTCGCGCACGAAGATGCCATCGGACAGTTGCATCACATGGCGCTTGCCGACTACGGTGACTTGTTTGCGGCGGCGGCGCGCATACTCAAACGCCGATTGTGCGATATGCCGCGAAGCCTGCGCGGTAATCTTGCGAACGGATAGCGCCACATCCGGCGTCGGCATGAATTCACCGCTGCCCATGAACATATTGCGGTCCGGGTAAAAGCCTTCGGTGTTCTCGCGCGCGAACATCACATCCAGACCGGGACGCGCATCACGCATGCCCTCACGCGTGCGCGCGGGGCGCATGTTCGAACCCAGTTCGAGACGTTTGCGCAGCATGCCCGGCACGTTGATGCCGCCTGCTTCGCGCGGCGGGTATTCCGTCATGCCGCACGGCCCGAGCAGAATACCGTCGGCGGCTTTGGCGGCGTCGAAAATGCTTTCCGGCAATGTCGTGCCGTTCTTACGATACGACGCCATGCCGACATCCTTGAAATCGAATCCGAGCTCAAGGCCGAATGCCGTGTTGGCGCGCTCGATCACGGTCATCGCAACTTCAGTGATTTCCGGGCCAATGTCGTCGCCGGGGAGTACCAGTATTTTCATGATCAAGTCTCTTGAGGGAATGGGGTCAGTCGAGGGCGCCGAAAAGCGTCGATGATGGCGGATTTTATCCCATGCGGCGGCATCACATCGCGACTTATGCTTGCCATGACGCGCTAAAGGCTATTCACCATCAGCACGTGGTACGAGACGAAGATCAGGCATGCCGCGCCATCGCCGAACTATCGAAAACGATTTTACTATAACATCTGCATGTCGGACGCCACAGTCCGACGCCTATAATTCCAGAACAATACGCCCATGATTCGTCCTCTAAAAATCACACACACTTCCGATGTCCACCTTAACGACGAGGCAGATGGTGCAAAAGTGCGCGTCGCATTTTCGCAGGTCGTCGATACCGTGCTTGAAACCGGTTCAGATTTATTTTTGATTGCCGGCGATCTGTTTGATCATAACGAGATTCAGCGCAACACCGTCGATTACGTTTATGCGCAGCTATCGCGGGTGTCGTGTCCGACAGTCATCATTGTCGGCAACCACGACTGTTGGGACGAGCGCTCGGTGATGAAGCGTATGGATTTTCGCAAAGCGGGGCTTCACGTGACCTTGCTGGATCAAGCCGGCGGTGCGCAAGTTACGTTTCCCGAGTTGCACGCCACGGTGTGGGGCCGCTGCATGCTGGATCACGATCTTTCCAACAAGCCGATGGCCAATGTGCTGCCGCGCAAGGGCAATATGTGGCACATCGGCATGGCGCATGGTCTGTATTCCGACGACCCCGATATGGACCGCTCTTCGCTAATCACGCCACAGGAAATCGAAGCTTCCGGTTTTGACTATCTGGCATTGGGCCATGTGCATGCGCACCGGCAAATGCGCCATGGCGACACGCTGGCGTGTTATCCCGGTGTGGCTGCGGCCCACATGGGCACCCTACAGACCGGATGCTGCGCGCTGATCACACTGACGCCGGGCAAAGGCGCGAAGGCTGTTGCGTTTACGCTGGGTGGCATTGCCAAGCGTACGCGGGCCGCGTAGTTTTTCCCCGTTTGCGGGGAGAGCGAAGCGAGGGGGCGAAGCAGCCGGTAGGGGAGGGTAGCGACTATTTATGGTAACGATTCAACACTAATCTTTGAATCCTTGATCAACTTGCGCCAGGCCTGCAAATCATTGCGGATAAGGTCGTGATAGCCCTGTGGCGTTGAGGTCGCGATTTCGAGGCCGCTGACGTAAAATCGCTGCGTGATTTCGGGCGACATCAGCCCCTTGTTCATGATCGGGTTGAGCTTGTCGATGATTGCCTTCGGTGTGCCGGCCGGCGCGACCAGACCCCACCAGCCGGTGTTGTAGTAACCGGGGATGGTTTCGTTGATCGCCGGAATGTCCGGCGCGGCCTTGATGCGTTGCGTGTGCCCGATGCCCAATACCCGGAGCCGCCCGGTGCGCACGTGCGGCATTGTCGTCAGCAAGCCGGTGATGGTCAGATGGATGGTGCCGGCGATGAGATCGGACATCGACAGCGAACTGCCTTTGTACGGCACATGCAGCAGTTCTATGCCGGCGAGAGTCACCAGCATCGCGCCGCCTATGTGGTTGGGCGTGCCGACCCCCGGTGACGAGTAGTTGAGTTTGCCCGGCGACGCCTTCGCCAGTGCAATGAATTCACGCACGTTAGTGGCGGCGAGTCCCGCGTTCACAATCAATGCGTAAGGCACGTACGTTGCCAAACCAATCGGCGCAAAATCCTTGAGCGGGTCGTAGGGAATCCTGGCTCCCAGCAGCGCCGGACCGGAGACCAGTCCGCCGGTGGTGCCGAGCAACAGCGTGTAGCCGTCGGGCACTGCCTTTGCCACCATCCCATGTCCCAGCGTAGCGGCCGCGCCGGGGCGGTGGTCGACCACCACTTGCTGTCCGAGAGATTCGGTCAATATTTTCGCGATCTCGCGTCCCGTGAAATCGGTGCCCGCGCCTGGCGGGTAGGGCACGATCAGGCGGATCGGTTTGGTGGGGTAGGCCTGTCCTGAGCCTGTCGAAGTGGCTTGCGCGTGGGCCGGCGGGGCGGTAAATGCGCCTGCCAGCGTGAGTGGGATCACCCAGCCTCTTGTCGCCGTATGAATCGTCATTCGGACCTCCAGTGTAGTAGCGCGCGTCAGGCGCCGCCGTAACTCGCCGCACAGGCTATCACGCAATCACAAACGCCGATGGTATCGAAGCAATATCCCTCCATCCCGCAGCCTATCAGGCATCGCACGCATCTGCCAGCCTGACGGGCGCTACGCTTGCATCTTCTATTTCGGTGGAATTATCGGTAAAAGCAGATACGGTTGCTGCGCAGCGCCGAAATGCAGCGTGTTGGTGGTCTCGAAAATTGCAGCCGGCCGGTCTTGCGGGTGTGTGTGAAAAAACGGTCCGACGCCGGTGAACGAATAAAACGCATTGGGAATCACCATGGGCGGCCCGTCAAATTCATAGTCTTTGCCGCGAACCGTCAACGCCACGCGATAGCCCGGCGGCGCCACGATACACGTGGGCCAGATTTCGACATCGAGTTCATAAATGTCACCGGGGGTCAGCGGCTGAATTTCATCGTGCGCGTGATAGGGCCGATAGGGTAGCGTCAGCTTCGCGTCCAGTTTGCGCTGCGATGCACGCAACCACCCCTGGCCGACCGGCGTGCGCGGATCAAGCGCGCCTTGAAACGTCACTTCTTTGCCGTCCGGGTCATAGACACGCAGCACTGCGAAGATGTCCGCATCGTTGGTCTTGGAAGAGACAAACAGCTTGCAGGCAACCGGGCCGGTGATCTCCAGCGGTTGCGTTTGTGGCGGCAGATGGAACGTGACCCCGTCGCCGGTGGTGTCGTAAGCGATGCGCGTCTCCGCGGCAGGCGCTTCGCGTTGCAAACGCTTGCGACCGGGTTCCAGAAAAAACTTTGTCCATTGCGTGCGTGCGAGCGGCCACTCGTTCTCCTGCCGCTCGACGAATTTTTCGCCGGGATGGCGCACCTGCAACTGCACCGGCGGTTGCTGGTCCCAACCGTTCTTTTCGCCCTTGAGAAAGTAGTCGAAGAATTTCTTTTGCAGCAGGCGGCCGTAGTCGGTGTAGAAATGCGGCCAATGCGCCAGGCCATGACACTCCAGCCACTTCTGCTTTGACGCGGCCCGCAGATAGCCTTCGGTGTTGCCGCGTGGATGCAGCCCCTGGCCGCCCCAGTTATTGGCGGAGAGCAGCGGCACAGTGACTTTGTCCCACACCGGTGAGCGGGATTTGTAATACGCGTCATCGAGCGGATGCGCGAGCACGTCGTCTTCAAGGCTGCCGCGATTGCCGGCCAACACCTCGTCGGATAAGGTATCGGGGCCTGCCACTAATTCTCCCGTGACCTGACTCTTGCGGCCACGCTCGCCGACGCCATGCTGCACACTGAGCACCTGCCGCGGGTACCATCGCAGCGGCATCATATTGACGATGCCGCCGTGCCGGTAAACATCGCGATAAAAATCAGCGGCGCCTTCCCAAACACAAATAGCGGACAGGTGCGGCGGTTGCAGCGAGGCCACCTGCCACTGATTCATCGCGTAATACGAAATGCCGTTGAGGCCAACCTTGCCGTTGCTCCAGGGTTGCCTGCCTGCCCACTCAATGCAATCGTGAAAATCCTTTGCCTCGCGCGGCGACCACACCTCCATGCGGCCGGGCGAGCGTCCGGAGCCGCGCGAGTCCACGCGTATGCACACGTAGCCATCCGGCACCCATTTCTCCGGATCGACGACCTCCCAGTTTTGATACTTGTTGCTGGAGCCGGCGGGCACATCGGGGTGTGCCGCGACCATGCGATCCCACATGCTCTTGAAGCCTTCCTGGAACGCAAGCCCCTTGGCATAGGGGCCATGCGTCATGATCACCGGGTATTTTCCTTCTGTCACCGGACGAAAGATGTCGGCCCGCAGCAATAAGCCGTCGTCCATTTCGATAGGCACATCCCAATCGATGTTCATGCCATCGCGAATTTCGGATTTCATCAGGGGATCAGGTTCGGTCAGACTGCTAGTGAGCTTACTCATGAGTTCGACGCCTTGTGGGTTATAGTGCAGTTACAGTTACGTCCTTATGAAAGAGCAAGCCTTAGAGCGCGAAAATCTTTCCTCACTGTCGTTCCCGCGCAGGCGGGAACCTATAACACAGCGTCACATGAGACACCCTATGGGTTCCCGCCTGCGCGGGAACGAGTGCGTCCGTGAGGGCGCTTTGTCTGCAAGGTGAAAGTCCATGTCATAGGATGTCACAACTATGTAGTCGAAGGTAACTGCATCGCCGCGAGGCGGAGTGGAGAGCAACCGGAG
>JANMXV010000591.1:0-2294 GCA_031381325.1 Betaproteobacteria bacterium | reverse complement strand
TTGATTCGAACGAGATTTTACCGTTGACCCCATCCGCGTTGATAATGGCATCGTTCTCCACTTCCAGCACACTGCCGCCGCGCAGGGTGATGCTGCCGTCCGGCGCATTGATCGTGCTGGCGCCCTGGATGCGCAATTCTTTGGTGGCATTCATGGCCACATTGCCTTGGTTGCCAGCATTGAGCGTTCCACGATGGTTGACGAAGTCGGCAAACAAGCCCACCGCGCCGCGGTCGGCGGCAATGGCGCCGAGCGAGTCGACGGTGTTGCTGCCGTCAGTAGTCACTGCGAAGCTCATCTGCCCCAGGCCGTTGGTCGCGACCTGCATCTGGCTGCCCGCCGCCAGCACCACCTGCCCCTGCGGCGCGGTGATCGTGCTGCCCGCCTCCTGCGTCACGTTCTTGGCGAACAACCACACCTGCCCGCCCGGCCCGTAGGTCGAGGTCAGAATCTGCGCGCCGTTCTGCATCGTGATCGTGCCGTTGCTGGTACCGCTGAACAAGTAGTTGCTGGCGAGAAAGTTGGCATCGGTGATGTCGCGCGTGGAGGCGATCAGGCCGGCCGTATCTACCACTGCGCGGCCGCCGAACACGATGCCGTTGGGGTTGATCAGAAACACCCGGCCATTGGATTCCAGCCGCCCCAGGATGTCCGAAGGGCTCGCCCCCACCACGCGGTTGAGCACGGCGCTGGCCGCGTTCAGTTGCACAAAGCGCGTGGTCTCGCCATTGGCGATCGAGAAGCCCTGCCAGTTGATTATGGTGCCCGGCGTGTTGACCACCTGCAGCACGCTCGCCGAAGGGTTGCTGACCAGCGCGTCCCCGCGCACCACGCCCAGTCCGGTAGGATTCGCCCAGGCGCAGGCGCACGCACTGCTGAGCACCACGCCTATCAAGGTACGGGTCATCGTCTTCATTGGCATTCGAATCTCCTCGTTAAAACCACCAAATCGCGGAAAGGTGCAGCATGCGATCGCCCTTCGGATCAAGCGGCGTGCCGTTGGTCACATAGGCGTAATCCAGCGTCGCCTGCAGCCCGTTCTTGAACTGCCCGCGCCAGCCCACACCGACGCTGGATACGATTTCTCCCGCACGCTCGCCCGGCTGCGGGTTGAGCCGCTGGGAGCGCCCGTAGTCAAAAAATCCGAGCAGCCGCTGGCTGTCGCCGAAGCGCGGCCCGCTCAATTCGAGGTTGACGCGCGAGCCACGGTCGCCCGCGCCATCGCGTTCGCGAAAGCCGCGCACGGCGCGCAGGCCGCCGAGGCCGAACTGCTCCGCCGCGATCAGCGGCTCGTTAGTATACTGGCCGGCGAAGCGCGCCTCCGCCATCCAGCCCGCGCTGAGGTTTTGCTGCCAGGACGCATCAGCCTGCCATGACTGCCAGCGCGCGTCCGCGCCCGCGCGCGCGGCGGCATAGGTGGCATCGTCGTTGCGCGCGCCGCCGGGAATGTTGTGCTGCCAGGTGGCGCCGAACGCAAGCGCGCTGCCCGCGACGGCGCCGCTGTAGCGATACCCCAGGCTTACGGGTTTGTCGGTCACGCTGACGCCGAGATTGACACCGAAGAAATCCACCAGGTCGCGAAAGCGCCGCTCGTCATAGCCGATGTCGAGCACGTGCCGCGAGGTAGCGCTGCGCGCGAGATTTTTCTGGTAGTGCGCGCCCCAGATTACGCTCTTGCCCGCGATATTGAACAAGTCGGCAACGCGGCCGGAATCCACATCGGAGTAGCTGGCGTTGAACACGATACTGTCGCCCCACGCGGGCAGGGGTATGACATAGCCCAGCCCTGCTTGCAACAAGCGCTCGGGACGGTCGGAAGTGGTCACACTCCCCGTCAGTTGATGGCTGCGCCCGAGAAAATTGGCGTGCGCGGCAGTCAGGCCCAGGCGCGCAACGCCGGTAGCACGCGTGCCCATATTGTTGAGCGTGGCCGCGGTGCGTAACTGCGGCTGCTCGGTGAGCTTGATCTCTACATCGGTGGTCCCCGGCGCGCCGGCGGCGTATTCGAGCACCGCGTTGCGCCCGGGATTGTCATTGAGCAGGAACAACTCGCGCGCGATGCGGTCGATCTGCGGCGTTTCACTTTCTTTGAGGCTGGGCAATTGACGGCGCAGCTCAGCCTCCGCAAGCGCCTGGTTGCCGGTTACGCGCACCTTGCCGATGCGCACCTCGCGCACCACGAAGTAATGAATCCCGGCGCGGCTGCGGCGCCCGTCATAGTCGACGCTGAGCAGTTGGTAACCCAGAGCACGGTAAGCTTCTACGATGGCGCGCCGCGCGCTATTCAGATCTTC
>JANMXV010000157.1:0-6364 GCA_031381325.1 Betaproteobacteria bacterium | reverse complement strand
GGGTTCCTCGGCACGGGCGGTGGTGCGCAAATGCGCTTCGGCGCGCTTGATTACGCGATCGTTGATCGGCTCAAATTTCGTGAGCACACGCTGCAGCCTGGCTTTGCCGCAATCCTCGAAGCCGGGCCGGTGGACTTGCTTGCTATCGCACGCGCAGGCTTAACCGAAGGCGACGACCTGCACAACCGTTTATCCAGTGCGACTCAGATGCTGCACGCGGTGCTTGCCGCGCGCAGGATCGACACGCCCGCCGCTCACGCGGCGCTTGTCACAATACTTGAAGCACCGCTGTATTTTTTGAATCTGTGGATGCCCGCGTGCGCATTGATACTCGACGGCGCCGTGGGCGAAACAGGTTCTTCATTGGTGACGCGCTTTGGCGCCAACGGTGAGCAAGTAGCCCTGCAGATTGCCGGATTGCCGGAACGCTGGTTTACGGGCCCTGCCACGCTGGTGCGCGGCCCCTTTATGAAGGGCGCGCCGAAAGACCCGCAGTTCCCTCCGGTCACCGGCGACAGCGGCATCGTCGACGTTTTCGGGCTCGGTGGCCAGATACTCCACCGCGCGCCCAGCCTGCTATCAGCATTCGCGCCATGGCTGGCAGCGGACGATGCTGCACGCGCCAAGGCGCTCTTGTGCGGCATGCATCCGGTGCTGGGCGTCGCAGTCGGGCTGGACGCTGCTGCTGTGGCCCCGTCCGGCCGCACACCTCTGCTTTCCACTGGCATGGTCTCGGTTGATGGGCGCGGGCTGCTCGGGCGCGGGTTGTGCGATGTGCCCGCAGCACCTTTCGTCGAAGCGGTGGCGGCGCTATCGCGGTCGGCGCAGGACTCATCCACATCGTGCTGACCCGTTCCGCAATTGACTAATAGACAGGCGCTGGCTCTATTTCAAGTTGATAAGAAGATAAGCCGTTCGCGGCGCGGCAGACATATTGCCTGCTGGTGAAAAATGGTGTTTAAAATTCCTGCTCCTAATTTGACCGCTGAGGGGCGGGGGGATATATTGCCGAATCGTAAACAATAGCGCTTACAATTCTTGCGCCCTGATGGAACGCCATGAAGCTACGGGTTTACATCGAAACCTCGGTCGTCAGCTACCTTGTCAGCCGTCCTGCGCTGGATGTAATCACCGCAGGCCATCAGGCCACGACGTTGCAATGGTGGGAACAACATCGAAGCCGCTTCGAATTGGTGATATCGCAGTTTGTATTGGACGAAGCAAGCGAAGGCGATCCGGTAACGGCTGAAAAGCGGCTCGCAGTGCTGGGCGGCATTTCTGTTGTGCCTATCTCTCAGCCTCAGATTATAGTACTGGCGCAAGCCTTGCTAAAGGCGGGTGCGTTACCACAAAAGGCGAAATTGGATGCACTGCATATTGCGTCTGCGCCGTGACCGGCGTGGGCATTCTGCTGACCTGGAATTCGCACGGTACGTTCCCGCTGCAATGGCGGCTTCACGTGGAAGCGCGACGAGTTGTATGACCGCAGTCTTCGCTGACACCAACATAGTCGTCTACGCATACGCCAAGGACCCGCAAAAATCGCCGGTTGCCGAAGCAATTCTCGTGGCGGCGCCGGCTATCAGTACGCAAGTCGTCGGTGAATTCCTGAATATCGCCCGCACTAAGATGGGCCTCGATCTCGCCACGCGGCACAGGGTGGCGCAATACGGATTGCGCCCTACGCGATCCGGATAGCTTCGCGTAGGATGCCGGTGAGCGCAGCGAACCGCATCTATCGCGTTAGTACTTGCGCTTCGCCTTATCCTCGAACGATTCGGTTCCTTCGTCACCGCATCCTGCGCGGGCTCGTAGGGTGGGCACGGTTTTTGTGCCCACGCGTTGCACGTTATACTTGCGTTCGACAGCGCGGGTCAATTTCGCATCAGAACCATCAGGAGAGGATAAGAACGAGGCATCATGAGTAAGATTGGACGTAATGCTCCGTGTCCATGCGGCAGCGGCGAGAAGTACAAACGGTGCTGCGAGAGGAAGGAAGGTCAGATGAAACGGAGCGAGCTTCCGGCAGGCCGCTTTCGCTACGAATCCGGCAGCTATGGCGGCCCCGGGCGCGGGTATGTGCCGTCTATCATTGCGCACAAGGAGATTGGGGCAGACTCATGGGCCGAGCATCTTTGCCTTGTGAAACTGGACGCCGTATTCGAAGATAGCGATGCGGCAACGTCTATGGCCGAGCAGCATCTAGCCGCCGCAAAGCAAGCACAGTTCGACGAAGGGGGCAATCCGCGGGAGTTCGCCTTGTCTCTGCGGCACGAGGGCTATAAGAGCGTTTCAGATTTCCGGGTCGTGAAATCCGAGGCGTAGAACCACCGCATGGGCAATGCACTGGCTCCAACTTCTCTTCCTCCGTCCCGAAGCGATAGCAGAGCGATACAACGCGCGTAAGGCGTAAAGCGGTAGGGCGCAATCCCTATTGCGCCGAATTGGTTGGTACGCACCGCATATACGGCGCAATACAGATTGCGCACTACAGGGCTATTGCTTGCCGAACAGGAAAAGCGTCCGAATCAGCGAATCAGGGTCAAGTCTTGTCTATTGCCTTTCCCTGCAATCAACCATAATCCGATTCGCCCCGTTTAATAGCTTGATGGGATGGAGGCAATAGTCCTTGCTCTTTTTGCGCTGGACCATAGTATTGGGTTTCATTTCATTCAGCCCAACCTGTGTGCTGATCGCGTAACAAATAATTGCGAGTTATCATCTTAACGTGATATCATCCTAAGGTGATATTTCAATCATGGATAAATTTGTGAGTTGGAACGTGCTGTTCCATGACGAATTCGATGCCGAGTTCAAGGCTATGACCGAAGACGTGAAGGATAATTTGTTGGCAGTTGCCAAAGCGGTGCAGATCGCCGGGCCTAAAGCAGGCCGTCCTCATGTCGATACCCTTGCCGGATCGAAGCATGCGAACATGAAGGAATTGCGCTTTACCACGCACGGCGGTCGTGAAGTCTGGCGCGTGGCTTTTGCATTTGATCCTGACCGAGACGCCGTTGTGCTGGTAGCCGGAAAAAAACAGGGCAGGAATCAACAGTTGTTTTACAAGCGGCTGATCAAAATCGCGGATGGGCGGTTCGACGCGCATTTGCGGCAAGTCAAAACCGCAAAAATAGTCAAGAGGTGAAAGATGGGACGCAATATTGATGATGTAATCGCGGGTCTGCCCAAGGCGCGGCGCAACCGGATCGACACCAAAGCCGTGCGGCTCGCGCGCGAGATGATCGAGCATGCTGATTCTCTCGGTGAGATACGCAAGGCGATGTGCAAAACGCAATCCGAGATCGCGCGCGAACTCGGGGTGGGTCAGGTGGCTGTGGCGCAATTGGAAAAACGTTCCGACCTGCTGTTGTCAACCTTGCAACGATATGTGCGCGCCACCGGCGCCGAATTGTCATTGGTTATCCACACCAAGCAAGGTGCGGAAATCGTGTTGCAAAGTCTTGGTGACTTGAGTGGCATGGGCGGTAAAGGGAATGTGGCCACCAGGCTCCGGCGTGCCACTAGTGCCAGAGCGAACAAGCATGGTAGGGCGGGTTAGCGCAGCGTAACCCGCCGGGCGGTATCGACGAGCACGCGGGACGGTGGGTTACGGCGCAAAAGACCGCGGGCCAGGTCTTGACTATTGCGCCAGTGCCCGCAGCACCTCAGCCGCATCGATGATGCGCAAACCCTGATAGTGTTTCAGATTGAGCAGATGCACATCCCCCGACACGATCACATCTGCCTGTGCCGCGAGCGCGCACGCGATCACGTGGTCATCATCGGGATCGGCGAGCACCGCACCCTCGATGGCCGCGGGCGCCGTCAGATGCGCGAGCGCCATAAAATGGCTGACCTGTTGATCCACCGCGCCGCTGATCGCCGCATCCAGCAGCCTGCGCGGCGGGCCGTTCCATAACAGCTCCGAAATGACCGTGTTGGTGTCGAACACCAGGCGCATCAAGTAGCGCCGCGCTGGCGCCGCTCGGCGCGATATGCGCGCACCTCAGCCACGATCTCCTGCTCGATCTCATCGGTGAGCGCCTCCTGCGGCATGCGCGCCCACATCGCGCGCAACGCCTCACCCGCCTGCCGGCGCTGCTCCTGCGAGGCGAGAAACTCCACGAAGTCAGCGACCTGACTCAGACGTTCGGGCGGCAGAATCTTTAACTTGGCGAGCAACGCTTCGGCGGTAATAGGGGCGTTCAACAAAGTGGGGCACCTGTTTTAGGGGCGATTCTAGGGTCGCAGGAAAATTTAAATAAGAATTTAAAAACAAATAGTTACTAAATTTTCACCACGCGCAAGAGACTTGATCATAAGCCAAAATGGAACCATAATGGTTACTTTTGAAAGGTGGCCTGTCATGCCCACGACGCTAACGCTAAAAAACATTCCGGACACCGTTTACGAACGGCTAAAGGTTTCAGCCGAAGTGCATCGTCGCAGCCTTAACAGCGAGGCGATTGTGTGTCTGGAAAGCGTATTGCTACCGGCGAAAATCACGCCGGACGAACGACTTGCGCGGGCGCGCGATCTACGGGCGGCATTGGCGCCCAAGAGATTCCACGCCCGTGACATTGACACGCTCAAGAAACAAGGCCGCGCGTGATTGTTGTTGATTCCAACGTGCTCGCTTATTTGTATTTGCCGGGCGAGCACACTGCACGCGCCGAAGCCCTGCTAGAACGTGAGCCGGAATGGGCAGCACCATTGCTGTGGCGCAGCGAGTTTCGCAACATTCTGGCGGGATACATGCGACGCGGCACATTGACCTTCGCGCAGGCAGCCGCAACGCAACGCGAAGCCGAAGGGCTGCTTGCCGGTTCCGAGTTCGAGATTGATTCCCTCAGCGTACTTGAGCTGGTGCGCGACAGCGATTGCTCGGCGTACGACTGTGAGTTTATTGCCTTGGCGATAAAGCTCAAGACGAAGGTCGTGACGATGGATGGCAAGTTGTTGCGGTCGTTTCCGAAGCACGCTGTGGCTCTCACTGCGAGCTAAAGTAGCGGGAATAGCGTACGCCATTCACCACCGCCGAACGTAATTTCGGATTCGGCGCGAGCACTCCGTGATGGATTTTCTGGCTATCGCACGCGCAGGCTTACCGAAGGCGACAATCTGCACAACCGATTTTCAAGCGCGACTCATCCCTATCTTGCTGACCCGTTCCGCAATTGACTAAAGCTTGGGCGCTGGATACATTGCAAGTTGATAAGAAAATAAGCGTGGCCGTATGAAAGTCAAAGAGGTAGTTTGCGCGGCGGGCCGGTCGGGTTATATGCATCGCGACCTGGCGGCGATTAAATCGGGCACCGCGATTCCCGATGGCAGCCTCTACAAAGGCAAGCCGATGTCGCCGGGGTTCACCCGCATCATTGAACCGGCGACGATTATTTCAATCATGCTGGTACTGGAAGACGGGCAGGTCGCATTCGGCGACTGCGCCGATGTGATCCTTGCCGGTGTGGCGGGACGCGACCCGGCTTTCAACGCGCGTGACCATATCGACTATGTGCGCGGCGAGATCGCCGACACCTTGTGCGGACGCGACGTTTCCGCCTTCAAGGCACAAGCCGAAGCCATGGACCAGTACATGCGCGGCGGCGCGCGCTTGCATACTGCAATCCGCTACGGTATCAGTCAGGCGCTGTTGCACGCCACCGCCCTGAGTCACAAGCAGACCATGGCCGAGGTGATCGCGCGCGAATACGGCTGCACCATCGCTACCGCGCCGATTCCGATACTGGCGTCCTGCCACAAGGACGACCATGGACAGCTTGATCGCGTGATACTGAAAAGAGTGGAACTGCTGCCGCATGCGTCGTTTCAGATCGTCTCCGAACACGTGGGGCTGCAAGGCGAGAAGCTGATGGCGTTCGTGCGCCGCGTTGCGGGACGCATCAAGGAGATCGGCGACGCCGACTACCATCCGCGCATCCATGTCGACCTTTACGGCACGCTGGGCGAGTTGTTCGCTATGCAGGTTGAGCCGCTGGCCGATTATCTGGGCCAACTACGCAAGGAATCTGGGGAGTATCACCTGCTGGTCGAGTCGCCGATGATCGCGAAAACCCAGGCGGAACAGATCGAAAAATTCTGTGCGTTGCGTACGCTGCTCAAGAAAAAGGGCATCGCCGTCGGCCTCATTGCCGATGAGTGGTGCAATACGCTGCCCGATATCCGCCTGTTCGCGCAGGCGGGCGCCGCGGATTTCGTACAGATCAAGACGCCTGATCTGGGCAGCATACACAACACGATAGAGGCCGTGCTCTACTGCAAAGCCAAGGGCATGGGGGCATGCCTGGGCGGCACGGCCAACGAGACCGATCACTCTACGCGCATCTCGACGCACATGGGG
>JANMXV010000563.1:0-4143 GCA_031381325.1 Betaproteobacteria bacterium | reverse complement strand
AAATGTTTATGGACGATCCTGAAACCGATGCGGTGGTGATGATCGGTGAGATTGGCGGTTCCGACGAAGAAGAAGCGGCACTTTGGTATCAACAAAATGCCAAAAAACCCGTGGTTGGATTTATCGCCGGCGTCACTGCGCCTCCCGGAAAACGCATGGGACATGCGGGCGCGATTATTTCGGGCGGCAAAGGCACCGCGCAAGAAAAACTCGCCGTCATGGAAGCGTGTGGTATTCGCACCACGAAAAACCCGGGCGAAATGGGCAAACTGCTGAAGTCGGTGCTTAAGTAACAGATCTGTTCGGGTATTCCAAAAGCCTCCCTCACCCGGCGCTACGCGCCACCCTCTCCCGGAGGGCGAGGGTTTGTTCCCCTCTCCCTCCGGGAGAGGGGGCAGGGGTGAGGGAAAGAAGTTGATCCGTCACTCAGGCTGAAAAGATACAAATTTTGCAACAAATCGCTACCCTGGATGTCGTATGTATAGTTGTGCGCGTAGGTTATCAGGAGTTCGATATGAAAAAATTCATTTCAACCGTTTTGGCTGGGCTGGCCGTCATCGGTACGCTGGGTGCGTTTGCGTCCACGGAGGCGGCCGCTCGCGGTCAAGCCTCAGCCTCCCGCGGTCACGCCTCAGCCTCCCGCAGTCACGCTTCGGGCGCCCGTAGTCATTCTTTGGGCGCTCGCAGTCATTCTTCCGGCGCCCGTAGTCATTCTTTTCATCGGAGTGCCCGTGTTGGAGTCTTTATCGGCGCACCGATCATTGCATCTCCCTGGTATTACCCCGATCCTTACTTTGGTCATGGCCCATACTATCCGCCAGTCGTTCAGGCGCAAGAGCAACCTATGGTTTACGTGGAGCAGCAAGCGCCCGAAGATGTCGCGCCATTCCCACCCCAAGCACAAGCACAGCAATACTGGTATTACTGCCAGGACTCGAAAACCTATTATCCGTACGTGCAAAACTGCGCGACGCCTTGGCAATCCGTAATCCCGTACGCGCCGCAGTAAGACCGCCCGCCGCTGCCCGTGTGCACTCGTCATTTGGGCCGCAGGCCGGCATCGCGGACCAACCTGGATACCGTTTCGAGTTGTTCGCGCAGTATCTTGTCGTAGGCCTCGGGCGTGCTCGGTGCGGAAATATAGCTTATGGTTTGCAGCCGCTCCTTGATGTCGGGAAGATCGAGGATACGCGCGACCTCTTTGCTGATCTGATTCAGCACGAGGCGCGGCGTCCCGGCGGGCGCCACCAATCCGTGCGAAGTTTCGGGCCGCGTGAACTCGGATTGCGTCTCCGCCAGTGCCGGCACATCGGGCAATACCGCTGCGCGCTGCGGCGACATCACCGCCAACGCCTGCAACTTTCCCTCCTTGATAAAGGGCAGCGCCACGCCCATGGTGGCGACGGTATAGTGGCTGCGTCCGGCCAATACCTCGATCGCGGCATCCGGCCCGCCCTTGAACGCGACGTGTACGACCTTGCAATTTCTCAATCGATACGCAGGTTAGCCTGCTTGACCACCTTCGCCCACTTCTCGACTTCCGCGCGCACAAACGCGAGGAACTCCGCCGGCGCAGTTCCCACCGGCTCATTGCCGGCCTTCACCAGCTTGTCCTTGATTTCCGGACTACTCAGCGCACGCCGCGATTCCTCGTGCAGCCGGCGCACGAGGTCCTGCGGCGTATTCGCGGGCGCATAAAAACCGTACCAGCCCGTAACGCTATAGCCGGCTACGCCCGCCTCCGCGACCGTGGCTACGTTGGGCAGCTCCGCGAACCGCGTGTTGCCGGTAACCGCAACGCCGCGCAGTTTGCCGGCCTTGATCGGCCCCACCATGCCGATGGTGCTGGCGATGGCGAATTCCACTTCGCCGCCCATCGCCGCGATCATCGCAGGGCCTGCGCCCTTGAACGGAATATGCAGCCAGCGTATGCCCGACATGGATTGCAACAACTCGCCGGCGAGATGGTTGATGCCGCCCGCGCCGGAGGTGCCATAGGATAACTGGCCCGGCCGCGCTTTTGCCAGCGCGATCAACTCCTTCGCATACTTGACCGGCACCGAAGGATGGCACGCGATCATGAATTGCCCGCTGGCAAGCTGCGAGATGTAAGCGAAATCCTTGAAGGTGTCGTAGGGCATTTTGCTGCGCATGCTGGGATTGATGGAAAACTCCGGCGACGTGATCAGCAGCGTGTGGCCGTCCGGCGCGGACTTGGCCACCAGATCGGCGCCGATCAGGCCGCCGCTGCCGGCGCGGTTTTCCACCACGTAGGTGCCGCCGATCTGCTCGGTGAATTTTGCCGCGAGAAAGCGCGCTACCGTGTCGTTGCCGCCGCCGGGTGCGAACGGCGAGATGATACGCACGGTGCGCGCGGGCCAGGCCTGTCCTGAGCTTGTCGAAGCGGTTTGCGCGGCCACGGGCGCCGCGATCATGATGGCAAGGAGCGCGGCTATGATGCGCCCGTTAATGCGAGGATGAGACATCGGCAGTTCCTGAATACTGTTGATCATAAAGATTACTCTACTTTTGCGCCTGAGAGTTTCACCACTTTGGCCCACTTGTCGCGTTCCTTGCGCAACAGCGCATCGAAATCGCTGGCCGAGCCGCCCGCGAGATCCATGCCGAGCGCGGCGTAGCGCTCGCGCAGTTCTGGCAACACGCGATTCATCGCGCTGTTCAGGCGCTCGATGATGGCTTTGGGCGTTTTCGCGGGAGCGGCCATGCCGTACCAGCCCACGACTTCGTAACCGGGTACGCCGGCCTCATTGATGGTGGGAATATCCGGCGCCAGCGGCGTGCGCTTGGCGCCGGTTACGGCGATGGTTTTCAGCCGCCCCGCTCGCGCGTGAGGGATGATCACGCCGCTGGTGAATGACACTTGCACTTCTCCGGAGATCAGCGCGCTTAATGCAGGCGAACCCCCTTTGTACGGGATATGCGTCATTTCAATGCCTGCCATGGTTTTGAACAGCTCACCCGATAAATGGTTGGCGCTGCCGATGCCGGATGACGCGTACGCCAAACGTGGATCGCGTGTCCTGGCGACGGCAATCAGTTCTTTCACTGAAGCCGCCGGCACGGCGTTGCCGACGGACAGGTAGTATTGTGCATGCACGATTTGTCCCACACCGGCGAAGTCCCTGATGGCGTCGTACAGCACGCTGCGATACAGGCTGGGGTTGATGACGTGCGTGGGCGTGACGGTGATCAGCGTGTAGCCATCCGGCGTGGCGCGCGCCGCCATTTCGCCCGCGACGCTGCCGCCGGCGCTGGGCCGGTTATCGACCACAAATGATTGTCCCAGCGTGTCGGCAAGTTTCTGCGTCATAAGGCGCGCAACGGAATCGGTGCCGCCGCCGGGCGCGAGCCCGACCAGCACGCGCACGGGGCGGTCGGGATAATTTTGCGACAGCGCGTCTTGTGTTATCGCCGCACCGCCCGATGCAAAGGCCATCGCAAAAATGAAACCCGATTTCATCGTTCCTCCTGATTGACGCGCATGATGATTGGCGGCGCGGACTTCCTATTCTACCGAGATCGCAGGCTGCCCCGGCCCTCCGACGCTATTCTCTCGTAGTAGAGAACATTGTAACTATATGTTTGCAAATGATTTTTTGTAAACTTACTACAGCAACTCGTGCAATCGCATCCAGAAAAGAAAATAATGCAAACCGATGTAAACATAGCGCAAGGAACTGGAATGAAAAAACTGAGCCTCATCGCTGTCGGCGTCATTGCGGGTTTGAGCATTACGGCATCGTTACACGCACAGCCCGCTTCGACAGGCTCAGGACAGGCTTGGCCGTCGCGTCCCGTGAGATTGTTGCTGCCGTATGCGCCCGGGGGCGGCGTAGACATTGTGGCGCGCACGCTCGCGCAAAAACTATCCGAACAACTGGGGGCACCGTTCCTGGTTGAAAATCGGCCCGGTGGCACCGGCATCGTCGCCACCGAGTTGGTGGCGCGTGCCGCGCCCGACGGCCACGCGCTGCTGGTATCGGCCACCGAGTTTGGCATCAACCCGGCGGTGCGCGCGAAGCTGCCGTACGATCCGTTCAGGGATTTCACCTATATCTCGCAACTCGCTACCGTGCAGTTTCTGCTGGTGAGTCATCCGTCGGTACCGATCCGCTCCGCGCG
>JANMXV010000150.1:0-6742 GCA_031381325.1 Betaproteobacteria bacterium | reverse complement strand
CACCGTTACTGCCGGAAAGTGCGAACCAACGCCACGCAGGTCTTCCCCGACGTCTTTGGCAATGCGCTGGGGCGATTCAAAGGCATACTGGTTGATCGTGATGCTTATCTAATCGAAGTTTGCCGTTACGTTGCACGGGTTGCCGCAGGCAAGGGGGTGCCGTTTAATACGGTTTCTGCGAGGTGTTGATAAGTGCTTGCCTGTGTGTCCATGGCCGTAACCACGGGCGCTTGCGCCAATGCAGGATAGTGCCGTGTGATGGCGCGGGTATATGAAGGATCATAGTGGCGCAGCAGCAATGCCTCGGTTAATTCGTCCCAGCGCTGCTCGCGAATCAGCTGGTGCCAGTTTGCAATAACCTCGCGACCATGCAGACTAACCAGACAATCCAGTTGCGCGGACAATAGTGCAGGGTGTTGCAGAAAATGCGCGTAGTCCTCTTTCAGCAATGCCACGCGCACGGGAATTGTCGCCGCTAATACCAGCGGCGTGCCGGCCCACATAGCCGCGATCAGCGCTTCCGGCACACGCAGCTTGCCCACTTTCTTGCTCTCAGACTCCACGTAAACGGGCCGCGATGGATTAAAGCCGCGCAAGGCATGCCACACGCGGCTTTCAAAAAGCTTCTGCGGCGGCTGCGGCGCGTCAGGCAGATTGCCCAGCACTGAGCCACGATGCGCCGCGAGCGCTTCCAGATCGAGCACTTGCGCGCCGGCGTTATCCAGCGCGCTCAACAAGCGGCTTTTGCCGGTGCCCGTCATGCCGCAGACCACGCGCCAGGTGAATTTGCCGGGCAGCACTTCCAAATCCGCTACTACGGATCGGCGATAGGCTTTGTATCCGCCATCCAGCGTTGCAGTACGCCAGCCGATTTGCGCCAGCACATGCGCCAGCGCGCCGCTGCGCCCGCCACCACGCCAACAATAAACCAAGGGCCGCCAGTCGCGCGGCTTATCTTGAAAGTGCGCGCGCAAATGGCGCGCAATGTTTTCGCTCACCAGCGCCGCGCCGATTTTCTTGGCGTCGAATGACGATACCTGTTTGTAGAGGGCGCCGACTTCGGCGCGTTGCGCGTCGTCCAGCACCGGGCAATTGATCGCGCCGGGAATATGATCGTCGGCGAATTCGCTTTCCGAGCGCACGTCGATAATCTCGTCAAAGCCGGTCAATTGTGCTACGGTTGCATCGACTCTCCCGCGCGAACGCGTAGCGAGGTCTGGAATTGTTTGAGAAGTTTTCATTGACCCCTAGTTTACGTGAAATTATGAATAAACCTGTAGAAGCTGACGCCATCAAGTTAACTCATCTGTCCCACGGCGGCGGGTGAGGCTGCAAAATTACGCCAGCGTTGCTGAGCGAAATTCTCTCGAAATCACCGCTGACCGGCAGCTTTCCGAATCTGCTGGTAGGGAATGAATCGGCCGACGATGCCGCCGTCTACAAGATCAACGACACGCAGGCCATCGTCGCAACCACGGATTTCTTCATGCCGATTGTCGATGATCCGTTCGACTTCGGGCGCATCGCCGCTACCAATGCGATATCCGATGTTTACGCGATGGGCGGCAAGCCGTTCATGGCGCTGGCGTTGCTCGGTGTGCCGGTAGGTAAACTGCCGGTTGAGGCCATCGGGCAAATCTGCGCGGGCGGCAAAGCAGTTTGTGATTTGGCAGGCATTCCCATCGCGGGGGGGCACTCCATCGATTCGCCGGAGCCGATTTATGGGTTGGTGGTGCTTGGGCTGGTGCATCCCGACAAAGTAAAGCGCAACGACCGCGCCAAGGCGGGCGACGTACTGATTCTGGGCAAAGGGTTGGGCGTGGGCATCATGAGTGCCGCGTTGAAAAAGGGTGAGCTGCGCGAAAAGGCCTACGAACAAATGATCGAAGCCTGCACCAAACTCAACACACCGGGACAAGCACTCGCCGATATGCCTGGCGTGCATGCGCTGACCGATGTCACTGGTTTTGGCTTGCTCGGCCATTTGCTGGAGATTTGCCGCGGCTCAAAATTGCAGGCGACGCTTGACTTTGCCAAGCTGCCGATTTTGTCGGCAGCCAAACATTTAGCGGAACAGGGTTTTGTCACCGGCGCCTCGGATCGCAATTGGGCGAGCTACGGTGCGCACATTACGTTGCCGGCGGGCGCGCCCGATTGGCACAAAAAGATGCTCACCGATCCGCAAACCAGCGGCGGTTTGCTGGTGGCGTGTGATGCGGCGACTGCACCCAAGGTGCTTGAGATATTCAAGCAACAAGGCTTCAATGACGCGCGTGAAATAGGCATGATGGGTACTGGTACGCCGAGTATAAAAGTGTTGTAACTATTCACTAAAGCCCTGGCTCGAACTCGTGCAGACTCCTGACGACACGATCGACGGCGACTATCCGCCTTCGGATGCCGCAGAAATGTTACGCATTGCACGGGCAACGCGTGCCAACATGAAGCTGTGCGGTGCGCCGGTGGTGATAGGCGTGAAGACCAGGCCGTGAGCGCATGGCGCCACGCGCCGTGTTACCTGATCCCGGACAAATAGTTCGCGAGTACTTCAATGTCGGCGTCCGACAGCGCTTGCGCAGCCGAGGTCATTTGGCCGTCCATGTCGAAGCGGGTTGCTGCTTTGAAGCCGCGCAGTTGGGTTTTGAGGTATTCGCGCTGTTGTCCTGCGAGGCGCGGAATATGCTGTTGCCCGGCGAGCGTTGCGCCGTGGCATTGCACGCAGTTGAATTGCTTCGCAATGCGCGCGCCCGCCTCCGCATTCGCGGCATCGGGTTTGGCGTCCGGCAATGTCAGTTTCTGTGCGGCAAAATAGGCCGCGATATTGTTCAGATCGGCATCGCTGAGGTTGGCCGCGAACGGCGACATCTGCGCATCCTTGCGCCGGCCCTCGCGAAACATCAGCAGTTGCGTGGCGATGAACTGTGCCGGCTGTGCGGCCAACGAGGGGATCACCGGATTGGCCGAACTGCCATCGGGGCCGTGACAGGCAATACAAACTTGAGCTTTTTGCAGGCCAGCCGCCACATCGGCGGCGAGCGCTGCGTGCGGCAACGCGACAGCGAATAGTATCGCCGCCGCGCACCGCTGCATCCCGTGACCGAGGTTCACTTCTTGTAGCTGATCCGGTAGATGATGCCGTTGAAGTCGTCGGACACCAGCAGGGCGCCGTCACGCATTTGCAGAACGTCGACCGGACGGCCCCACATTGGCGGATCGCCTTTTTCGTCGGTGAGGAAGCCTTCGAGGAACGGCTTCATGCTGGGTTTGCCGGCCGCGTCGAAGGTTACGCGCATGACGTTATAGCCGTGCTTGGTGCTGCGGTTCCACGAGCCGTGCATGGCGATGAATATATTGTTCTGGTATTCCGCCGGGAACATTTTGCCGCTGTAGAAACGCATGCCCAGCGGGGCGATGTGCGGGCCAAGCTTGGCGGCCGGTGCGTCGAATTCCTTGCACGAGCGGCCCTTGCCGAATTCCGGATCAAGCAAGTCGCCCTGATGGCAGAACGGATAGCCGAAATTCATGTTCTTGCGCGACACGCGGTGCAGCGTATCGTTTGGCAGGTCGTCGCTGATCCAGTCGCGGGCGTGGTTGGTGAACCAGAGTTCCTTGGTTCGCGGATGCCAGTCCATGCCGACCGAATTACGCACGCCCAGCGCGACAGTTTCCAGCACGCCCGTGTTCGGATCGACGCGGTGCATGGCCGCTTGCAGGTAATTCGGCAGCACGATGTTGCCCGGCGCGCCGACGTTAAAGTACAGCTTGCCGTCGGGGCCCATCGCGAGATATTTCCAGAAATGGCCCGGCTGCGAAGAAGGATCGAGGTTGTCGATCACTACTTTGGCCGCCGGCGGACTGTCGAGCGCGTCTTCAATGCCGTCATAGCGTGTGATGCGATGACGCTCGGCCACATACAGCGTGCCTTTGTTGAATGCGACGCCGTTGGGCGCTTTCAATCCGGCCAGCAGCTTTTTGACTTCGCGCTTGCCACCGCGGTCGACGACGGCGTAGACGTCGGAAAGATTGCGATTGCTGACAAACACCGTGCCTTTATCTCCGAGCGTGAGCGAGCGCGCCTTCAGCCCACACTTCGACTTTGAAGCCCGGCGGCACCTTGAGTTTATCAAGCGGCAAATCACTGGAGGCGCGGCCGGTGAAATGCGGCGCAAACGGATGCAGCGTGGAAGCGGCCTGATCCGCCGAGCGGCCTTGTTGCCAGGACGGCGGTGCTGCGGGGGCTGCGGGCGCGGCAGCCGGTGCAGCGGGCGCCTGAGCCGCCGCGTTGTTGACCAGCAGGCATGCGGCCATCGCAGCCGCGAATCGCGCGAGTCCAGATACGAATTGGCCAAAACTTGTGGAAATTTTCATAAATCCTTCCTTGAATAATGCCAGTGAAACTTGGCGATTGCGGTTGAAGTTGCGGCCATCAGCCGGTATATTTCGCGAATTGCGCAGCGAGTCTAGCATGCTTCACTGATGGGTCTTGTGAATGGAATGGCGAGCATTTATGGCAATGCAGGGTTACGGCGTTTCTACATCCGCAACAGCCGTTGTGCATTGCCGCCGAGGATCAAATCGCGGTCACGCGAACTAAACTCGGTCAGCCGGTCGACAAAATCCACCGGCTTTTCGTAACTCATGTCGGCGGGGTGGTCGCTGCCCAGCACTACGCGATCGACGCCCACCAGTTCAACCAGATATTTCATCATCGGCTTGTGATGGCTGATGGTGTCATAGTGAAAACGCCGCAGATAGGCCGACGGCGGTTGGGTCATATGTTTGGTTTCCGCGCGCACCGTGGCGCCGTGATCCATGCGTCCGATCAGCGCGGGGTAGGTGCCGCCGGCGTGCGGCAGAATGATTTCAAGTTTGGGAAAGGTGTCCATCACGCCGCCGAACATAAGCGACGATGCGGCAATGCCGGTGTCGTACGGGTTGCCCAAAAAATTGCGCAGGTAGTAGCTGCGCATGCGTTCTGCGCCCAGCGGATTGACCGGGTGCAAATAGATGTGAAAACCCAGTTCCTCACATTTGGCGTAGAGCGGAAAAAATTCTTTTTCATCGAGGTTCTTGCCGTTCACATGCGTGGCCATGTAAACGCCGCGTATGCCGGGAAATTTCGCGATGCGATTGAGTTCTTGCAACGCCAGTGCGGGCGCCTGCATCGGCAGCATGGCGAGGCCCAGGAAGCGCGTGGGATGCAGTTGATGCGCGCGCACCAGTTCGTCGTTGTAAACCTGCGACAGCCGCGCGCCGAAGGCCGCCGGCGCCCAATACACCATCGGGCTGGTCAGCGACAGCGCGTGCATGTTCACGCCGTTGCCGTTCATGGCCTGCAGGCGTGTATCGAGATTCATGTACTGCGGCTGAAATACCGAGCCCAAACCCGGCACCATGAAGGTGACGAAGCCGCGATCATTGCGGCCGACTTTCGCGCCGTTCGCGCCGCCTTCTTTTTCGAGCAGCGACACAAACGCGGGCGCATGCCAGTGCGCGTGTATGTCGATCACCGGGCCGCCGTCGCCGCGCCGCGTGCCCGCACTTTGTTGTGATGTGGCAGCGCAGCCCGCAACAAGCGCGCCGCTCGCGGCCGCAAGGCCGCTCAGAAATTTTCGACGATTGATGCTCATGTGTTTCCTCTTTGATGTTCGATGTTCGTACGGGTAAATCAGGGTACGCCGGGAAAGGATGTGACGTACTGCACCTTCACATCCGGGAACGATGTAACGAACTGAACCTTGGTGTCGGGAAACGAGGTCACGATCTGCCACTTGCCGCATTTGTCGGGAAAGGCGCTTACTTTCTCAACCTTCACGTCCGGGAATGATGTGACTTCCTGAACTTTTACGTCCGGAAACGAAGTGACAATCTGAATCTTGCCGTAGAGTTTTTTTCCTTTGAATGTGCATGAGCCTTTATCGACGCTGCCCGCATACGCCGGCGATGACAGTACGGCCACCGCCACGGTAAGCGCTGCACCGGCCAACCGTGAAACCTCATAGTGTTTCAATTTCATTTTTCAACCTCACATATTGTTGAATAAATTCGCTAAGCGTGCATAGCTTACATAGCGTCCCTTTCATTACCTTACACCCACCCTCTTACACCTAATTCGCTTTTACCCCCGCATCGCGCGCGACTTTGGTCATCGCGTCAATTTCGTTCTTGAGCTGCACGGCGAATTGATCGGGCGGATTGAGCACGACTTCGGAGCCGAGCGCGGCGAAGCGTTCGCGTAATTCGCTGGATTTGAACGCCGCCAGCATGTCTTCATAGAGCCGGTGGATGATGGGGCGAGGCGTGCCGGCGGGGGCGAGCATGCCGTACCATGCGGGCAGTTCAGCGCCCTGCACACCGGATTCGGCCAGCGTCGGTATGTCCGGCAGCAGGCGCAGGCGTTTTGGGCTGGCCATTGCGATCGCGCGCACGCGGTTCGCACGCAGGAAAGGCAACTGGTTTTGTACCGAATCGAAAGCCACGGTGACTTCGCCAGCGACCAACGCAATGGCCATCGGCGCGCCGCCTTTGTAGGGCACGTGTGTCATCCGGGTGCTCGTCTGCAACATGAAAAGCTCCATCGCCATATGTGCGAAGCTCGCCGGGCCGAATGAGCCGTACGGCAGTTGTCCCGGCTTCGCTTTGGCCAGCGCGATCAATTCCTGTGTGCTTTTAACCGGCAGCGAGGGATGCACAAAAATCGCGAACGGCGCCGAAATGACAATGCTGATCGGTGTGAAATCGC
>JANMXV010000508.1:0-2272 GCA_031381325.1 Betaproteobacteria bacterium | reverse complement strand
TTTATCTGTGTGTATCAGTGTTCATCTGTGGTTAAAACGTTCTTGCACTTTCAAAACCACTGTATCGCCTGCAACCAGATGCGCGGCGTGCGGTCGGCGCGATCCGAGCGCGGGGCGCCGCCGGTGGTGGGCCAGGCGATGCTGGTGCGTATCAAATAGTTGCCTTCGGAGCCGAGGCTCGCGCCAAACCCCGCGCCGCCAATGCTGCGTGAATTGTTGTTGAGCGCGCCGCCGATGGCGGGGTTTTTGAGCGTGCGTATATGGCCGAAGTCGTAGAACGCCGACAGCCCGATGGCGCTGCTGCCGAGTTTTAAATCACTGGCGCTGTAACGCAGCTCGGCCACGCCGAGAAAGCCTTCGTCGCCTGCGCCTTCGCCCACCGGATAGGCGCGCACGGCGTTGGGTCCGCCCAGGGAGAATTTTTCGCTGGAACTTAAATTTTTGCTGGCGAATTGTCCGGACAACGCGCCATACAGCGAGAAACCGCCGGTGATGCGTTGCAGCCGCTGCAGTTCAACGTTGGTGCGGCTAAAGTGGCCATTGATGCCGAATCCGCCTGCGCCTTGATCGGTGGTGCGCACGCCCGGCGTGTCGAGCGACACATCGCCTTGACTGTAGGTGAGGCCCGCCGCCGAAAGGCCGGTGCTGTCGCGTGCATCCATATTCAAGCCTATCGAAGTCAGCCGCACGGTGCGGGTATCGACCAGCCCGGTTGTACCGATGCGGTCTTCGAGATTTTTTTGTTCGTAGCCGAGGCGCGCATACAGGTTGATCGGCCGTGTGCGTATCAGCGGGTGCGACACATACACGTTGGCGGTGCGTCCATCGCCATCGGCGAGCAGGCTGGAGAAGTCTTTGCCCAAGCCGTAGTCAAAGCGGGTGTAGCCGATGCCGACGGTGGTGCCGTAGTAGCCCACGGGGGTGGCCCAGTTCAGGCGCCGGAGTTGGGTATCGTGTTCATTGGCTTTTTGGAAACGCGCGGTGAGCAGGTCGCCGTAGCCGGTGAGGCTGATGGCCTGCATAGTCACACCGAGGCGGTACTCGCCGGTGAAACGGTTGCCGTGGTTATCCAAATCGACACTGCCGGACAGCGCGCCATTGGTGCGGCTTTCGAGCCAGCCTTGCGCGGTGGGGCGTAGTTCAACTTCGATGTCGGCGGTACCGGTGTTGTTGCCCGGTACCACGGCGGCACTGGCGCGGGTGCTGGGCAGGCCATCGAGAATCAGCAGCGGACGCTCGAGCGTGGATTCGACTAACAGCGAGCCGGAAGGCGCGTGCGCGTCTAGGATGCCTTGCAGAAACGATTCGCGTATGCGCAGGCCCGGTTCGCGTTTGACGCTGAGCGTGCCGAGGCGGCCTTCGATGATGGCGACTTCGATGATGCCATCGATGATTTCCTGACGCGGCAAATAAGCTTGCGCGAGAAAAAAGCCCGCACTGCGGTAGTAGTCGCGGATGCGTTCAGTGGCGCTGCGCAGTTGATTCAGATCAAGCTCGCGTCCGGTAAATGCGGCAAGCTGCGTGGACAGCAAGTCAGAGGCAATCTGCGTGTTGCCGCTAAACTTGAACCACTTGACGGTGACCTTGATATCAGAGGGCACACCCGGTTCGGGCAGCGGCGTGATGCGCGGCAGCACCTGGCGCGGTTCGCTGGGTTCTATACGTGGCGCCGGTTGCTGGATCGTCGAACCCGCATCGGGGCGGATTTGGGCGTGGGCCGGTGCGGCCAATCCGCATAGGGCAACAAGCACTGCCGGCAAGCGATGCGCGCGCGCATTGAGTTTACCTAAGCCAAAAGCTCGAATTCCCCTACGTTTCGTTGGCTCGCGCTTGAACACGGCTACCCCGGTATTAAATGTCACAAGGATTTTAGCAGACCGTTAGTGCATTTTGTTGCATTCAAAGTAAAAACGAGAGGGTTACCCTCTCGTTTTTTCGCTTTTACAACAAGAACTTACTACTTGATCGGCGAGAAGCTCGACGGGGTCACAATTTTGTTTTCTTGTGCCACCAAAGATTCCACCGGGCGGCCGTCTTTTTTGGCGCGCGCGGAGGGCGGCCAATCACCCGTATCGTGGGCTTTGTTGCGCACTTCGTTGCGTTGATCAAGGGTTTTATACGGCCACACGTGGATCCACTTATTCAGGCCGCCCAAGTCGCTGTACCACAGCGCGGTGATAGGGCCGAACTGGGTGCGCGTCGAAAGCGCCACTTCCCAGTTTTTCATCATGATGGGCAGTTGGCCGGCGGCGTGGGTGTATTCGCGCCACTC
>JANMXV010000446.1:0-11922 GCA_031381325.1 Betaproteobacteria bacterium | reverse complement strand
GACCAAGCTCACCGTTGATTGCACACGCGTCAGCCCCAGCCCGATGGAGCCGCGCGCGGCGCTGATTGAATACGTCGCCGGCAGCGACAGCTACATCGTGCATACGCCGTCCCAGGGCGTGAACATGACGCGCAAGCAGTTTTCTGCGTACGCCAACCTGGGCGAAGATAAATTCCGCGTTGAAATCCAGGATGTCGGCGGCGGCTTTGGCCAGCGCAGCACGGTGTATCCGGAATATGTGTCGATGATGATCGCCGCCAAGGCGCTGAACCGCCCGATCAAATGGGTGTCCACGCGCACCGAGAGTTTCCTCACCGATACCCACGGCCGCGCCAACATCATTACCGCCACGCTGGCGCTGGATAAAAACGCGCAGTTCACCGGCTTGCGCATCGACTGGCTAAACGACATGGGGGCCTATCTTTCACCCGTCGGCCCCGGCGGTCACATCCGCAACGCTACGTCGTGCATGAACGGTGTTTACAAAATCCCCGCGCTGTATGGGCATTTCAGAGTGGCACTGACCAACACCGGGTGGGTGGCGGCGTATCGAGGCGCGGGCCGCCCCGACATCGCCTACGCGATTGAGCGCGTGGTGGATGCGGCGGCGCTGGAACTCAAAATGGACCCGGCGGACTTGCGACGTAGAAACTACGTACCGGCCAACGAATACCCGTACACATCCGCGACGGGTTCCACCATCGAGATGGCCGATTTGCCGGGGCTGTCGGTCAAGGCGCTTAATCTTGCTGACTGGGCGGGCTTCGATGCGCGCCGCGCGGCCAGCGCCAAAAAAGGCATGCTGCGCGGTATCGGCATGTCCACCGTGATCGAACCCACAGGCGCCGGCCAGTACCCCCGAGATGAAATCGATATCAGCGTCGATGCCCAGGGCGAAGTGACCCTGCACACCGTGTCGCACTCGCAAGGCCAGGGTCACGAAACCTCGTTTGCCATGGTGACCGCCAACGCGCTGGGCATACCCGCAGAGCGCATCAAGGTGCGCCAGGGTGATCCGGACCGCGCGCCGAAAATGGTGGGCAACCATTCCGGCGGCTCGCGCACCATGGTGGGCGCGGGCACGGTGTGCCACATCGCCGCCCACAAGCTGATCGACGCCGGCAAATCGCTGGCGGCGGAAGACCTTGGCGTGGAACCGTCGCAGGTAAGCTACAGCAAGGGCGAGTTCACTGCCCGCGGCAGCAAGAAAAAAATCACGCTGGCGCAACTGGCGGCGGCGAAAACGCTGGCCGCCAAAGGCGAAGGCACGTTTACCTCGACCTTCCCCAACGGCTGCCACATCGCCGAAGTGGAAATCGATCCGGAAACCGGCGTCACCGACATCGCCTCGTATTTGTCTGTGGACGATTGTGGTCATGTGGTGAGCCACACCATCGTCGAAGGCCAGATGCACGGTGCGGTGGTGCAAGGTATGGGCCAGGTGTTCGGCGAGCACATCGTCTACGACAAGGATTCCGGACAAATGCTTACCGGTAGCTTCAGCGATTACATCATGCCGCGCGCAGGACAACTCAAATCCATGCAAATGGAAGAACACGTCACGCTGTCGAAACTGGGTCCCCTGGGCATCAAGGGCATGGGCGAATCGGGTTGCACCGCATCGCTTCCGGCGCTGGTCAACGCGGTGGTCAATGCGCTGGGTGTGAAGCACCTCGATATGCCGCTCACACCGTCGAAAGTGTGGGCAACGATACAACAAGCCAAAGTCACAAACTAAGGACGGATCATGCATACCTTCAGTTACGTCAAAGCAACAACACTCAAGCAAGCCGGCGAGCTGCTGGCGGCGAATGCCGATGCCAAGCTGCTCGCCGGCGGCATGACCTTGATTCCCACCATGAAGGCGCGTCTCGCGCAGCCCTCGCACCTGATCGATATTTCAGGAGTCGCGGAATTGAGCGGCATCGAGGCCAAAGACGGCAAGCTCAGCATCGGCGCAGGCACCCAGCACGCTGAGGTTGCGCGTTCGGCAGTGGTGAAAAAAGCCATCCCCGCACTCGCTTATCTGGCGCACCAGATCGGTGACCCGCAAGTGCGCAACCGCGGCACCATCGGCGGCTCGCTGGCGAATAATGATCCGGCAGCCGATTATCCGGCAGCGGTACTGAGTCTTAACGCCACCATCGTTACCAACAAGCGCGAAATTGCGGCGGATGATTTCTTTCAGGGCCTGTTTGCCACCGCGCTCAATGACGGCGAGATGATCATCAGAATCGTGTTCCCGGTGCCGGCGAAAGCGGCGTATGAGAAGTTTGCGCATCCGGCCTCGGGTTACGCGATGGCGGGATCGTTCATTTCGCAGAATGCCAAAGGCGTGCGCGTTGCCATCACCGGCGCAGGGCCGGGCGTGTTCCGCTGGAAAGACGCAGAGGCCGCACTCGGCAAAAAAATGAGTGCCGCTGTGCTTGAAAACCTCAACGTCGATGCCACCGACCTCAACGAAGACATGCACGGCACGCGCGAATACCGTGCGAACCTCGCCAAAGTAATGACCAAACGCGCCGTTGCGAAACTAGCGGTTACGGCCGCGACCTCGAAATCAGGGAAATAATCATGGCCAAAGTCGAACTCAAAATTAATGGAACGCAACATGCATACGATGTTGAAGACCGCACGCTGCTCGTCAATTTAATACGCGACAGCGCGCAGCTCACCGGCACCCATGTCGGCTGCGACACCAGCCAGTGCGGCGCCTGCACCGTACACATGAACGGCGTGGCAGTGAAATCCTGCACCGTGCTCGCCGTGCAAGCGAGCGGCACCGACATCACCACCATCGAAGGCCTGGCGAAAAACGGCAAACTGCACCCCGTGCAGCAGGCGTTCACCGAATGCCATGCGCTGCAGTGCGGCTTTTGCACGCCGGGCATGATCATGGCGGTGGCGGGACTGCTGAAAGACAACCCGAAGCCGACTGATGAGGAGATCTATCACGGTCTTCATGGCAATCTGTGCCGCTGCACCGGCTACATCAACATCGTTAAAGCGGTGAAGAAGAGTGCGGAGTTAATGAGCAAGTAAGTAGTTTATAAGTATTTGTTTTAATTAAGTATTTTGGATCGCGCGGTTGCCGTGTACCGCAGCGTGGGCAGAACTTGTCGCGGTTGCCGATGGGCTGATTACCGTCGCAGCAGCGGCGCAGTAAGCTGGCCATGATGTAAACATTCTAATCCGCGTGTGATGTGCCGTACAAGGGCATCGGCCCTGCACTGAACGACCTGCTCGGCGGGCAGATACAGCTCACCTTCGCTGGCCCGTCTGTGATCATTCCGCAGGTTAAATCGAACCGCCTGCGCGGCATTGCAGTGACTACCGCCAAGCTTTCCAAAGCCCTGCCTGATGTCCCGACCGTGGCTGAAACCGTATCGGGTGATGAGGCTGTGAATTGGACGGCTATCTTTGGCCCGAAGGCGCTGCCCAAGGACATCGTCGCGCGCTGGAACAGGGAGATCGGTCGCATAGTGCAACTGGCCGACATGTAAGAGCGCATGGCTGGCGATGGCATGGAGCCGGTGGGCGGCTCGCCGGAGCGTTTCCACGAATTTCTCAAGCGCGACGTCGTGAAGTGGCAAAAAGTAGTCAAGATTGCCAACATCAAACCAAGTAATTGACCGCCCCTTTTACCTGAGCGTACTGATGTTCTTATCATTCGAGGAATAATAGCCATGAATAGGTATGCAGTGAAGGCCGCCGCGATAGTGTTGACCATGATCTTGGTTCCGGTTTCTGCGCAGGCTGCAGAAGTCACGCTTGTGATCTCCAACGCGTTCAAGGCGCCAATGGAAGAACTCGCGCCGCAGTTTGAAAAGGCGTCGGGGCACAAGCTCGTGACTAATTATGGATCAACCAATCCGTTAAAGGTGCGCATCGAGAAGAGTGAAATTTTCGATCTGACGATCCTGAGTGGTGCCGCGATTGACGACTTGATCAAGCAGGGCAGGCTGGTTGCCACCACGCGCGCCGTTATCGCGAGGTCGGGCATGGGCGTGGCGATTCGCAAGGGCGCACCGAGCCCCAACATTGATACGACAGACGCATTCAAGCGCGCGCTTATCAACGCGAAACCCATTGCGTATATGGAGCAGGGTCTGACCGGTGTCTATATGAAGGAGGTATTCCAGCGTCTAGGCATCGCTGAAGCGCTGCAAACAAAGACCAAGTACACCCGTGCAGGCGAAGCCGTCTCCGAAGGCGAGGCCGAAATCGGCATTACGCAGATCAGCGAAATCCTCTCCGTGGCGGGCGTGGAACTGGCAGGTTCGCTACCCGCTGAAATTCAGCGCTACTCTATCTTTGTGGCTGCCGTTGGCGCCGGCGCCGCACAACCCGAGGCCGTAAAGGGCTTGCTCAAGTTTCTCGCCTCACCTGAAGCCGCGAAGGTGATGAAAGCGAATGGCCTGGAGCCGCCGGGCTGATTTTATCTGGAGTGCGGCGGCAAGCTGCCGCACTCCAGATCACGGCAACGGCGCAAGCTCATAACTGGTACTACGCCCTCCCGCCTTGGATTTCCGCAACACGCCGCGATCAAGCAAATCGGTGATATCGCGCAGTGCGGTATCGGTCGAACACTTGCCGATGGCCGCCCACTTGCTGCTGGTGAGTTTGCCGTCGAAGCCGTCGAGCAGGCGCTTGATCAGCTTCACTTGCCGCTCGTTCATCGGCACGCCGGCCCAGCGCTGCCAGAAGCGCGCTTTGCCTAGCACTGCGGCAAGATTCGTGTGCGCGTCTTCGATGGCACGCTTGAGGCAGCCTAGAAACCAGTCGAGCCAGCGTGTGACATCCATCGTGCCTTTTTGCGTGCGTTCGAGTATCTCGTAGTAGTCATTGCGCTCACGCTGAATTTGCGCCGATAAGCTGTAAAAACGCTGCGTTGAACCCTCGGCGCGCGCGAGCAACATGTCGCCGACCGCGCGCGCGATGCGGCCATTGCCGTCGTCGAACGGATGTACGGTTACGAACCACAAATGCGCGAGTCCTGCTTCCAATACGCCATCAATGGGTTGATGCGCATTGAACCAGAGCAGAAAATCCGTCATTGCGGAGGGAAGTGCGGCTGCGGGAGGCGCTTCGTAATGCACTGTTTGCCTACCGATCGCGCCTGACACGACTTGCATCGGGCCGTTTGCATCGTCGCGCCACGCACCTACGCGGATGCGCGCGATGCCGCTGTAACCCGTCGGAAAAAGCGCTGCGTGCCAGCCGCACAGCCGCTCTTGAGTAAGCGGTTGGTCATTGTGACTGGTGGCGTCGAGCACCATCTCCACCACGCCTTCGACGTTGCGATCCGAAGGCGCCAGCGCTCCGATATCCACACCGAGGCGTCGCGCGATGGACGAGCGCACGGCGGCGGGGTTCAACTGTTGGCCTTCTATTTCGCTGGTTTTGAGCACGTCTTCAGTGAGCGCATGCAGGCTGGCCTCGCTGCGCAGGAGCCTTCCCAAATCCGTCATGCGCCCCAAAAGAAAACCCTGCGCGCGGCGCACTGTCGCCAGTGGGGCTGCCAGCGCCGCAAGGTCGTGACGCCACACAGGCCAATCGGCCAGTTGCCAAACGTATTTATATTCACCGCTATTCATGCGGATATTATCATGCATAATCTCCGCAAAAGCAATCTATTAACCGCATAATTTGCGTCTAATAATGGATTTAATCACCGCATTTGCCGCACTTACGGGTCATTTTTTCTTGTAGGCTTTCCCTTCATTACAGGATCGAACGCCACGACACTGAAGTTGGGCGCTCCATGCGGAGAAGCTGTAGATGAGCGGCTAGGCTTTCGCTTCGCGACTACTTCATCGGGGAAAAGGCGGTGGGGCGCAGGATCGTGGTGGTCACCTGCTGCACGATGGGACCATTCTTCTCGCTCTCCCCGAATACGCGGGCGCGATCGGTGTCCTTGGCGAAGGTGTCGAACTTGGCCACGCGCTCGTCCAGGCTTTCCCAGGCCAGCATGTAAATGAGTTGGTGATCGTTCCCGCCCAGGCGGTTCAGCCAGTACCCCACCTGTCTGAATCCGTGTTTCTTGAACGCCTGGCAGGTGAAGCCGCCGAAGCGGTCGGTGACGTTGGTGATCTTCTGCGGCATTGCCTGATACTCGCGCAATTCGAAGAGGTAAGGATTGCGGGTCGAAGCGTCTGGTCCGTATGCCTCTCCTTTGTCGAGCTGCGAGTAAGCGGTCGGTTCCATGAGCTGGTTGTACACGCGGTTCACCAGCGGACCGTCCTTCTCGGTCTCCGCCCACTTCTTGATGCGCTCGGGGTCGGCCCGCCACACCGCGTTCTTTTTGGTGCGCTCCTCATAGCTCTCCCAGCCCCATATGTACACCACCTGGTTGCTCTTCTCGCCCAACATGGGCGTCCAGAAGCCAATCAGGCGAAAGCCGTAGTCCTTCCACTTGTGGACAGTGAAACTCCCAAAGCGGTCTAACAATGCCGGTAGTTTCCCGGAGGCCACATCGTAACGACGCAGTTCATAGAGCATGATGCACCTCGGTAGAAAGTTTACGCGGCTGGTCAGCCGCCGAGCCCGGCTTTGATCTTGTCGATGCCGGCTTGCACGCAAGCGGCGTCCAGATGGCCGCCCGGCGCGCCTGAGATGCCCATCGATCCGACGAGGTCCTTACCGGCCATGATCGGCAACGCGCCCTCGGCCGAGGTTACATTCTGCAGCACCATCGCGCCATGCGGGGGAGGCAGGGCGGCTTGCCGCTTGCCGAATTCGCCCGAGGGAATGCGAAACGTAAGCGAGGTGTAGGCCTTGCGCAAGCTGTTCTCGATGGTGTGAGGGTTGGCGCCGTCGTCGTGCAGCACGACCAGCGTGCGCCCGCTGCGGCCCAACACCGTTACCGTGACCTTGTAGTTGCCCTTCTGGCAGAACTCAAGTCCCGCCTTGGCTGCCTCATGCGCCGCAGCGAATGACAAGGTGCGCTCGGTCAATACAGCCGTTTGCGCGTTTGCTGCGCACGGAACGATTGCCAGGGTTGCTGCCAATACCATCCATTTGTTGCTTTTCATGACATCCTCCATTGGTTTACTAAGCGGCGAATAGGGATACAGCAAAATTTAATCTCCCTCCCTTACAAGAAGGGAATCTAATCCCCGACTGGCGAACAGTCAATCAAATGAATTTTCGCGAAGCCTCGATGTTTGTATAAGGTATTCATTGATCCTACGCACTGCCGTAGTGGGCCGGCCTTACTTCCACGCTGCTGAACGGCTTTCGCTGATGCGTACCGGCCTCGTCTTACGCTCCAGTAAACCGCGCCTTGCGCTTTTCGATGAAAGCCGCCAATGCTTCTTTCGCGTCGGCTGTAACCTTGAGCTTGGTGTTCATGGTGTTTTGCATGTCAACAAACTGCTCGGCAGTCTGAGCGTGCGCGCGGTGCAGCGCGAGTTTGGTCAAGCGCACCGCGAGAGGCGCCTTGCTGTTGATTTTGCGCGCCAGCGCCATCGCCTCGTCCATGAGTTTGTCGTGCGGCACCACCTTGTTGACGAGGCCCCAAGCCTTGGCTTGGGCGGCATCAAACGGCTCACCCAACATACAAATCTCGGTTGCAATAGCCATGCCTACCAGCCGCGGCAGGTAGTACGCGGACGCCTCGCCCATCAGCCCGCGCTCGACGAAATTGCAGCCGAAGTTTGCCTGTTCGCTGGCAATACGAAAATCCGCCGCGAACGCCATATTGTTCCCCGCGCCGCGCGTCACACCATTGACCGCCGCGATCACCGGCTTGGATAACTCGCCGAACGCAATCGGATAGTAATACTGCACGTCAAACATGGGCTGCACGGTGACGCTGTTGGCGTTGGCCGCACCCACCGCGCCCTCGGCTTCGGCGCGCGCTTTCAGATCCGCGCCTGAACAAAAGCCGCGTCCCGTGCCGGTGAGGATCAGCGTCCACACTTCCGGATCATATTCGGCTTTGCGCACCACATCGGCAATTTCGTTGCGCATGACGGTATCGAGGGCATTGAGCCGGTCGGGCCGGTTGAGTGTCAGGATGCCGGTGTGTTCGCGAACTTCCCATTTAATGGTTTGGTACATGCTTATTCTCCGGTATTCCCATCAAGAAATTTGGCACTGCTGCTGTTGCTACTTCTGCGCTGCGCGAAACTTCGGCGTGCGCTCGCGGTCACCGGGGTTATCCCAGCCCTTCCAATTGGGTTTGCGTTTTTCCGCAAACGCCTTGCGCGATTCCACGCGATCGGACAGCGCGCCATGGTTATGCAGCAGCTTTGCATAGGCTTCGAATTCTTCGGACACGCGCCCGCGCATGGCGCGCGTCATGTGCAGCGTGTTGACCCGTGACGCCGGCGGCAGGCTCAACAGATGGTCGGCCATTTCGCGTGCGGCGGGCATCAGTTGATCGGCGTCGACCAGGCGGTTCAAATAGCCCAGTTCATACATGCGTTCGGCGGTAAATCGAAACGCAAAGGCGATTTCAGTCGCAATCACATGCGGCAGATTGTTGACGATGCCGTGGCTGTGGCCGCCGAGGAGCCAACGTTTGGCTTCGGACGATTCAAACGTCGCGCCGCGCACCGCCACGCGCAAATCCGCGCGCTCCGTGAGCATGAAGCCGCCGCCCATGGCAAAGCCGTTGATGGCCACGATAATGGGTTTGTCGAGCGTACCGTCGTTGTAGGGGTTTTCGCGCTTCGCGGCTTCGGGCGCGGAACCCACACGGCCTTTTTCGACGGACTCTTTCATATCTTCGCCCGCGCAGAATGCGCGACCGGTGCCGGTGAATATCGCCACCTCCAAATCCTTGCTGTCGCGAAACTCGCACCATGCGTCCGCCAACAGATTGCGCATCTCCGTGCCGAGGGAGTTCATGCGATCCGGGCGATTTAAGCGCACCACCATGATGCCATCATTGCGTTCCACTTCGACAAAACTCATGACTGTCTCCTGTTACTCAATTAAAAATCTGAACCCTGAACCTACTGTATCTTGATCTGCGCCGCTTGAACAACGTTACGCCACATGGTGATTTCCTTGCGTATCTGTTCCTGCAGCGCTTCAGGCGTGCCGCCAGCGGGCGCAACGCCGTCGCCGCGCAAGCGCTCTTCCATCTCCTTGCTGCGGATGATTTTTGTCACCTCGTCGTTCAGGCGTTCGACTATCGCGCGCGGCACGCCCTTGGGACCAATCAGCCCGTGCCAGTTGTTGACTTCATAGCCGGGCACGCCGGCTTCGGCGATGGTGGGAATGCTGGGTTCGGCCGGCAGGCGCGCGGCGGTGGTTACCGCCAGCGCACGTATGCGTCCCGTTTTAACGTGCGGCAACGCGGCCTGCGGCGTCGAAAACACCAGCGACACCTGACCCGCGATCAGATCATTCAACGCCGGGCCGCCACCCTTGTAGGGCACATGAACCATCCTGATGCCGGCCATGTGCAGAAACAGCGCATTGGCCAGATGCACAATGGCGCCCTGCCCGCTTGAGCCGTAGGCGATCTGATCCGGCCGCGCCTTGGCCAGCGCAATCAAATCGCGCAGCGTTTTCGCCGGCAGCGACGGATGCACCACCGCGATCAACGGCCCGTTCGCCACCTTGATCACCGGCGTGAAATCATTCATCGCATCAAACTTGATTGCGTAAAGGCTGGGATTGATCGAGTAACTCGCGGTGATTAAATTAAAGGTGTAACCGTCGGGTGCCGACTTGATGCCGGCTTCAAAGCCCAGCATGCTGCCCGCACCCGGACGATTTTCAACGATGACTTGCTGGCCCAAGGATTCCGTTAATTTGGCTGCAAGCAGCCGTCCGACGAAATCAGTGCCCCCACCGGGTGCGGCCGCGACGATGATGCGCACGGTTTTGCTTGGGTAGGCCTGTCCTGAGCCTGTCGAAGCGGGTTGTGCGTGTGCGCTGGATAGCGGCAGCAGGTGTGCGCAGACGAACATCGCAATTGTTAATGGTCTCATACGGTAACTATTTGTTTTTATTGAATATTTTAAAAATAACTAATCCGCTCTGATAGCGCCGGCCTTGATCACCTTCGCAAGCTTTTCAATCTCACGCGCGAAAAACGCTGCTGCTTCCGTGGGCGTGCTGCCCACCGGGTCGGCGCCTTCGCGCGCCATGAATGCTTTCATATCAGGATGCTGCATGCCCTTAATTGCTGAAACATCACGCCGGCAAGGTGGCTGGACGTACCGGTTCCATTCGAGCCGAAATTTAGTCCGCCTTTGGTGGCCTTTGATAAAGCCACCAGATCCTTGACGCTGTTCACCGGCACCGAGGGATGCACCGTCAACAGCGACGGTGCGGAACCGATCTGCGAAACCGCAAGCAAATCCTTGCGCGGGTCAAACGCCATCTTCGGATACAGCGTCACGTTGGCCGCGAGCGCCGCCGTGGTGAAGAGCAGCGTGTACCCATCGGCGGGACTCCTGGCCGCCAGCTCCGCGCCGATGTTGCCGCCCGCGCCGGCGCGGTTATCGACGACCACTGTCTGGCCGAGCGATTCCTGCAAGCGTTGTGCCAGCACACGCGCGAGTATGTCGGTGCCGCCGCCCGGCGCGAATGGCAGTACTATGCGGACCGAGCGCGATGGATAATCCTGAGCAAGCGTGGGCGTGGCCGCTGTCAGCGCGGCAATCAGCATTGCACCGTATTTCGTTATCCAGCCTCGCATAGTCAGGTCCTCTTGAGTAGCGCCCCGTATCGTAGACCGCCCAGCGCTGGCATTCAATCGTAATCGTTAATTTCGCGCGCCGAAGGTGCAATGCGCTAAGTTATACTGTCCGCGACCCGATCGACGCATCCACATGCTGCAACTTGCCAATTTCCGCACACCATTCGTACGTTGCCTGATTGCAAGCAGTGCGCTTGCGTGTGCCTGTTTGTACACTTATGCAGCGGATGTTGCCTACCCCACGCGCCCGGTGCGCATGCTGGTCGGCTTCACCCCCGGCGGCACCAGCGATGTCGTCGCGCGCATCGTCAGCAAAAAGCTCACTGAAGCCTGGGGCCAGCAGTTTGTGGTGGACAACCGCGCCGGTGCGGGTGGCATAGTCGCCACCGAAATCACCGCGCGCGCGGTGCCCGACGGACACACACTGTTCTTCGTGTCGTCGAGTTTTTCCATGCAGCCCAGCGCCACACCCAACCTGCCCTATGACATCCAACGTGATTTCGCGCCGGTGACGCTCGCGGTGTCATCGCCCTACGTGCTGGTATTGCATCCCTCGGTGGACGCACGCAACGTCAAAGAATTGATCGCGCTCGCCAGGGCCAAGCCCGGACAACTCGCCAGCGCCACCGGCGGACCGGGCAGCGCCATTCAAAGCACGGCCGAACTGTTCAACAGCATGGCGGGCATCAACATTCTGCTGGTGCCGTACAAGGGCGCGGTGGCCATTACCGATTTGATCGCGGGACAGGTGCATATGACGTTCGCGGGCTTCGTACAAACCATGCCGCATGTGCGCGGCGGACGGCTGCGCGCGATAGCTGTTTCGAGCGCGCAACGTTCGGCGTTGTTGCCTGATCTGCCCACCGTCGCCGAAGCGGGTGTGCCGGGATACGATGTCACCGTGTGGTACGGTCTGGTCGCGCCCGCCAACACGCCGCGCGCAGTCATCGCCAAACTCAATGCGGGATTTGTGAAGACCCTGCAGGCGCCGGACGTGAAACAGAATCTCACCGACCTCGGTGTCGATATCGTCGGCAGCACGCCGCAGCAGTTCGCCACGATCATCCGCGCCGATGCCGATAAGTGGATGCGCCTCGCCCAAGGCACGCGGCGCCAGTAAGCGTCGCAGTAGCGCAAGCGCGCCGCAGCCACGTATTCGCCATTCTGTATTGTTTGCCAGCGCATGCAAGCCGATTCTTCCAGACCTCCCGCTGCTAACCGCCGCGCGCTGCCGCGCAGTGTGGTGGTGCTGGGCTTGG
>JANMXV010000429.1:0-17309 GCA_031381325.1 Betaproteobacteria bacterium | reverse complement strand
GCGGAGCAACGCCTGCGTAAGCACTTGATGAAGCGTCATAAGGTGAAAGACAGAGGAATCGGCGAAGGCCGTTTCCCGAGTGTGAAGCTCTACGGGCGCTATGGGCTATACAAGGTTCCCACAGCAGCGGGCTGGCGCTCGGCGCATGCCTCGGCGTGAAGAACATCGGAAAGCCGTGTGCGGGAAAACTGCATGCACGGTTTGATGAGGGAGGGCAGGCGCAAGCCTGTTCTCTCCTCTACCTGTCGTCGCTGTCGTCGCCTGTACTGCCAAGCCGATCACACCGGCAAAGCGGCGGGGGGAATTATTTGAGTGGGCTTGAGAAAGAATCGGACGATTTTTACCGGGGCCGAGGGGGTGGTTCGGGCTGTGTTTGTGTGGCTACAAGAACATCCAGTAAATCAGTTATTTAGTGATGCTTGATGATGGGGGTTTTACGGGATTTGTGGGCTGGGTGACGCGCGTTGCGAATCGCGCTCAATTGACCGCTTGGTGGGGCCGGGATACATTGGGGTCTATGCAAAAAGGACTTTTGAAATTCCTATACCCATCATTTTTTTGGCTTGCCTGGCTATGGCCAACATTTTTCATTGCTTTCGCGTTCAGTCAGGAAGTGTTAATGACTGTTAGCGAAAAAAAGATTACCGAACTTTCCCAAATTTTCGGCCCAATTGCGCGACAACGCTTGACCGCATGGCGGACAATGATGACGAGCCCGGAGAATCTTAGCCTCTCGGACCGAAAAAAACTTGAAGTGGTGAATGATTTCATGAATCAAACGCCATTTGTTAGTGATCTAGAGCAGTGGGGAAAAGAAGACTACTGGGCGTTACCAGTGGAGTTCTTGTCGACCAATGGCGGAGATGGCGAGGACTTTGCCATAGCAAAGTATTTTACTTTGCGAGCGCTGGGGGTGCCCGATGAAAAGTTGCAAATTACGTATGTCAAGGAAACCAAGGTCTACAAACAAGCGCACATGGTGCTCGCGTACTATGAAAATCCCGACGCCGAACCGCTCATTCTTGATAACTTTGAAAAGGTCTTACAACCTGCATCTGCGCGGCCGGATCTGGTTCCAGTGTACAGCTTCAATGGGACCAGCCTGTGGCAAGCCAAAGAACGACAAGGCCGCGGACAACCGGACGGCAGCGCCGATTCCCTCCCGCAATGGAAAGACATAAAGCGTCGCATGAAAGCAGCAACGTAGAACCGCGCTTGGACTTTCGATCGCACAGAGGAGGCACCCGTTAACTACGCTCCGTGTCGGCCTTGTAGCGTGATTTCTTAAAAACCTTTTTAATCAGCGTATTACGATTTCTAGAGACAAAAAAACAACTTGAGTGGGCCTAACCACTGAATTTATTCAGAAAATCACTGTAGCGTATTGTGTTTATTGTGTAACGGTGGTTAAATTCTGTAAAAGCAAGTGCAGGTCTTGGTTTAATGTTACCTTCGGGAATCCAAAATGAATCCAAGCATCAAGTTTTTACTGGTTAGGTTAACTGCCATAGCGGCATTTACAGTGTGCACAATCTGGGGTGTTAACGCACAAAACGTACCTGCCTTTATCGCTCCGGGCCCAGTGGCGCCGCAAATGCTGGCTGATACGAGCGCCGAACCCAAAGACCGGAAGTGGAGCAATGCCGAAAACTTCGGCACGATTCCAGCCAGACTTAGACCCGACGCAATGAAGGAGTGCGCTACCATGGGTAGCGAATACATACCTGTGGGATATCATCCAGACGCCCTGGGTAAAGAGGGTAAGCTTGTCGCTGGGGGGGGATTTCTGTGCCTTACCCAAGAAACCATGGATCAAGTCACTAACGCGCAGAAAAAGTAGTGGGTACGTTAGACAATGCCCTTCAATGTGGCATTTTCTGCACGGGAATCCAAGGTTAAGCCTAAGTCAAACTGTTGGGATATAGATGCGGAAGTAGAGAATTAGATTACTGCCTGCCTTTGGGTAAGCAACTGTATCCTCTAGATGATGATCGAACACAATATGTGGTTGGTTGGGGAATGGCAGTGTAATCATGGTAATTCTAATTCCGGTAGCAATTAACTAATAGCATTTAAGAATCATTAAGAAAAGGTGAAGAATATGTCCAGATTATCTTTAAGTGCCGTGTTAGTTTCTGTTTCTTTGGGTGTGGCTACTGTCAACCTCCCTATGCACGCGCACGCATTTCAGCCCGGCACAGTAGATAATGCACAAGCAGCGGCGTTAGCAGCTAACCCACAATTCGCAGCGCTGGTCGCCTCGGCCCTGCCCGGAGCAACCGTGGCGTTGGGCACCCTTGGCGCTGGCCTAACAGCGGGGACTATTGCCGCAGCAGCTCTTTTGCTTGGAGTGCTTGCGATAGCGGTATCAAATAATAATGGCGATGAACTTTTTATAACAGGCACCACCGGCACCACCGGCACAAGATAAAATTACAAATTTTCAAGGTGAATATCGCTCGCACGCTGCTGAAACGCATAGGTGAATAGCCAGTCGCAAATGTGAATGATGTGCGAGTCGTTGGCGTCGAGCTTGCCGCTACGACCCAACTGCATCAACTGCTCGAAGTCGGTAACGTCGCTGAAATTGCCTTTATCCTGCGCGTTGGCGGTTTTAACTGGCGTAAATATGTAAATATGGTAAGTATGGGGTCAGAGCGAAAATAAATATAAAACCAATAAAAACAATAAGTTATATTGTGCAATTTCACTTGAAACAATGAGGCGGGTCTTTCATTGCAGAATTCAGCGCCGCGCGCCACCCTGTAAGCGCCCTGATCTTCTCACAACATATCTCGTGGCTAGCCCGGCTGTTGTTTATCCGGTAGCGGCCTTGGCGCAAATGCAATAACGCGCTCGACGCGCAGCGTTTGCCGTCTGCGCAGGTCCGCGCAAATGACCGTCAGGTCATGGTGCATTTCCTCGGCATAAGCTTCGCGCGCAGCGCGTACTTCGGCGACTATAGGGTCGTTCCAGGTTTCCATGAAATCAAGTCTCCATCAGTTCTTCAGGGGTGCAAAGTTGGGGTGACGCGATGCCTCTTGCGCGGCAGAGCGCATCTATGCGCGGGCGTACATGCGCACTGGCGATGTGGCGGCAGTTCCAGGTGAGGAGATCATTCGACCTTTCGTTGTCCCACCATTGTCGAGTGATTTCCTGATGCGCTGCCACTACCAGATCGCGGCTCGGGCGTGCGCTCAGGTAACTGATGACACTGGTCTCGACATAAACCTTGGCTTTCATGCGTGCATTATGCCCAACTCCGCCCCCGGTATCTATGCTGATTGACGATGTGAGAGCGGTTTCGGCAGGACAAGCGGCAAATCAATGTGAGGCCCGCAAGGAGGCCCCGCAGGCAGTGCGCAGCCAAATCGACGTTGACCGCTACGGTCAAATGGCCACAAGATTTTTTCCTCCAGCCGAATCGCAGCTTCCTGCTTCTTGCGCAGCAATTCCGCCTGATGCACCTCGACGGCGATGAAGCGTATCGGGCGGCCGGGCTTACGACGCGCAATAAGGGTATATCGGCGGAGATAACGGTTGCAATCTGGGGATAGTCATTTTAAACCCTCTTTTTCACCAAGCGGCACTCTATGCCGCAATCAGCGAATACTTCGCACGAAACTTTCCTCAAGCCCCGCCGTTGTCTCAAGAATCTCAACCCACGAAGAGCCATTCAGCGGCTTATTTCCTCTCACTCAGCGTATTTTCGCGAGCGCTGGCGAAGCTACCCCGTCAGCGTCGGTACAGAACCGTTCTGGGTTTACGTATCATGCCGCCTGCAACAGATCGACGCGACGCGCCGGCGCGTGTGGCGGCGGCTGTGCGGCCAACCCCAGATGCGTGAGAATGCGCTCGATCACCGTGGGTTCTTCGATAGCAGCGATGATCTTCAGCTTGCTGCCGTACTGCGGGCAGCGTTCGATATCGAAAACGCGTTTTAGAAGGCGAGCCCAAGTCATACGCGCCAGCGCGCCATGCGCATGCGCGCAATCGCCCGTGTGCTCGGTTGTCGTGTGCGCAGGAGGAATCGGCACTATCGCGGCACGCAGTTTGGCGTTAGGCGCGAGCGCTCCATGAAAGCGTATCAGATGCAGACGCGGGCGCGGCGCCAAGGCGGCTAGCCGTTGCATGAATTCGAGCGGCGAAATCACGATGTGGCTCGTGCCATCGCGATAGGGTGTCTTTAACTTGAGCACTGCCTGCCCTGCGCGGTTGACAGTCACCCGCTCGCTGGCGATGGCCGGGCGCGTGATGTAGCGACAGTTGCTCAAGGTCGCTGCGTTGATCGGCAGCAACTCCGCCGGCGACTGGGCGCTGGGCAATTTCTGGGGCTCGCTCGGCAACGAGACGCGCGCGTGGCTCGATCACCTGGTGACCGGCGCGCCCATTTGTCACACCACGCCGGAGCAGGCGCGCATTAATCTTGAAACCACGGTTGCGATTGAGCGCTCGGTGGCTACGGGGCAGGCGGTGCGGCTGCCGTTAGAAACGTAAATATTGTTTTAAAACAAATACTTATATTTTAATCGTTGTTGTAGCGCGCACCATGCGCACCGCCAACGGAAGTGATTGTGCGCATGGCGCGTACGCTTTTGCTGCGCCCCACCTTCACGCCGTATGCATTAGTCGGGCTTAATGCCTGCGTCCTTGATCACTTTGGCGTAACGTACTGTTTCGCTCTTAATGTATTCTGCGAACCGCTCTGGTGTACTAACCCAAGGTTCGATACCGTTGGTCGCAAGTCGTTTTTTTAGGTCGGCGGAAGCCAGTGCCTTGTGGATCTCGGAATTGAGCTGGTTGATGATCTCGCGCGACGTGCCGGCGGGTGCGAGCAGGCCGGCCCAAAACGGGACGACATAATCATCTACGCCGGCCTCCTTCGAGGTCGGCACATTTGGCAACACAGACACGCGCTGTTCAGCGAGCACGGCGAGCGCTCGCAAACGGTTGCTTTGCACCAACGGGAACGCGGTCGTCACCGCCATGACGCCCATGTCCACCTGCCCGCTGAGTAGCGCTACCGTTTGTAAAGCCGACCCCTTGTACGGCACATGCGCGATGTCGAGCTTGTACTTGCCCTTCAATAACTCGCTTGCGAGGTGGTTGGTGCTGCCGGCCCCGTTCGAGCTAAAGTTAAGCTTGCCAGAGTTGGTGCGCGCAAGTTGAATGAATTCCTTGAGCGACTACGCTTATTCGTTTCCAGACGTTGGATGACAACTTGCGTTCTTGCGGAGATTATTCAGGGTAGCACAGCATGCACCGTGCGCACGGCCTTACGGCTGGCTTTGACTTTGATACAGCACACGATGCGGTGACGAAGCGTTGATCATGCGTATGGCGCATACGCTACGTTGCTCCGTGCAGCAGTCAGGTTGCTTGCCTCGCTCCACCCCGCCTACAATGCGCAAACGCCTGACCACCATCCCGTTGCAATCACCGTGCAAGGAGCACCCCATGACCACACAATCTATGAGATTCGGCCATTTTGGCGTGAACTGTTTCGACATCGCGAAGATGGAGAATTTTTACACGCAAGTGATAGGCATGGTGGTGGCGGATCGCGGTTACGTGCCGCCGCCGGGGGATCGGCATATCGTGTTCCTGACGCTCGATCCGGGCGAGCATCACCAATTCATACTCTGTTCGGGACGCACCGAGGGCAAAATCGAGCAAGGCCCGTTTCACGGCGGCGGACACGGGTCGGCCATCAATCAGATTTCGTTTCACTGCGCCACACTCGGCGATTTGCGCCGCGCGCAGGCAAGGCTCGCCGCTGCGGGACGCAACGATGGCACGCCGATTAATCACGGCAACGCGTGGTCGATCTACATCCGCGACATCGAAGGCAATCCGATGGAGCTTTATGTAGACAGCCCGTGGTATACGCCGCAGCCTTGCGGCGAACCGCTTGACCTATCGCGCAGCGATGAGGAAATTTACCGCCAGACCGAAGCACTGTGCCGCGCACGTGCCGGCTTTGAAGATGCCGAACCTTGGCGAGCACGGCTCGCCGAAAAAATTCAGACTTCGCTCAATGAAATGGGTAGTCGTTGAATCGGCATTCTAAATCCGCATTGCCGCTACTACGCTCCGCCCCCGCGAAAGCGTGCCGCCATCGTGCCCTAAAGAATTTTCAGTGCATGCGCCAGATAGCCAAAAAACAGGCAATACAAAATAATCGGCAAAGGCAGGCCCAGCAACGTGCCCGTCAGGTATTGCCGGAACTTGATGCCGGACATAGCCAGCGCGTAGTTCAAAGCAGGCACGGTTTGAAACAACACGCGCAAAAGAAAAACGCTTTTGACCGGATGCGCATCAAGCTGGCCGAGAATGCGGATGGCAACTTTGTTTTTCAACTGCCGCAGCGCGTCGCCGCCAATCCAGCGGATGGCGAAAAATGTCACGATGCATGAAATGCTCGCGGCGACATAGGTGGCCAAACCGCCCCACACACGACCCAGCGTCAGCACCGCCGCCGCCAGAAATATCCAGCCGGGGATCTGGATCAGATTGCCCAGTGCAAATAACAAGACAAAAATCAGCAGGCCCGTGATGCGGTTTTGCTGAATTTGCTGCTGCAAGAATGCCAGACTGAAATGATCGCGCAAACCGGATAACTCAAACACCGCCAGTAGCAGCGCGAGGAAAAGGACTACAGCGATCAGCCGTTTGTACTGCTGCATGGCGCACGCATCCCTTTTGTGAAATTACCGTACCGCTCCAGCGCGACGGCGAACCAGGATCAGCCGCGACAAAACACAAAGTCTATTTACCCGGTTGCGCGGGTAACAACCCCGCCAGCGCTTGGGCGAGCTTTGTCAGCACAGCCGGATCGGGCACGGGTAAGCGCAGATAACTGCGCCCCGTTTTCTCGTCGAGTTCCAGCAGTCGTGGCGCAGCCGTGCCGTTACCGCCGCCCGGCGCGGCAATTTGCGTAAGGAAGTTTAGCCCCGCACTGATCAGTTCGCCCAACGCGCTACTTGCCGCCGTGTGTGCAGGCTCGACCGGCGCGCTTTCGCTGCGCTTTGCCGCTGGTGCGTCTTGCACCGCTGCTGCCTTTTCGGATTCGGCAACGGCTGAAGGCTCCTGCATCTCGGGAGCGCCTGTGTTGCCGGAAACTTTCTCGACGCCTTCCATGAAGCGCGACAGGCGCGAGCCGCCCAGCGAGACTTCCGTGGCGCCGCCGTCGAGCACGCCGGCAAACAGCGCGCGCTTGAATCCCAGTATCGACAGCATGCCTTCCTCGATCGTGCCCTGCGCGATAAAATTCACTACTTGCACGCTACGCTGCTGTCCCATGCGATGCACGCGCGCAATGCGTTGCTCCAGCACTGCCGGGTTCCACGGCAGATCCATGTTCACCACCGTGGCGGCGTGTTGAAGATTCAACCCGACACCGCCTGCATCGGTGGATAGAAACACCCGGCACGCCGGCTCATTGCGAAACTGTTCAATCAACGCGCGGCGCTTCTCGGCAGGCACCCCGCCGTTGAACATCACATAGCCGCGCTTGCGATTATCCAGCCGCCGCGCGATAACCTCGTGCATGCCGATCCATTGGCTGAACACCACGGCTTTCGCCTGCGTGTCTCCGGTATTCCCGGCGTCCTCGAACAGATCGTCCAGCACGGTCATCAACTCATCGGCCTTGACGCCGTGATCGGTCTCACGGTCGAGCAGCCAGGTGCTGTCGCACGACATGCGCATGTTCTGCAGCGCACACGTAAGCCGCCGCTGGTCGGCGTCCGACAGGAATTTGTAGCGCCGCCACTTGGCGACGATTTTCGCCACAATTTCGCGATTCTCCTCGTGAATTTGCGCCTGCGGCTCGGTCATCGGCACAAAGATGTTTTTGTCGATACGCGGCGGCAACTGCTTGAGCACTTCGGACTTGCGGCGTCGAATCATGATCGGCGCGAGTGTACGGGCGATGGCATCGAGCTTTTGGTAGCCTATGACGCGGCCCGCCTCGTCGCGCTTCTGGTGCTCGTGCAGCAAACGCCAGGTGGGGCCGAGACGGTGCTGATCCACGAACTGCACAATCGAAATCAGTTCCTCCAGCCGGTTTTCCAGCGGCGTGCCGGTCAACACAAAAGCATAAGGACTCGCAATGCGTTTCAGGGTGCGCGCCGCGATGGTGTTCCAGTTCTTGATGCGTTGCGCTTCGTCGGCAATCACCAAATCCGGCGACCAGCGCGTAATCGCCTCCAAATCGCGGGTAATGGTGTCGTAGGACGCAATTTTCCACATCGCGCCATTGATACTATTGACGCCATCGGCGTACTGGTGCTTGCGATTAAGCAGATTGCCGGAGATGACCAGCGCCTTGCGCCCCGTGAACCGCGCCAGTTCCAGTTCCCACTGATGCTTGAGCGAAGTGGGACATACCACCAGCACGCGTTCGATGCCCGCGTGTTCGGTCAGCATCTCGGCGGCGGCGATCGCCTGCACGGTCTTGCCCAGACCCATATCGTCGCCAATCAAACAACGCCCGCTGCGCGCGGCGAACAGCGCGCCCTCGCACTGGTACGGATGGAGCGGCTCTTTCAACAAACGCGAAAATGCCGCGCTGCTCGCGCCACTTGGAAAAGCCTTTTCGATCAAGCGCTGCAATTTTTGCTGATCACGAACCCCGGCCATGAAATTCAGCGCGTCTTCGTAGACGCGCAATTCATGGTTGTGCCGCGCTTCGGCTAGAAATCCATCCAGTCCCGCCATCCGCTCCGGCGGCAACACCCAGCCGGCGTGTGCGTCGAACACCTGCCGCGCTGCCACGAGCAGTTCCGCAGGACACTCGGCGCCAGGCCGAAAGTGCAGCGCGCGGCGCGCTCCATAGCGCAGATAAATTTCGCTGTACGGCGGATGAAAACCGCTCGCGAACGCGGCGCGCCCGCCGCGCTTGCGTTGCAGCTTCGCCAGCATGAACTCGACGTGCTTGCAGGTGCCGAGATCATTGGTAGAAAAATCCGCACACGAACAAAAATTCTCTCCCGGCAGCGTTCCGCGAATCGCCACACGGTAGCGCCCGCCGCTCGCCGGATTGATCACGCGATACTCGGAGAATACCGGCTCGGTTCCAATATTCTCAAACTTGAAATCCTGATCGCGTCCGAATTGCCGGCGCAAGGTACGCTGCCACGCATCTGCCGCCATACCGTCCGGAGCGTGCAGGCGGGACAAGCGCGGTTCTTTGCTCGCGGATTTCTTGCGCGGCGCGCGTGGTTTTTTTGGCATGGGTCTGGTTTTCATGAGCGATTAGAGATACACGAAGGCGCGATCAGTTGGAAGTACCGCGCGCGCCGACAAGTGTACCGCAACTGCGCGATCCCTCGGTGTTTTGTCAGCTTGGCAAAGCAGTTGCAGAGCCTACCCCGGACTTGATCCGGGGTTGAGGTGAGCCTGCGAACCCCAGCAAACGAGCGCTGCATATTGTTTAAATTGAGAGGCGCGCCGCCGTTGGCGCGTCCCGTTCGAATTCGTTAGGCGACGACCTCCCGATTGACGGTTTCCGAGGCCTTGAGACACTAAAGAAACAACAAGCGTGTTAAGTGATACCCCCTCGGCTTCGGCTTGGGCGACAAGTTGTGCGTGCAGTGAGCGCGGCACACGTTGAACGAAACGCCCGCTTACTGTGTGAAAGGGTTTGGGTACTTGATCATCAAACTCCTTCGCGACCGCGAGCCATGATTTCAGCGCATCGCGTCCATTTTCGATGGCTTCTTCGGGAGTGCCTCCGTCTGAACGGCAGCCCGGAAGATCAGGAAACACAATGCTAGAACCGCCGCCGCCGTCCTTGGAGAGAGGGCGGATTTCAAATGGGTACTCGACAGGGAGTTTTTTCATTCGGCAATACCTTCGTTAATCAAACGCACAAACTCGTGAACTGCCAGCGGAGATGGGCGAAGTCCGCCGGGGATTGTCTGCCCGATACGAAAGCTAGACATCACTTTGATTCCCTTGGCACACGGCGGCTCGGAAGATCTCGTTCAACTCGCGCCGAATCTCAGTCACGTCAATCAATTCTGGTCTTCCCTGACCTGAAAACTGTAAACCATGGCGTTCGAGCTCGCTTTTGATGAAATCGTCGATCGCTGGAACGGCCGCCCCCAGCCCCAGCTCCCCCGTGTTGCGCTTGAGCGTCAGAAGCTCAGCAACCGGCGCTCGAATATGCTCTGGGGCAACAGCTTCGACAAGTTCCTCAAATGGAACAGGCGGTATGCCACGGCCCTGCTCAATGTGGCGAATGGCAAACAGCGGCCGCAGAACATAGAAGTACTTCTTGAGCCTGACTCGATCAGCAAACAGATATTCTCGGGCGTTTCCCCGCGCCATGTGGCTGTAGTGGTAACACAGTGCTTTGGCGTCGAAGGCACGCGGCGCCAGTTCTCGCAGGCGCTGAGCAAACGAACCGACTTCAATGTACTTGATCGGGCTGCGAAGCCATTCGAGAAGAGCTCCATTTGTTCTGGTGAACAAGTACAGGGCTTTCCTGATATCCCACCCGTTGCAATCAATGTCGTCGACGATGGAATATTCGATTACGTCTCTTCGGCGCTCAATATCAAAGGAGAGATACCAATCCTGAGGCCGAACGTAAATGAATCGGACGTCATAGTCGGAGTCTGGTGACGCAAAGTTCCAGGCACGGCTTCCCGATTCGCAGGCGTACAACACTCGCACCTCATGTTCTGCTTCGGCCCGGTGTAGCCGCTTCAGTATCTCCTCTCGAATTTCGGTACTTATGCACATCATGCGAGGGTTATGCGTTTCGAGGTGGAAAGACCTGTGATTGTGACGTCTACGCGCCCGGGTGAGGCGCGCGACAGCGTCGCTCTCGAAGCCGTCCCAGAGTATTAAGGCTACCCCTCCGAGAGCGCCAAAAGAAGCTGTTGGTGTAGTGGACAATCTTTTTCGCCAGCTAACGTATCTGGTGAGCGGCGCGCGGCTGTTCGCTCACCCGGTTCGAGCTAGAGTTAGGCGCTGGACTTGATACCGAGCCAGTCACAAACGGCAGACTCAATCAATGTGATTTGAGTGAATGTCAAAGTGCCAATTCTGCGGACAAGCCAAGCGACTGGAACCGTAACAAGACCTTGAGTATCAAACGCGCCGGGTTTGAGAAAGCGAACTTGCACCATGACCTCAAAACGCGAGCCGCGCACACTAGTGGTATGCAGAACCAGCGTAATAATGGAGCGATCAGAGTCTTTAGGCGGGATACTTAGAATCAGGCAGGACGAACCTTTGCCGCCAGGCCAAGGTCAACCAGCCAGACCTCTCCGCGCGGCGGCGCTCTCAAGATTGTGCTTCTCTATGATCAAGCTCCAAAAACACGGCATCAGCGGCGCGACGCATCTGCTCATCGGTAGGCGCGGTATACGGCACTTCGATAGGCAAACGCAACAGGCTAACCAAAACCTCCTTTTGAACCTTCTTAGGAAGCGTGTTGAACGTCGAGAGTAGTTGTTGAGCGGCTTTAGTCATGGAAATAGTTTAGCCGATATTTCACGAAGTGCCTAACGAAAAAGCTCAGCGGCGCGCAGCTCCATCTCGCGGCCCTTGCAGCGACGGCTTAGGCTTCATGAAAGGAGGAGCCACGTGACCTGGTACACCCGTCCCAGAAGAATTTGCGCTCGTTCAATTGGCTTCGCCCGCTCTAGCTCTGCAGTAACCGATTGCTTGAATCGTGAGCCTTTCGTGCGACGCACCAGTTCTTGGCTCAATGCTTCCACGTACTCCTCGGTAATGGCCTGTCTCCTCAGCTCTGGGGCGTTCTCTTTGCCCCCGCCATAAGCCCGTTCAAAACGACGCACTTCGGAATGAAGGGTTGGAGTTTGACCGAGGGCGTTGTACGTAACGTTGTGGCGATCAGTGTCAGCAATGTCTCCTACGTCTAGGGGGTCGAGGAGAATGGCATTGGACGCGACCGCAGCGCCCCTGAAGTGTGCTTCGAGCTCGTGGCTGAGATGGAATCTTGGTGCGCAATAGAACGCGTTCCCCTTGGTTCTACTTAGTTCGCACAGAACGTTGTGTTGATGATTGTCGACAGAGAAGCGAAAGTAGGGCTGCCCGTGAACGGCATAAAAGTGTGCATTCCGTCCGGCACGGACTTCCGCGAACGACGATACCTTGTGTTGGAGGAACAATGATCTTGTGTAGTGGCCGTGCTTTATCTTGAACTCAACATCGTAGCCAAGGTCCTTCTCTGCTCTCTGCGACGGGATGTGCGGATGCGTGGCAAGTAGAGCCGCATTGATTTGGCAGTACTCGGCGTTGTAGCAAACTTCAAACGTACGCTCGCTGAATCCAGGACTCACTAGGACCTTTCGTGGCAGTGGTTGTGTTGAAGCCTAACGAAATATAAATCCAAAAAGGTGAATACAAATCTACTTGCTTTCCTGCCGCTTTATCAATTTCTCATTAAAATCATAGCGTTATTTATAGCGCGGACAAATACGTTCGACTTGTTAGGCCTGTTGCACATCGACGCTGAGTACCGCAGAAAAAAACCGTGGAAGCCGCAAAGCATCTGGCTTCGTTGCGATTTGCTCGATACGCGCTAGAAGCTCGGGCGACGGATTAAACCACTCCGCACCACGCGTGTATGCCTCAAAGCGCCGAAGATGCTCAAACTCAATATGCAACTCCCGCTCCTTCGCATCTGCATCCCGCGTTGGATGCGTGCCTTCAGTGAAGCACATCACACCCAATAGGTGAATGAGTTCGTGATTCGACGACTGAATCTGCGATAGCCGCCTCGTGACGGTGGCGCGAAGATCTTGGTTGCCGGTTACCGCTGCCATTCCGATCTTTATTGCGACCGGTGGATCACCGGTCGCTATGAAGTAAATGACTCCAGGATTGCTCCACCAAGCGACGGTACTGGGGGAGGCGGCTTCGACGGGTTTTGGTGGTTTCATGGTGACAGGGTGAAAGGCCTAACGGATTGAGAACGACCCTGCGGGTCGTCTCAATCCTTAAGGGTTATACATTTGCTCTCACGGCCGTTCCAGATGCGATGACAAATAGCATAGATTTTCCCCCACCCGAGAATTCGCTGTAGGCAAGACTGACGCCAACTACCGCGTTAGCTCCCAAGCTATGAGCTTCACGCTTCAGTTCAGACAAAACTACCTTTCTGGAATCTCTAAGAATGTTTTGCGTTACACCACTGCGGCCTCCAACAATATCGCGAACCGATGCAAAAAAATCACTGACGATATTTATCCCCAAAGCACACTCAGCGGTGATGATTTCAATACGCTTTTGAATTTCAATATTCGGTGCAGATTCTGTTGTTAAGACGACAGAATCTATCTCGTTTGCAATGCGCTCATTTTCCCGAGCTTGATCGCGGGCTTCGGAATTTCTCCGAGAGCACTTCTCGCAAAAGCCGTTTTCTAGATCACCAATCTCGAAGCGAGCATGACAGCCTGCGCATTCAGGAGTGGCTTTATCTATACAGGTGCGGCAAACGCCACTCTTTAATTCAAGTAAGCCACAGTGACGGTCACATTCTTTGCATTTTGGCACAGAGTCTCCTCATGTAAAATGTAGCGTCAAGCGGCGGTGCGCTTGCGCGCCGTTCGTCTTGAACGCGAAGTTAAACTCGACCTTTTCTCCACAAGCCGGCCAGTTGCAAATTTGTGCAGAACACTCGCCATAACAGTCTGTCACCGCTGGCTTGAGTTTTCCGCTCTCATATGCAGACAGAACCTGCCTTTCGTACCTGTCGAATCCTTTCATACCACACCAACAACATACTGATTTTACTGAATTCTTCACGGTGCCGCCGTCACCACTACTTCGCGCGAATCCGCGCGTCCGTGCTCATCCACCACGCGCAGCAGGTAGCGTCCCGGTTGAGCAGGCTTCCACGGTAGCGCGATGCCTGGCCGGCCGACCGTGACAAAGCTGTCATTGGCAAACCAGTAGAGTGTATTAACGCCGCCTTCGGCAGTGGCAGCGAGCGGCACCAAATTGCGCTCGGGTTGCGAAGCGCGCATGACGTAGGCGGCGCCGCGCACCGGCGCGCTGATAGCGGGCGGCGTGCCGCCGATGCTGGCGCTGCCGCAATCGCCCGAGGGCGGCGCGCGGCGCGGCACGCCGGCCTGCGTGAACAGACGCATCAGGTCCGACGGCCAGTACTCGTACACCACCTGCTGCACGCGGGCCTGCTCGTACGGCGGGCACGCCACTCTTCCGGTGCGCGTGTCGATCATCACCGCGCGATGCACATCACTCACCCGTATGGGCGATTTGCCCGGCACGAACCAGGTCGTCGCTTTGAGCGGGCAATACACGTTGGGCAGATCGCCCGATGCTGCGCATACTTCGACTCGCGTGAGATTCGGTGGATTGCGGAACACCGGCTCGACGAGTCCGCGATCCTCTGCCGTAATCGCATCGACGATCTGGAAAAACAGCGGTGCCGCCGCCTGCACGCCGACATACGCGGGATTGCCTTCGCCGTCAAAGCGGCCGATCCACACCGCGAGCACATACGGCCCGAACACGCCTGCCGACCACGCGTCACGAAAGCCCCACGAGGTGCCGGTTTTCCACGCCACGGGTATCGTCGCGCGCGTGCCGGCGATCGTGCCTTCCGGACGCGGATTGCCGCGCAGGATGTCGAGGGTCATGAAGCTGGACTCCTCGGAAATGAGGCGAATGCCTTCATTCCCGAACGATTCTTGAATGATGTTACTGTGTTCGGCACCGGCACTTTCCCTCACCCTCGATCCCTCTGCTCCGCTCCAAGTGTTCCCTTGTCCCGGGGGGAGAGGGAAGACACCCGGTTTCTCGCTAACGCGATAGTGCAGTGGCTTCAATATGCCGCGATTCGCCAACACGCTATACAGAGTGACCAGCTCTTCCATGGTCACGTCGCCGCCGCCCAGCGCCAGCGCGAGGCCGTAGTGTTTCTCGCTTGCCATGCGTGACACGCCCGCGCGCTTTAAGAAATCATAGAGCGACGGTTGCGACAACCTCGCAGCCAACGACACCGCCGGCACGTTGCGGCTGCGCGTCAGTGCATCGCGCGCCGTGATCGGACCAATAAAGTTGCCGTCGAAATTTTCCGGACTGAACGGACCGAATGAGGTTGGTGCATCTTTCAGTACCGACAGCGGATGAATCAAACCCTGATCCATCGCCAGCGCGTAGATGAAGGGCTTAAGGGTCGAACCCGGCGAGCGTTTGGCAAGCGTGCCATTGACCTGGCCGCCAATGGCGCTGTTGTGAAAGCCGGCGGATCCCACCACGGCCTTGACCTCCATGGTGCGGTAGTCGATCAGCATCGCCGTGGCGTTTTCAATGCCGATACGGCGTTGGCGTTCAACATATCGGTGTATCTGCCGCTCCAGCGTGCGCTGCAAACGCAGGTCGAGCGTGGACTGAATTTCACGCGATGCGCCGCGATCGTAACCATCGTAACTATGGCGCACCAGCAGATGATTGACCGCGTGCGGAGCCTGAAACGGCAACTGGTTCGCCGTGCGCAGATTGAGCGCCAGCTTCATCAGCCCGGCCTGCGGCGCAGCCGACGGATGGCGCGCCAGCCAGCGATCAAACAACCGCAGCCGCGCGCCGGTGAGCGACGCGCCATCCGCACGATCCTGCGCCTGCATCAAAGTACGTTTTGATGGCGCCTGCGGAATTACCGCTAGCGTCAGCGTTTCCGGCAGCGATAGCGCCTTGGTCGCTTTGCCAAAATGGATCAGGCTTGCCGCGCCCACGCCTTCGATGTTGGCGCCGTAGGGCACGAGATTGAGATAGGCCTCGAGAATTTCACGCTTGGAATACATCGCCTCCAGCGCCAGCGCGCGCGCAATCTGCTTGACCTTGCCGCCGATGGTACGCGATCTGCGCGACGGATTACGCTCGATCAAGCGGGCAAGCTGCATGGTGATGGTTGAGCCGCCCTGCCGCGGCTCGCCCGTCACATAAGTGCGCCAGCCGCCGCGCGCCAGCGCCAAGGGATTCACGCCGGGATGGCGGTAAAACCAGCGGTCTTCCTGCAACAGAAACGCTTCAACGATTTCAGGTGAGATCGACTCCAGCGGCAGCCACAGGCGGTAACGGTCGTCTTTGGCTAGGGTGAGACGCAGGAGTTGGCCGCGTGCGTCGTAGACGGCTACTGAGGAAGTGTAGCGGCTGGCGAGTGGGGGGTTGGGCCAGAGGCGGATGACGGTAACAATGAGAACACTACAGGCAAACGCCAGTAGAGTGTAGCGTAGGGCGGTGAATCGTCTCCCATCTCGGCCAAACAGCGACGACCAAATGCGTTTGCGTACCTCAACTCGGTCCCCTCGCCCGCCTTGGGGCGGGACAAGGGAACACTTGCAGCGGAGCAGAGGGTTAGGGTGAGGGTAGGGGGAGCGCACGATTTCCCCTCACCCCCGCCCTCTCCCCGCAAGCGGGGCGAGGGGGTTTTCCTGTTTGAATCCGATCTTCACTCGTTCACCGTTTTTCAACCGTAATCTTCCCGCCCAGCGACCGCGCCTGCACGCTGCGCTCATACATCGATTCACCGTAGGCCGGCGGTACTACGAACGTACCGGTGTTGGTGGCTTTGATGCGGTAGGCAAACTCCTGGAACTCGGTATTCACCATGCCGTAGAGCACCACACGGTCTTCGCGCAGGTCGGCATAGTCCGGTCGCCAGGTTGAACGCTTCGTGCCTATGGGAGAGCGCCATTTGCGCGCTTCGCCGTTACCTTCACCTTCACCGCGAGCGTTGTTGCCACGTGCGTTTTGCTTTTCATCACCCTCACCTTCCTGCGCTGTAGTCTGCACCGGGTTCAGCACCAGATCAAATCCGCCGGGCAGCAAATCCACCAGCGCCGCATTGTCGATGGCCTTGCGGTTGAGCGCGCGGAATTTCAGGCGCACTTCGATCTCATCGCCCACTTTTACCGACTTCACCGGATTGCCCTTGGCGTCCACGTACTCGCGCAGCATCTCCAGGCCATTCTTGATTTCAGTCTCCGGCAAATTGCGGTCAAAGCCGGTCTGCTCGACCACGTAATAGGCGCGCAGATCACTCTTGTTCGAGAACTGCAGCTTCGCGGCTTCCACCGAGAAGCTTGCACGCGGTATCAAACCCGGCGGCAGGGCGAGCGGACGTGTGATGTTGTTGCGCAATACCTCACTGACGGTGAGCGTGCCCGGCGGCAGCTTCTCGGCCACCGTCGCATAGGCGTCGAAGGCGAGGATGGTGCGTCCCGATGAATGCGTGTTGTATGAGCCGTTGGCGATTTCTTTCACCATGCCATCCAGCGTTTCCGGTTTCAACTTCGGCAGAC
>JANMXV010000391.1:0-9296 GCA_031381325.1 Betaproteobacteria bacterium | reverse complement strand
CCGGGAAACCTTAAGCGTGCTGGATACGCTTATCCAGCAGCCGCACGGCATCGTGCTGGTGACCGGGCCGACGGGATCGGGCAAAACGACGACGCTCTATGCAGCCTTGTCGCGCTTGGACAGGAGCGCGCATAATATAATGACGGTTGAAGATCCCATCGAGTACGAGCTCGACGGCGTATCACAGACGCAAGCTAACGCGCGCATCGATATGACGTTTGCCCGCGCGCTGCGTGCCATCCTGCGTCAGGACCCCGACATCATCATGATCGGCGAGATCCGCGACCTGGAGACAGCCCAGATCGCGGTGCAGGCCAGTCTGACGGGACACCTGGTTCTCGCCACCCTCCACACCAATGATGCCGCCGGCGCGGTGACGCGCCTTATCGATATGGGAATCGAGCCGTTCCTTCTCGCTTCCAGTCTGCTGGGCGTCATGGCGCAACGCCTGGTGCGTTGCATTTGCATGGAATGCCGTCGCGAACTGACTGACGGACATGCCAGCGCGTCGACGGATAGTGATCGGGCGCAACAGAAACGGTACGCGCCGGCCGGTTGTCCCGAGTGCGGCTGGAGGGGTTACAAAGGACGTACCGGAATCTATGAGTTGATGGTTGTCGATGACGCGCTACGGCGCATGATTCACGACGCGACGGGCGAACCGGAAATCCGCGACTATCTTGCCCGGCAGCACATGGTCAACCTGCGCGAGGACGGGCAGCGGTGGGTCGCCGACGGCACCACCACCGCGGAGGAAGTCTTGCGCGTGACGCGAGAGAGCACGCAGCTCGTGAACGAGACGCGATAGTGGCGCGCGGCTGCGAACACGATTCAACTGCAAAGGTCTGATTTCCCCATGGCAGGCTACCGATTCGAAGCATTGAACGCCGACGGCAAGCTGCGCCGCGGCGTGATCGAGGTGGATAGCCCGCGTCACGCCCGTACCCTGCTGCGCGAGCAGGACTTGTGGACTTTAAAAATCGATGCGCTGGCTCCGGCAGCGCCCGGCGCGACTGCAAGCGCACGCCTGCGGGGGCGGTGGGGCGCGCGGGGGCTGCGGACGTCGCAGTTAAGTCTGCTGATGCGGCAGTTCGCGACGCTGGTTGACGCGCATCTCACGTTAGAGCGGACTCTGGACGCGTTGATCGAGCAGGCCGATTCACAGAATGTGAGCGAAGTGCTGGCCGGCGTGCGCGGCGAAGTACTCGCGGGCCAGCCGCTGGCGCGCGCCATGGGAAAATTCCCGCGCGCATTCCCCGAAATGTATCGCACCTTGATCAGCGCGGGAGAGCGTTCCGGCCAGCTTTCCAAAGTCATGTCGCGGCTCGCAGATTACGCAGAGCAGCATCAGGCCCTGCGCAACAAAGTCGGATTGGTACTCCTTTATCCCCTGATCGTTTCAGCCGTCGCTGCGATTGTGATCGTCGCGCTGATGACTTACGTGGTGCCGCAGGTTATAGGCGTGTTTCAGCATAGCAATCAGGTCTTGCCGTGGCTGACGCGCGCGCTCATCGCCATCAGCGCGTTCATCAATACCACCGGCTATTACTGGCTCGCGGGTTTTGCGGTGGGTGCGGTATTGCTGTACCGCGCTTTGCAGCAACCCGCCTTTCGCTTTCGCAGCGATGCCCTTATGCTGCGGATTCCCGTAGTCGGTCGATTGGTGCGTTCCACGAATGCCGCGCGCTTCGCAAGCACGCTTGCCATTCTGGTGCAGAGCGGCGTGCCGGTTCTTGAATCGCTGCGCGCCGCCGCCGGTGTCGTCAACAACCGGCCGATGCGGCGCGCGGTCGAGCATACCGAGCGCATGCTCGCCGAAGGCGGCGCGTTGAGCCGCTCGCTCGCGCGAACCCATATGTTTCCCCCGCTGCTGGTACATCTGGTGGCGAGCGGCGAGGCGAGCGGTGATCTCGGCGCCGCGCTCGGGCAAGCCGCCGCAAGTCAAAGCGGCGAGCTGGAACATCGCGTAGCGGTGCTCACGGGCTTGCTCGAGCCGTTGCTGATTCTGGCAATGGGCGGGATCGTGTTGCTGATCGTGCTCGCCACCTTGCTGCCCATCATCGAGTTGAATCAACTGGTGCGCTGAAAATGGACAACCCCATGAAGCTCTGCACACGAGGATTCACGCTCATCGAAGTAATGGTAGTGATCGTCATCCTTGGCATTCTCGCGGCCCTGATCGTGCCGAAGGTGATGTCCCGTCCTGATGAAGCGCGCACCGTCGCGGCCAAGCAGGACGTCGCTTCACTGGTTCAGGCACTGCGGCTCTACAAGCTTGACAACATCAGCTATCCCGCGACCGAGCAGGGTCTGCAGGCGCTGGTGAGCAAACCGTTGACGCCGCCCCTGCCGTCAAACTGGAAGCCGGGCGGATACGTCGAGCGCCTGCCGAAAGACCCATGGGGACGTGACTATCTGTATCTCAATCCCGGGCAGCATGGGGAGATCGACGTCTTCAGTCGCGGCGCCGACGGTGAACCCGGCGGCGAAGGCAGCAACGCCGATATCGGCAACTGGTGAACTCGGATGAGCACATTTTCCTACGATGCGCGGCACGCCCGGGTTATCGCTGCCGGGGGCTTCACCCTGATCGAGGTGTTGGTCGTCATCGTTATTCTGAGTATCAGCGTAAGCCTTGTGGTGGTGAATTTTACGCGTGATGAGCAATCCCTTCTTGAAGAGGATGCCCGGCGGTTGGCGCTGTTACTCGAGTTTGCCCGCGACGAGGCGATCGTCGGCGGGCAGCCGCTCGCATGGACCGCGAACCTCGAGGGCTACACTTTCGCGCGCAAGCCGCGCGGCGGCCGGTGGCAGCAGGTGGACGCTGACGGCATGCTGGTTTCGCGCAGGTGGACGCAACGCTCGAAACTGGCCGGACTGCGTATCGCGGGCGTAGCGTCGGCGGCGGGCGAGCCGCTTGTTTTCACCACCTCCGGCATCAATTTGCCGTATGAGATCGTGCTGGCAGCCGGATCGTGGCGCGTGACGCTTGCCGGCGATTACGCGGGAAAAGTGCGCGTAACGCGATCGATCAAGGATGCGGCTGCAGCACTATGATCCACAAGACGCACCGCTGCGGCGGCTTCACGCTGCTGGAAGTCCTGATCGCGCTCGCCATTGTGGCCATAGGACTCGGCGCCGCCGTACGCGCGACGTTGCAGGTCACCTCGGGCGCCGAGGAGATGAAAGCCCGCACATTGGCGATAGGGATCGCCGAAGACCGTCTCGCGGATCACAGCGCCCGCAAGCGCTGGCTTGCCGCGGGCACTTCGCAGGGGGCCGTGGTGCAGGCCAACCAGCAGTTCGTATGGCACGAGGCGGTTGTCGATACCGCCGACCCGCTGCTTCGACGCGTTGATATTTCGGTGCGGGCCGCGCAACGACCCGAGTACGTGCTGGCCCGGCTCACCGGAATCGTGTTCATGCCGGTTCGCAAACCGTGATTTTCAACCCCGCTGCCGCGCACCGGCGCCGGCACGGTCGCTGCGTTGCTTACGCGAGCGGCTTCACGTTGATCGAGGTCATGGTGGCCCTCACCATTTTTGCGCTGTTATCGGCAGTCGCGTACCGGGGGTTGGGTGCGGTCCTGAACGCGAGCACGCGCGTCGAGCAGGAAACCCGCAAATGGAGCGAGATCGCCCTGGCTTTTGTCAATATTCAGCAGTCGCTCAGCGTCGTGGTTGATCGGCCCATACGTGACCGGGATGGGTTGATCGGCGCTGCGTTTATCGGCGTTGCTTCGGTGCGGCGTGAAGAAGATGCGCTCTTCGTCTTTACCCGTACCGGCTTTGCCGGACACCGCAATGCGCTCGCGGATTTGCAGCGTGTCGGCTATCGCGTGCGGGGCGACCGGCTCGAACAGTTGATCTGGCCGGTACTGGACCAAGCGCCGGCGACCGAGCCGCATGCGGTGCAGTTGCTGGCAGGCGTCGCCAGCCTATTACCGCGTTACGTAACGCAGGACGGCTCACGCCACGCCGCATGGCCGCTCGCCGGACAAGACGCGGTTTTGCCGGTCGCAGTGGAGATGACGTTGCGGTTGACGGGCGGCGAGCAGATGACGCGCCTCTTTGCATTGCCATGACAAGGCACGCGCAGCACGGCATGGCGGTGGTGGTCGCGATACTGTTGATCGCGCTGGCAACCAGCACCGCCGCCCTCATGCTCTCGCGGCAGGACTTGTGGAGCCGGCAAGTGGAAAATCTTGCGGCACACGCCCAGGCCGATATCATCGCGCGGGCCGGAATCGAGGCGATGCAGCGCGCGCTGCTGGAGAATGCGCAGAGTGCGGATCTGCAACCGATCCGGCAAGCAGCCGCGACTGCGGCGGCGGCATTGTCTATCAAGGATGTGACGCTTGAACTCTCCTACACCGACGCTCAGGCTCGCTTTAATCTCAACAATTTAGTGCGGGGTGAGCGGGTGAGCGAGCCCGATGTGCAGGCATTCCAGGGGATATTGGCCCTCGCGAATCTATCGCCGGACCTTGCGAACGCCGTTGTCGATGCGATCGATGGCGACTCAGAAGTGAGAATTCCCGGAGGCGCGGAAGATCTCGATTACCTGGCGATGGATCCGCCGCGCCGTGCCGCGAACCGGGTTATCACGGATGCGGCGCATCTAATACGACTCAAAGGCTACACGCCGGAAGCCGTATCCCGTTTGCTCCCGTACCTGACCGCGCTTCCGGAAGCAACCACCATTAACGTGAACAGCGCGCCAGCCGAAGCGCTCATGGCTTTAGCGCCGGGACTTGATATGAGCGCTGCGCGGCGGCTGATAGCGGCGCGCGAACAAGCCCCGTTTCCCGACCTCAACGCGTTCCGTGCGCAACTGCCGGCCGGGGTAACAATCACATCGGGCATTCCGATCGGAGTCATCAGCCGATATATCCTGGTAGACAGCAGCGCGCGTGTCGGCCGCACGGTGGTCGCCTATCAGGCGTTGATCGGGCGGCAAGGCGCCACTCAGACCGGCGTGATCTGGCGCAAGCAGGATAGCGAATGATGCGTCTGCGCGTGCGCATCCCCGAAGGGCTGCCTGCTACCGCAGTTTCGTGCGCTTGGGCGTTGCGGGATGCAACCGGAAACGTCATCCAGACGGGTAATGACCGCGTCGGTTCACTGCCGCATGCTCAGCATATCGAGCTCATCGCGCCGGCGAACCGGGTGCTCCTCACGCAGACTGCATTACCCAAACGACGGCGCCAGCGCGTGCCCCAGATGCTGCGTTTTGCGATCGAGAACCGTATTACCGTCGAGCCCGAGCGCGTGCATGCCGCCCTGGGCCCGCGAATTACCGCAACCACTCATGCAGTCGCCGTCGTCGATCGCGAATGGATCGGCCAGTGGGTGGGCGCGTTCAATGATGCGGGCCGCGCGCCGCGCACCCTGCTCGTCGAAACCTGCCTTGCAGCGCTGGAAGCGGGTGCGTGGACTGTCATATGGCAGAATGCACAGAGCTTCGTGCGCACGGGGCCCGCGAGCGGCATGGCGCTCGATGCCGGGAGCGGCGCGGCGCCGCCGGCGATACTACAATTGGCGCTGCAGGAAGCCCGGCAGATGCAAACCGCACCTGAGCGCTTGGTGATCCGCGCTGAAGCGCACCAGCTCCCTGACCTGGAAAGCTGGTCCAGTGCGCTCGGCGTTCACTGCGTGAGCGCGGACTCTTGGGATTGGAAACGCGCGCCAAACACTGCCGCAATCGATCTCCTGCAGGGAGAATTTGCGCATCCTGGACGCGCGCGGGAACTGCTGCCACGCCTGCGACCGGCACTCATTATCGGCACCCTCATTGTTACGCTTCATGTCTTTGGCACGGTAGCGCATTGGGCGCTGCTAAGCCTTGAAAAATCACGCCTGCAAACCGAAATGCGAGCGCTCTTCCGGGCGTCGTTCCCCACCGCCCAAGTGGCGGTCGACCCGCCACTGCAAATGCACCGTCAGGTTGACGCGTTGCGGCGTGCGGCAGGCGAGCCGCAACGCGGGGACTTCCTGCCTCTGCTGGCGCAAGCTGCCGCTGGCATGGCAGGCAGCGCCCGGTTGCGCATCAAAAGCGTGTCTTACGAGCAAGCGAAATTGCTTGTCGATGTCGAATTGGGCAGCAGGTCCGAAGCAGAGGCGCTGCTGCAACGCGTGAAAGCAAGGGGAACTGCCGCCGCGCTTGACGCAGTCAATCCCAAAGGCAACGGTGTTGAAGCGCGCTTCGCGTTGAGCGCGCCGGGCGACCCATGAAAGAGTCATGGCAACGCTTCTGGCAGGATCGCACGCCGCGTGAGCGATGGATTGTCGCCGCGGGCGCAGGCGCACTCCTAGTGGCCTTCGCCTATGCGTATCTCTGGCTTCCCATTGCACGGGAACGGGCGCGTCTGATCACCGGTGTGCCGCAGTTGCGCACGCAGGCGCAGAATATGCGCGCGGATGCCCCGCTTATTGAACGCTTGCGTACGAGTGCAAAAGCAGTGCCCGCGGACTTGAACACCGCGCTTGCGGGCTTTCCCGTGAGCAAGCAGGCCGGCGCAGCAGCGCCTCAGATGATCACGGAGGCAAACGGCCGCATACGCGTGGTCTTTGAATCCGTGCGTTCTGACGAGTGGCTGCGCTGGATCGGCGCCGTCGCCCTCAAGCGCATTCGCATCGAAACCGTGCGCATCGACGCACTCCCGGAAGCGGGCATGATCAAAGCAAGCGCGACTTTTGCGGGCGGCGATCCATGAGCACGCAACGAAGCACCATGCTTAATGCGGGGTCACTGCTCTCGCCGCCCCTTTTTTCGAGTCGTGACAATGCCTGATCTGCCGGGATCGCGGCGATGGCCGCTTGTCGCTGCCGCGCTGCTGCTTTACATCGCGTTTCTGATGATTACGGCGCCCGCGTCCCTGCTCGCGTGGCGTGTTGCACGCGCCAGCAATAATACCGCGAGCCTGGAGCGCGCGGAGGGCGGCGTGTGGCGCGGCCGCGCATCGGCGTTCGTCATCAACGCGCCCGGCGTCGCGCCGCAACGATTAAGCAACGCGACATGGAAGCTCAATGGTGTTCGTCTTTTGCGGGGCCAGCTTGCTGTCGATATTACGCTCGATGGCAGCAGCGCCAAAGCAGCGGGCACGCTGGTTGTCCGGCCACACTCGATTCAGCTCATCCAGTCGAACATTACGCTTCCCGCTTCTACGATTGCTGCTTTCTTTCCAGCGTTGCAACTGGGCCGCGCGGGCGGTCAGGTGACCGCTCGCGCCGAAGACATCGTTTTCCGCGAAGGTGCGGCTCTCGGCGAAGCGGAAATCGACTGGATCAATGCTTCGACCGCTCTCAGAGCGGTCAATCCTTTAGGAACATACCGTTTAAAAGCAAAAGCGAAGGACGGCCCCGCGCAGTTCGAGATCACCACCGTCAACGGCGCACTGCGGATTGCGGGCAGCGGCACATGGTCCGCAGCGAAGGGCTTGAGCTTCACCGCGGTTGCTCGCGCGGAACCCTTGGAGGCGGCGAATCTACGGAATCTATTGCTAATGCTGGGACGTGACGATGGAAATGGAAATTACCAGTTGCAGCATGCGTCCCGCCCTTGAGCCGCGTGCAGCCGTTTATATTCGGGGCAGCCCCAGCGGCTGCCCCGGTGTTTTTGCTGCTCGCAAACTACGCTGGGCTGTTGTCGCGCCGGACATCTGTGGCGGCCATGACGTTCCTCGTCTGGCACGGCGTCGCACTGCCTATTGTCGAGGAACTCGCGTTTCGCGGTGGATTGCAGGGAATCCTGGTAGCAAGGAAATGGGGTGCGCACCGGCTGTCAGGGATCAGCGTGGGAAATATTCTGACCAGTATTGCATTTACGCTTGCCCATATTCCCGCACATCCGCCGGTCTGGGCCGCCGCAACATTTCTGCCGTCTCTGGTATTTGGGCACTTTCGCGATCGCTATGCCGGCATGACCCTGCCGATCCTGCTGCATTGCTACTACAATCTCGCCTATTTTTGGTTTTTCGTTTGAGCGTCGTACCGAGGCGTTGCGAGGATGAACAAATGTGTCGATTTCAACGTCGGCCGGTTATACATGAATCAGTACGATCTGAGTCCAGGACGATTACACTTCGCGTGGTAGCGCCCTATGCATTCGCCAATCGCACATCGCAACGACGCCTGCACGACGAAGAAAATGCACCGGCGATGATTCCGCCGCTTACGTTGAGGTTTTCTGCGGGTTGCCAGTGAAGCGGCCGCCACTGATACGCGACATATCGGCTCCGTTCGCGATCGCTGTTGATAAACGTGCCTGTCATCAATCCATGATCTTTGGCGATCAGCAATTCCACGCCGACACCAATATTGTTTTCGCGATAATTTAATTATATTATTTCTCCCAAACTAAGGTCGCGCACTATTGCTGCTTGTCAGAAGAACACCGATACCCGAAGCGCGACCAGTTTGGTTTAATAGGAAAACGATCCCAGGATTAGCTGACAAGCTGCCCAAGCGCGCGAGTTAGTCAGGCGATCGGCGGCGGGCCCATGGGGGACCTGCCATCTTTTTCTGGGAGCCGAACATGACGAACGACCGTCGAGTGACCGCGTCAAGCCGCCGGGCTAGACAGCGGAGATCGGGATGGAACCTTAATTATGCAGGACCGGATCGTCGGTTTGGCGTCCGCCGCAATCAGCTAAGCAGACGCGGGATACAGTAACTGGCAGCGTGCGCGGACTTTCATGTGCTCGGGATCGATGCCGCCGTCGCATTTCCTGTAGGCGCTTGTCAGCGAAACACTGACATCTAATCCTGCGCATATTTGCTCTAATTGCACAGTCTTCTAATTAACCAGGATGTCCACCATGAAATTAGCTATAAAGGTCATTATATTTGCCGCTGCTGTGGCAACCGTATGTATCAGTGGGGCTGCGTGGTCGCAGCTTACAAGTTCTACTGTGTTTCCAAGCAATGGGGAAGAGGCGCAGCGTCTCCCGGACTACCCATCCATTTCGCACCGGTACGGACACGATAACCAGTACTCAAGGTGGCGTGCCACCGGTCAATGGGATAGGCCGCCTATGTATGACGCGATCGGACGTTCACAAGCGCCGGATGTCGCGCCGCAACCTTCTGACAAGCAAGCCCCAAGAGCGGCGCGCACTGACGGCTATGGCGAGCCGCTGAAACCTGCCGGATCCGCGCCAAAATAACCTCCACTCAGCCAGTTACCGAGAGAGTTACCACGCGGGGAGTGCCCGGAACCGGAATCGAACCGGTATGGCCGTTTTAGGGCCGAGGGATTTTAAGTCCCTTGTGTCTACCAATTTCACCATCCGGGCG
>JANMXV010000380.1:0-13297 GCA_031381325.1 Betaproteobacteria bacterium | reverse complement strand
ACTCTTCCTCTGCGGCTACCCGCCGCGCGATCTGCTCTTGCGCCCGGATTTCATCGAAGCCAATTTCGACGCGCTGAATCAGGCTGCTGCTGCGGCCGGCAATGTTCCGCTCTGCGTCGGCTTTGTGGATCGCAACGACGTGCGCCCCGGACGTTCACTGTTCAATGCCGCCGCCATCCTCCAAAACGGCAAAATCGTCTGGCGGCAAAACAAATCGCTGCTGCCGACCAACGACGTCTTCGACGAGGATCGTTACTTTGAACCGGCGAAAAGCACCGCGCCATTCTTGTTCCAGGGACACAGGCTCGGCATCACCGTCTGCGAAGATATCTGGAACGACGAGGATTTCTGGCCTGACCGCCGCTATCCGTGCGATCCCGTCCGCGAACTCATCAGGCAGGACGCGGACATTATCCTCAACATCGCCGCCTCGCCGTGGCATGTCGGAAAGGAAAGGACGCGCCTCGACATGTTGCAGCGTGTGGCGCGTGACGAAAAAGTCCCGCTGGTGCAGGTCAACGCCATCGGCGCGAACGATGAGTTGATTTTTGACGGACACAGCGTCGCGCTGAATCGTCAGGGCGAAGTTCTCGCGCTCGGCAAGGGTTTCGCCGAAGACGTGCTCGTGGTTGAAGTGGACGGCAGCACACCTGCCATCAAGCCGAACTGGCCCGTGAAAGAAGAACATCTTTATCGTGCGCTCTCCCTCGGCATCCGCGATTACGTCCAGAAGTGCGGATTCAAATCCGTCGTGCTCGGCTTGTCCGGCGGCATTGATTCGGCCATCACAGCCGTGCTCGCCGTAGAAGCTCTGGGTGCAGCTAACGTCATGGGCGTGGCCATGCCGGCGCGCTATTCGAGCAGCGGCAGTCTCACCGATGCCGAGTCGCTTGCGAAAAATCTTGGCATCCGCTACGAAGTGTTGCCCATCGAACCCGGCTTCAAAGCCATGGAAGGTCAGCTCGCAAAAGTGTTTACAGGCACAAAGCCCAACGAAGCCGAGGAGAACATCCAGTCGCGTTTACGCGGCGTGACATTGATGGCGCTCTCCAACAAATTCGGCTCACTCGTCCTCACCACCGGCAACAAATCCGAGGTGGCCGTCGGCTATTGCACGCTTTACGGAGACATGTGCGGCGCGCTCGCTGTGATCGCGGACGTTTTCAAAACGGATGTCTATGCCGTCTCGCGCTGGATCAATCGCGACCGTGTCATCATCCCCACGGACTCGATCACCAAAGCGCCGAGTGCCGAACTTCGTCCCGGCCAGAAGGATCAAGACTCGCTGCCTGAATATGACATTCTGGATGCGATTCTGCAACACTACGTTGTCGAACACTTGAGCAAAGACGAAATTATCAAACGCGGCTTCGCGCCCGCCGTCGTCAACGATGTGATCAACAAAGTCACGTTCACCGAATACAAACGCCGTCAGGGTGCGCCGGGATTAAAAGTTTCACCTCGCGCATTCGGCATGGGCCGCCGTATTCCGGTCGCGCAACGCTTCCGCGCAGTTTGAATCCGGATGATATATTAGCGCCATGAAAATTGCGATTGCACAACTCAATTACACCGTGGGCGATATCAGCGGCAATGCCGCGAAAATCGCCGATGCCGCCGCGTGCGCACGGCAGGGCGGCGCTACGCTGCTGTTGACCACGGAGCTGGCGATCAGCGGCTACTCGCCGGAAGATCTGCTGCTGCGCAACGATTTCTATGAAGCCTGCGCCGAGGGGCTGGCGGAACTCGCGCGCAAAACACCGGGCATCACCTTGGTAGTGGGTCACCCGCACCGGCAGAACGACAAGCGCTACAACGCGGCGTCGATTCTGCGCGACGGCAAAATTGTTACCACTTACCTCAAACGCAAGCTGCCGAATTACAACGTGTTCGATGAGGAGCGCTATTTTGATTCCGGTGATGAACCCTGCGTGTTCGAGCACGAAGGGCTGCGCATCGGCGTGAATATTTGTGCAGACGTGTGGGAAGAACCTTCCGCCATCGCCGCCAAGCAGGCCGGCGCGCAATTGTTGCTGGTGCTTAACGCGTCGCCGTACCACATGAACAAGCAGCAAACGCGCTATGAGGTGGTGCGTGATCGTGCTGCCGACACCGGCATCCCGGTGATTTACGCCAATCAGGTGGGTGGGCAGGACGAGTTGGTATTCGATGGCGCGTCGTTTGCCATGGATGCCGCCGGTAAGCTCACGCACCAACTCCCATCGTTCGTGGAAGTAATTGACTTTATTGATATTTTTGATGGCGTACCGCAGGCCGGCACGATCGCGCCGGCGCAGACGCTGGAAGCCGAGGTGTATCAGGCGCTGACCTTGGGCGTGCGTGATTACGTCAACAAAAATGGTTTTCCGGGCGTGCTGCTGGGCTTATCGGGCGGCATCGATTCGGCGTTGACCTTGGCGGTGGCCGTCGATGCCTTGAGCGCGGATCGTGTGAAGGCGGTGATGATGCCCTCGCAGTACACCGCAGGCATGAGCCGCGAAGACGCCCGCGCCGAGGCCGAGGCGCTTAAAGTGCGTTACGTGGAAATCGCCATCAAGCCTCTGTTCGACTTATTTCAGCAGACACTTGCTGGCGAATTCAAGGGCTTGAAGGAAGACACCACCGAGGAAAACCTGCAATCGCGCATCCGCGGCGTGCTGCTGATGGCGATGTCCAACAAGACCGGCGCGATTGTGCTCACCACCGGTAACAAGAGCGAAATGGGCACGGGTTATGCCACGCTTTATGGCGACATGGCCGGCGGCTTCGGCGTGCTGAAAGACCTCAACAAACTGATGGTTTACCGCTTGTCGACCTACCGCAACACCCTGTCGCCGGTGATTCCGCAGCGGGTGATTGACCGCCCGCCGTCTGCTGAACTGCGTCCCGACCAGAAAGATCAGGACAGTCTGCCGCCGTACGAGATACTCGACGCCATCATGGAAGCCTACGTCGAAAACGACCAGAGTCCGCGCGACATCATCGCCGCCGGTTACCCGCGTGCCGACGTGGAGCGGGTGGTCAAGCTGATACGCATTTCGGAATACAAACGCCGGCAGTCGCCGGTGGGCATACGCATTACGGCGCGCGGATTCGGCAAGGATTGGCGCTATCCGATCACCAATCGCTTTCGTCCGCCGTTTGACTGAGCGGCTGTGCTATTCTTGAATCTTTACTGAATCTGAAACGCAGGGGCGCCCATGAAAAAAATCGAAGCCATATTCAAACCGTTCAAGCTGGACGAAGTTCGCGAAGCGCTTTCCGAAATCGGTGTCAGCGGGCTGACCGTGACCGAAGTGAAAGGCTTTGGCCGGCAGAAGGGACATACCGAACTTTATCGCGGCGCGGAGTATGTGGTGGATTTTCTGCCCAAGGTTAAAGTGGAAGTCGTCATCGCGGACAAGATGCTGGATCAGGCGATTGAAGCCATCGTTAAAGCCGCGCGCACCGGCAAAATAGGCGACGGCAAGATTTTTGTCACCAAAGTGGATCAGGTGTTGCGCATACGCACCGGCGAGACGGATGAGGCGGCGATCTAGGATTGAGTTGCGTAGGAATGAGGATTGAGCAACCCCGGCTGCCTCAATCCTCAATTCTCAATTCTCAATCCTGCTTTTGGTCTTCCGCCTTTCAAAAGCACCACCGCCGCACCCCCGCCGCCTTCGGTGCGGCGCGCCTGACAGAACGCGAATATTTCGTCGCGTTGCATCAACCAGCCGGCAACTTTCCGTTTGAGCACCGGTTCGCCGTTTTTTGAGCCCAAGCCCTTGCCGTGAATGATACGCACGCAGCGCAGACCGTCGTGTAGGCACGCGTTCAAAAATTCCACCAGCGCTGGGCGTGCTTCGGCTACGGTGAGTCCGTGCAGATCGATTTCGTTTTGCGTCAGCCAATGGCCCCGGCGCAATTTTCGCAGCGTGTCGGTGGCGAGTCCCGCACGCAGAAAATTTAGTTCATCGCCGGCTTCACAACCGGCCTCCCACGCGTCGCCATCGCTCAGGCTGGCTTCGAGAACTTCGCGCTCGTTGCGCACTCTTTGTTTTACCGCTGGGCCAGGTTGTGCCTTGGCGATGTGCGCGCGATTCAATGGCGGCAGCGGCGTTACATCGGGCAGCAGTTGACCGAGCAAATCCGCGCGATCCTGCTGTTGCCGATTCTGTTTCATTTCTTGTCACCTCGACTAGGATTGAGTTGCCTAGGATTGAGGATTGAGCAACCCCAGCGCAATCCTCAATCCTCAATCCTCAATCCTCAATCCTCAATCCTCAAGTCAAACCCTTACCCTCAAGAAATTTCTGTGCGTCCAACGCTGCCATACAGCCCGTGCCCGCGCTGGTCACGGCCTGACGGTAGACGTGATCCTGCACGTCACCCGCAGCGAATACTCCCGGCGCACTGGTGGCGGTGGCATTGCCTTCGAGTCCGGCTTTGGTGGTGATGTAACCGTTTTTCATGTCGAGTTCGCCGGCGAAAATATCGGTATTGGGTTTGTGTCCGATAGCGATGAAAACGCCTTGCAGTTTTTTCTCGGTGACGGCGCCGGTTTTGACGTGCTTCACGCGCATGCCGGTGACCCCGCTGTTGTCGCCGAGCACTTCATCCAGCGCGTGATCCCACAGTATCGTGGCTTTGCCGGCGGCCACGCGCTCTTTCAGCTTGTCCACCAGGATGGCTTCGGCGCGGAATTTGTCGCGGCGATGCACCACGCTGACGTGGCTCGCGATATTGGTAAGATACAGCGCTTCTTCGACCGCCGTGTTGCCGCCGCCGACTACGGAAACTTCTTGTCCCTTGTAGAAAAAACCGTCGCAGGTGGCGCAGCCCGATACGCCCTTGCCCATGAATTTCTCTTCCGACGGCAGGCCCAGGTACATGGCCGAGGCCCCGGTGGCGATGATCAGCGCATCGCAGGTGTAGGCGCCGTTGTCGCCGATCAGCGTGATCGGTGATTGCTTGAGTTTCGCCGTGTGAATTTGATCGAACACGATTTCGGTGTTGAAACGCTCGGCGTGCTTCAAAAAGCGCTCCATCAGTTCGGGGCCTTGCACGCCGTCCACGTCGGCGGGCCAGTTATCGACCTCGGTGGTGGTCATCAATTGGCCGCCCTGCGCCATGCCGGTAATCAGCACGGGTTTTAAATTGGCGCGTGCAGCGTAAACGGCTGCCGCGTAGCCAGCGGGGCCGGAGCCCAGAATCAGCAGGCGGCAATGGCGGGTAGCTTCAGTCATGATTTCATTCTATTTTCAGGAAAAGCGCGAATGTAGCAGGTTGCGCGATACAGTGTCGAGTTGGGGCGCGAATTTAAAGCGCGGGCCGTGACGCGCCGCCGCAGTTCTGGCAGACTAGCGGGCGTGAAGGGGTGATCCAATACCAGCAAGGAGCGAGTGCAACGCCATGGCGATAAACTTCAAAATCAACCCGGCGGTTCTGAAATCGGTGCCTTTGTTTGCGTCATTTTCCGATCAACAGATCGTGACGCTGCTCAACTACGTGCAGCATCGAAGCTTTACGCGCCACGTCTACGTGATGCACGCGGGCGAGGAAACGGATTCGATTTATATCGTTCTGTCGGGCAAGGTCAAAGTGGTGATCGCCGACGATCAGGGCCGCGAAGTGATTTTGGGTTTCATGGGGCCGCAGGAGTTTTTCGGCGAGATGGGCATACTGGATGATCAGCCGCGTTCGGCCAGCGTGTATACGCTGGAGCCTTGCGAAATGCTGCGCTTGTCGAAGGCCGCATTCATGAACTGCCTGAAGGAACACTCCGAAGTCGCGATGCTGGTGATTCGCAACCTGGTCAAACGGCTGCGCGCGGCGGATCGCAAGATCGAGAGTCTGGCGCTGGTGGATGTCTCGGGCCGCGTTGCGCGTCTGCTAATCGATATGGCGCAAGAAATTGATGGCAAGCTGGTGGTGCAGCGCGCGCCGGCGAAACAGGAAATGGCTCGCATGATCGGCGCTTCTCGTGAAATGGTCAGCCGTGTGGTTAAGGAACTGGAACTGCGAGGATTGATACGCACCGAGCGGCGCAGCATCGTGATCGTTGATCGGGATATGTCGAAGTCGTTGAAGTTGTGATCCCGGTTGCGGTGATGTAAATTACTGTTTTTGTTTAAACGGGAGTATTACGCAATGAATCAGCTTGTGCGAGCGGTAAATGGGTGGCGCATCCTTGGCCTGCTGCTCGCTTTGTGGGGCACTGCCTGGGGTACGGCTGCCTTGGCGCAAGCGGTGGGGTCGGTGGTGCAGTTGACCGGCACGCTGTCGGCGCAACGCAGCGATGGCACGCGCATACTGTCGATGAAATCAGAGGTGCAGCGCGGCGACACCCTGAGCACGCAGCGCGACAGCTACGCGCAGGTGCGGTTTACCGATGGCAGCACCGCAACCTTGCGTCCCAACACCACGCTGCGCATCGACGACTATCAATTCAACCAGAATGCGCCGCAGTCCGACGGGCTGGTGATGAGTCTGGTGAAAGGCGGCTTGCGCTCGGTGACCGGGCTAATCGGCAAGCGCGGCAATCAGGATGCCTACAAAATTCAAACCAGCACCGCAACCATCGGCATTCGCGGCTCTTCCGGCGACACGCTCGATTGCATGAGCGGATGTGAAGGCGTAACCGGCAAGAGCGGCGGACTCGCGCCAGGCGTGTACCACGTGACACACACCGATCTTTACATCATGGTGACCAAGCAAGGCTCGATCCTGATTGGTGCTGGCCAGTTCGGCTTCGCCAATGACCCCAACAAGCCGCCGGTGCTGCTGTCGGGTGATCCCGGGCTGGGGCTGAATGCGCTGCCGTTTGCGCTGGGGTCGAACAATCCGGTGCAGGAATGTCACTTCTAAATAAGTGCCGTGCCGCGCATCAAAAAAACCCCGCCGCGGTGCGGGGTTTTTTCATGGGAAGTGTCATTGCTTTTACCTTATAATCAGCAAGTTATGAGAGACGCTTAAGGTGGGGTGCCGAACGTGGCAGGCAGCGAAAATACTGTGAACGCAAGAGCGGCGCGCAATCCGCTTCCGCCGCGTATCGCCGCTCTGGTGCGCGAATCGTGGTGGCTGGTGCTGATCGCGGCGGCGCTTTATCTGCTGATCGTCTTGTTTACCTACAACCAGGGTGATCCGGGCTGGTCGCACAGCCTGCGTGATCCGGGTATACGCAACGCCGGTGGCATGGTGGGCGCATACCTTGCCGATCTACTGTTGTATCTGTATGGCGTATCCGCATACTGGTGGGTGGTGTTTTGCGCGGCGCTGGTGGGTTGGGGATTTCGCCGCATCGAAAGCGTGCCTGAAACCGACCGGCGTTCGTATGTGGTGATCGGCATCGGCTTTCTGGTGCTGCTTATCGCGAGTTGCGGCATTGAGTATTTGCGTTTGTACAGTCTCAAAGTGACATTGCCGCTGGCGCCGGGCGGGATGATCGGCGCTATCGCCGGCAGTGCAGCATCCAGATTGTTGGGATTCACCGGCGGCACGCTGGTGCTACTGCTTACGTTCGCCGCGGGATTGACGCTGTTCACCGGCGTCTCGTGGTTGACCGTCATCGAGAAACTCGGCGCGGCGCTGGAGTTCGCTTTTAACTTTGTGGTGCGACGCTGGCAGGAGCGGCAGGACCGTCGCGTGGGCGAGCAGGCCGTGATCAAACGTGAAGAGGTGGTCGAAGAGACGCGCCGCAAATTTGAAATTCATGAGCCGGTGCGCATTGAACCGCCGCGCATCGAAATCGCCAAATCGCAGCGTGTGGAGCGCGAAAAGCAGGTGCCGCTGTTTGAAAATCTGCCGGATTCCATGCTGCCGCCGCTGCATTTGCTTGACCAAGCCGCCCAACACCTTGAAACCGTGTCGCCGGATACGCTGGAATTCACCTCACGCCTGATCGAGAAAAAACTCAGTGATTTTGGTGTTGCCGTCAAAGTGATCGCGGCCTATCCCGGCCCGGTGGTGACGCGCTACGAAATCGAACCGGCGGTGGGTGTGAAGGGCAGTCAGGTTATCAACCTGGTACGCGATCTTGCACGCGCGCTGTCGGTGATGAGCATACGCGTGGTTGAAACCATTCCCGGCAAGAGTTGCATGGGCCTGGAAATACCCAATCCCAAGCGGCAAATGGTAAAGCTCACTGAAATTCTGAGCTCGCAAGTGTATGCCGACATGGGCTCGCCGCTGACCTTGGCGATGGGCAAAGATATCGCCGGGCACCCGGTGGTCGCCGATCTGGCGCGTATGCCGCATTTGCTGGTGGCGGGCACTACCGGGTCGGGCAAGTCGGTGGCGATCAACGCGATGATACTGTCGCTGCTCTACAAAGCGCCGCCGACACAGGTGCGGCTGATACTGATCGATCCGAAGATGCTTGAATTGTCAGTCTATGAAGGCATTCCGCACTTGCTGGCGCCGGTGGTGACCGATATGCGCCAGGCGGCCCACGCGCTCAATTGGTGTGTGGGCGAAATGGAGCGTCGCTACAAAGTGATGTCCGCGTTGGGCGTGCGCAACCTCGCGGGCTTTAATCTGAAAATTCGCGATGCCGACAAAGCCAGGATGCCGATTCCCAACCCGCTGACCGCCGGCGCGGAAGACGCGGAACCGCTGCATGAAATGCCCTTGATCGTGGTGGTGATTGACGAGTTGGCCGATCTGATGATGGTGGTGGGCAAAAAAGTCGAAGAGCTGATTGCGCGCATCGCGCAAAAGGCGCGCGCCGCGGGCATTCATCTGATACTGGCCACGCAACGACCGTCGGTGGATGTGATCACCGGCTTGATCAAGGCCAATATTCCTTCGCGCGTGGCGTTTCAGGTGGCGGCGAAAGTGGATTCGCGCACCATCCTCGATCAAATGGGCGCCGAGGCCCTGCTGGGGCAAGGCGATATGCTGTACCTGCCGCCGGGAGCCGGTCTCACGCAACGCGTACACGGTGCTTTTGTATCCGATCACGAAGTACACAAGATCGTTGATTATTTGAAGAGTTTGGCCAAGCCGCAGTACATCGACGGCGTGCTGGATGGAGCAGAAGCCGAAGGCGACTCGGGCGAAGGGTTGAACGGTGGCGAAGGCGGTGCTGGCGACGGCGAGGCTGATGCGTTATACGATCAAGCGGTGGCCATGGTCATCAAAACGCGGCGGCCGTCGATTTCGCTGGTGCAGCGCCACTTGCGTATCGGCTACAACCGTGCCGCGCGGCTGATCGAGCAAATGGAGCGTTCCGGGCTGGTTTCCGCCATGCAATCTAACGGCAACCGGGAAGTTTTGGCCCCGGAGTCAGCCGCCGCGCCGGACGAACGTTAAACCTCCTGTTCCCATCGCTGTCCAAGTCTCGACGGAGAGCATCCATGTTACGAATTGTCCTGATTTTACTCAGTAGTTCGGCGCTGCTCGTCCAGGCAGCCGGGATTTACCGTTGGGTCGATGAACGCGGTGTGACGCAATATGGCGAAAGGCCGCCTGAGAATCGTCCATCGAAGCAGATTGATGCGCGTCCCGCGGCGGCTTCGGTGGATGCCGAAGGCAAGTTGCTGGATCCACCTAAACCCGTGGCGAAACCCGTACCGCAGGTGGCGATTGCGCCGCCGCCTCCACCGTCTGTCCCGCAGTCGCGCGGCATGGACTTTGGCGTGTATATTCACCTGCGCCGAGGCATGTCCGAAGGCGAGGTTTTGCTGCGTGCAGGCACGCCCGATCAGGAAACCTTCGAAGGCGGACGGAACTTTGTGGTGAAATCGCTGTATTACTATCCGACCCTCTCAGATCCCTTCATCACCGTGGTGACTTTACGCGGCGGTCGTGTCGCGGAACTCGAACGCACACGAAAAACTTTTTGAAAGTGTAAAACTCAAATGCGTACTCACTTATGTGCCCCGTTATGTGCCCCGTTACGTTCATTGTTGTGGATAGCCCTGTTTGTCCCTTGTCTCGCATTCGGCGCAACCACCGAGGCTTTGAAAGCATTTTTCAACCAGACCACCACGGCGAAGGGCCGCTTCGCGCAAATGGTGCTCGACAAAAATCTCAAGATGCTGCAGCAATCGACCGGCAGCATGCAGTTCTCGCGGCCCGGAAAATTTCGTTGGGAATACGATAAGCCTTATGAGCAGGTTATCGTTGGAGATGGCGCGAAACTGTGGGTTTACGACAAGGATCTGAATCAGGTCACCGAACGCAAACTCGACCGCGCGCTGGGCGAAAGTCCGGCGGCGTTGCTCGCCGGCAGCAACGAAATCGACAAGAGCTACATCCTCACCAGCATCGGTAATCAGGAAGGTCTCGACTGGCTTGAGGCCGTGCCCAAATCCAAAGACACCGCCTTCGAGCGCATCCGGCTGGGGTTTGGCAAAACGGGGCTCGACGCCATGGAATTGCGTGATCAGTTCGGTCAGGTCACGGTAATCAAATTCGCCGACGTTGAGCGCAACGGCAAACTCGCGCCGGACGCGTTTACATTCACACCACCCAAGGGCGCGGACGTTATTCGTGAATGACCGGTGAATGATCTCTTTGGCAAGCGCGAACCGCGCGCGCCGCTTGCCGAGCAACTGCGCCCGCGCACGCTGAACGAAGTTGTCGGGCAATCGCATCTTTTGGGCGCGGGTAAACCACTGCGGCTCGCGTTTGAATCGAAAAAACCGCATTCGATGATCTTGTGGGGGCCGCCGGGCGTGGGCAAAACCACGCTGGCGCGGCTAATGGCTGATGCATTCGACGCCGAATTCATCGCCATCAGCGCGGTGTTTTCGGGCGTGAAGGAAATTCGCGAAGCGCTAATGCGTGCCGAACTCACGCTGCAACAAAACGGGCGGCACACTTTGTTGTTTGTCGATGAGGTGCATCGTTTCAACAAGGCGCAGCAGGATGCGTTTTTGCCGTACGTAGAACGCGGACTGATCACTTTCATCGGCGCCACTACCGAGAACCCCTCGTTTGAATTGAACAACGCGTTGCTGTCGCGCGCGGCGGTGTATGTGCTGCAACCATTGAGCGACGATGAACTGGTGAATCTGTCACGGCGGGCGTTCGGTAACTATTTGTTTTTAAAAGAAATTTTAGATGAGGCGCGTAGCGGTATCGTCGGCTACGCCGATGGCGATGCGCGCCGCTTGCTGAACCTGATCGAACAACTGGCGGACGCTGCTGAGGAAACCGGCCGTGATACCATCGACGAAGCGTTCGTCAAGGCAACACTCACGCAAAGCCTGCGCCGCTTCGACAAGGGCGGTGATGCGTTCTACGACCAAATTTCAGCGCTGCATAAAGCGGTGCGCGGCTCAGCGCCGGATGCCGCGCTCTACTGGATGGTGCGCATGCTCGACGGCGGCGCTGATCCACTGTATCTCGGCCGCCGCATCGTGCGCATGGCGAGTGAAGACATCGGCCTTGCCGATCCGCGTGCGCTGCGCATGACGCTGGATGCCTGCGAGACCTACGAACGGCTGGGCTCACCCGAAGGCGAACTCGCGCTCGCCGAAGCCGTGCTCTATTTGGCAGTCGCACCGAAAAGCAACGCAGCCTACGTCGCCTACAACGCCGCGCGGGCGTTAATACGCGAAGACAAATCACGTCCCGTGCCGGAACACCTGCGCAATGCGCCAACCAAGCTTATGAAAGACCTCGGCTACGGCGCGAACTACCGCTACGCGCACGACGAAGCGGGCGGCTATGCCGCCGGCGAAACCTATTTTCCGGACGGCATGACGCCGCCGAGATTCTACGAGCCGACGGAATTCGGACTCGAAGCGAAGATACGCGAGAAACTTGAATATTTGCGCGGACTGGATCGCAACGCCGCATCCAGGCGAAAGACATAAGAAAAAACTGCAAGATCATTTGCCGCGGATGAATTACAGTAATTGTAATTTGAACTGGCAAACAAGGGAGGTGCTCATGAACATGGAACCAGTGTCGCCAGTGAAGCACCGCAGTTCCCATGTTGTTCTCGTCCTGGTGTTTGCAGGTGGATTTGCGCGATGGGCAGCCACCACCGCGCACGCGCAATACCCGGCGCGAACCGTGCGCCTGGTGGCGCCGTTCACACCGGGAGGCAGCACCGACTTGATCGGGCGATTTCTCGCGCAGAAGTTCACGCAGCTCTGGGGTACCAATCACTGCATAGGCGCTGAATAGAGACACAAATAGTTAAAGGAGGGATGCAAAAACATGAAACTCATCGATATCGCCCGCGTGATCCGCAGCAAGAACGCGGGGCCGACCACGCTCACGCTGGATTTGCTGTTCAACGACGAAGCCGGCTATCAACGCGCGCTCCATTCACCCGCGTTGCAGCCGGCGGCGATTGCGCCGTTGTATGGCTTGCGCGCGGATCAAGTGGCGTTGATTCCGTATCCGCCGGCAATAGCGATCAAGATTGCGATGGATCGCACCATCGTCGCGGGCAATCCGGGCGACCGTGACGTCTATGGCGCGCAGCAGCATGGCCCGCTGTTGGAGATCGAGCTATGAACGCCATCGATAAATTGCGCGCGGAAGTTACTACTGCGAACGCAAATGTACTGGCGCCGCTGCGCGTGCTGTCCGCATCGGGGCAACTTGGCTATGGCGTGCCTGAAGCGGCGTTCAACGAAGGCGTCAAACGCAATCCGCATTTCATCGGCGCCGACATGGGGTCAATTGATCCCGGCCCGTACTATCTGGGCAGCGGTAATATCGCCACCAGCGAAGCGCAAACGCGCGGTGACCTCACCGCATTGCTGCGCGGCGCGCGTTCGATCAACGTGCCGCTGATCATCGGCACGGCGGGGTGCGCGGGTGCATCGCCGCATCTCGACAAGGTGCTGGCGCTAGTGCGCGAAGTTGCGCGAGACGAAGGGCTGCATTTCAAGCTGGCATCGATACGAGCCGACATGCCGCGCAATGCGGTCAAGCGCGCCATACGCGACGGGAAAGTGAAACCGCTGGGTGCGATTGCCGATCTCACTGAAGCCGACGTCGATGCTTCAACGCAACTGGTGGGGCAGATGGGCATTGAAGCGTTTCAACGCGCTTTGAACGCGGGTGCGGATGTGGTGATCGCCGGACGCGCTTGCGACACCGCTGTCTATGCGGCGATACCCGGCATGCTCGGCTATGCGCTGGGGCCGGCGATGCATATGGCGAAAATCGTCGAATGCGCATCGCTATGCACCACGCCCGGCGGACGCGACGCGCTGCTCGGCACGCTCGAAGGCGAGAGCTTCATCGTCGACAGCATGAACCCGATCCGCCACGCCTCACCCATGTCGGTGGCGGCACACAGCCTGTATGAGCAGGACGACCCGTATCGCGTGTATGAACCCGAAGG
>JANMXV010000297.1:0-5112 GCA_031381325.1 Betaproteobacteria bacterium | reverse complement strand
CTTTGAAGCGCGGGTGCCGGTGGCGATGTTGTCGGTTGCTGATCCTTTCCGCAGCGAATTCGCTGCGGCCTCATTGAAGCGACACGCTACATAGGGCGCACGAAAGCCGCACATTGAGCTTTCCGCAACGAATTCGCTGCGGCCTCATTGAAGCATCTATACTCATGCAAATCATTAAACCACAGGTTGAACTATCCGCAGCGAATTCGCTGCGGCCTCATTGAAGCGTCTACACTGGCTAGAGCGGTCGCTATGAACAACCTGCGCGGTGCGGGAACTCGATGATGCGCGCGGTAGAGGCTGCGCACCAGTTACCTCCATCCAGCCCAATCTCTTAAGTCTGGCTTAAGGTTGCGATAAGGGTACCTTAAGGCTGTAGTTCGACAATGGACTTGCGATATCGATTTCGATATCTCTTAACCCTAACAGGAGATCCATCATGAAACCTCTAATCACCAAGATCGTTGTAGCAGTACTGGTTACCGTTGCGCTGGCGGGGTGCGGCGCCCTCACGCAGGGCACCGTCACGCAGGAATCCGCGATGCAATGGCTCCAGCGTCAGCCAGGCGACTGACCGCTGCTACTGTAATCCCCACCGGCCACAGCGGCGAATAGCCAACGGGTCGTGGGCGGATTGATGAAAGATCGGCCACACGCTTCCTCGCCCGCCCTCGCGTTCGAGTGTGAGGTGGTGGTGTGGAAGTACTTTGTACGCTTTATACTTGCCGACCCTGCAAAACGACTGATTCCGCCATGAGACTGTTGCTGATAGAAGACGATCCCATGATCGGAAAAAGCATCCGCGATGGGTTGCGCCGCGAGGGCTACAGCGTCGATTGGGTGCGCGACGGCTGGGCGGGAGAGCAGTCCGTCAATGCAGAAGCCTACGACATGTTGATTCTCGATCTCGGACTTCCCCGCAAGGATGGCCTGGCTGTGCTTTCGTCGATACGCGCCTCCGGACAAATCATGCCGGTTTTGATCATTACCGCGCGCAGCGAGGTTGCCGACCGGGTCACGGGCCTTGACGCCGGCGCGGACGACTATTTGGTAAAGCCTTTCAGCATGCCCGAGTTAAGCGCGCGCGTGCGCGCCCTGCTGCGACGCAGCTTCGGGCGGGCGGATACCACGCTTCACGCAGGCGAGCTTGAACTCAATCCCCAAACACGGGAGGTCCGCCTCGGTGGAAAAAGCTTGGCGCTCTCCCAGAGAGAGCTCGCGCTTCTCGAACACCTGATGCAACGTCCCGGAGCCATTGTTTCAAAGACCAGCCTGGAGGGGAGCATTTACGCTTGGGGAGAGGAAGTCGAAAGCAACACCATCGAAGTGCATATTTCCAACCTCCGCAAGAAACTGGGTGCGGACAGGATTATTACCATCCGCGGGGTTGGCTACCGGATAGACTCAAAATGAAGTTTTCGATCCGGCTGCGCCTGATGTGGGCGTTGCTCCTGGCCATTTTCGTGCTCTCAATAGGGGCGAGCGTTGCGACTTATCTGCAGGCGAGATCGGATGTCAATGCGTTATTTGATTATGAAATACAACAGATGACGTTGACCTTATCCATGCATATCTCCGCTCACCCCACTCTGGCCGAAGAGCCGTTGCTGCGCGTTGAACATGATTTTGTTACTCAGGTTTGGGGGAATCAACGGCAATTACTGTTTTCATCGCGCCCCGGACTCGGACCGGACCGCGTGATGCCGGAGGGGTTCTCGAATTTCGGGGAAAGCAATAAGGGGTGGCGCGCTTTTACATTGCTCGCCGGCAACTATGTTTTGCAGGTCGCGCAGCCACAATCACTGCGGCGCCGCATGGCCGCCGATATCGCCCTAAAAGTCATGGTTCCCGTACTCGCGATCATACCGATCGGGGGACTGATAATCTGGCTGGTGGTCGGATACGGCCTCAAACCGCTGCGCATGATCGCCCGCGAAGTGGAATCCCGTGACCCGGCAAGTTTGCGACTGATCAAGGCCGCGAGACTGCCATCCGAAGTGGCGCCGCTTGTCACGTCCTTGAACGACCTTCTCGGAAGGCTTGACCACGCGTTGAAATTCGAGCGGGAATTCATAGCTGATGCGTCTCACGAACTCAGAACACCGGTCACAGCCTTGAGCCTGCAACTGGGTTTGCTTGAAACTGCATCCACTCCACAAGAACGAGATGAATCGATTCGCGACTTAAAGCGCGGGGTGGAGAGAATGCGAAGGCTGATTGAGCAAATTCTGACCTTAGCGCGCCTCGATCCGGAGAACACCGAAAAAATGAGTCTGATCGATATCACGGCGCTGATTCGGGATATGCATGAGGATTACGCTCGCATTGCGAGCGCAAGGTCGATCGATTTCAGAGTGAACACGAAAGATCAAGTCATCGTGAGCGGCGACCTCACAAGTTTGACGGCGCTCATTCGTAACATCCTGGATAACGCCATGCGCTACGCCCCGGTGGGCGGTGTAGTTACACTCCAAGTCAACAATCAATATTCGACACCGCAAATTCGAATTACCGACTCTGGGCCGGGTATACCAGCGGATATTCGTGAAAAAGTGTTTTCCCGTTTTTTTCGTGCGGATCACGCGCCGGATGACACTGGAACCGGCCTTGGGCTTGCCATCGCAAAACGAGCAGCCGAACGACTGGGCGCCAGTCTTCAGTTAGAAGATGGGCCTGGAGGCGCAGGATTAACCGTACTGATCAGCTTCCCGGACCATACAGATCACGTGCAAGCTGCATAGGTCAAATCGACAGTAACCAAAATGCCAGTAATAACAATCGACATGCAAAACTTTTCTTGCACGGCCTTGTCTATGGCTTGGCAAGTGAGTATTGCACGCTGAGTAACGCTCTGATAAGCTGGATAAATATGCATAAATCGGTTCGCAAATTGTTGGCAATAGTACTGCTGTTGGCCCTGCCCTTGCAGGGGCTGTCGGCAGTGCTGATGCCATTCCATTGCCTGACCGATGCACAGCATGAAGTGGCAACCGTCAGCGCCCACCAGCACCATGAGAGTGCGGCGAATGAGCACGACAATATTTCCTCTGCAACTGCTCACCATGATAGCGACACCCCCAGCAACGACGCTGGGCATTTGTGCTGCCACCATGTATACACCGGCGCGCCCTCAGTGGTCGTGTTGGCGGCGCCGGATACGCCGTTCGTAACCGTAAACCAAATTTCTACCGCCCCACCGCTGTTCTTTCCCGAACAGTTTCTGCGGCCTCCCCGAACCTGATCCCGTTTTGACCCAGTGAGCTGGGTGTGCGCCTCTTTGCGCACGCCATTCGCTTTGCGCACGCTTTGTGCGCTGGAAAACGAGGATCACCATGCAATTCAGATTTGCAGCACTGCTGTACTGCGCTGCCGCGCTTGCGCCACTCGCGGCCGCTGCGCAGCAGCGAACGACCGGGCTTACCCCCGCTGATTCCAGCGCCGTAGTACCTGACGTAAATTACGAGTCAGCCTTCACCGGCTATTTGCCGTTCCGCGACGAAAAACTCGCGCCGTGGCGCGACGTGAACGACGAGGCCGCTCGCGTCGGTGGTCACCTCGGCATCTTCGGCGGGGCCGCCGGTCACGCCGGACAGGGTGCAACAAAATCTGCGGTTCAATCGCCAGTCCCTACTCCCAAGCCAGCGGTGCAGGCCACGCCGATGCACGGGGCCGGTCATGAAGGAATGAAAAAATGATTCAATCAAAACAATTAGTTACGTCACCTTTACGCGTAGCCTCGGTCGCCGTGACCGTCATATTCCTTGGTGGCTGCACGACGTTTTCCGCGGACGGCGGCTTTGGCTCTGTCGGCACCGCAGTGAAAGAGCGCGGCCTCACGCAGGATGTGAAATGGGTCAAGACTGACAAGGACGCCGAAGTGGTGCAGGCAGCGGTGAAGAAACTGCTTGCCAGTCCGCTTACCGCCGATTCGGCCGCGCAGATCGCCCTGCTCAACAATCGCGGGCTACAGGCGACGTATGCAGAACTGGGAATCGCTGAATCGGATCTGGTGCAGGCGGGACGGCTGACCAATCCGGGATTCACATTCGAGCGCCTGCGTCGCGGTGATGACTTGTCCATCGACCGCACCTTTCTCTTCAACGTGCTCGAACTCATCATCATGCCCATTCGTACCGATCTGGAAAAACGGCGCTTCGCGCTTACCCAGGGGCGCATTACGGCAGAAACATTGCAAGTAGCGGCTGACACTCGCCGCGCGTATTTCAGCACGGTAGCGGCGAGCGAAACCGTCAAGTACCTGGAGCAGGTGAAGATGGCGGCAGAAGCAAGCGCCGAGCTGGCGCGCCGAATGGCAGCCGTGGGCAACTTCAGCAAGCTCGACCAGGCGCGCGAACAAGTGTTCTATGCCGAAGCAACTGCCCAGCTTGCCCGCGTCAGAAGTATGGCGCTCACCGAGCGCGAGCGGCTGACGCGACTGATGGGGCTGTGGGGCGAGGACATCGGTTTCAAGCTGCCCGAGAGGCTCCCTGATCTGCCCAAGACAACCCGCGAAATCGGCAACCTGGAAGCGCAAGCGCTAAAACAACGACTCGATGTACAGGGCGCAATGCAGGAGGCGGAGAACATCGCGTCAAGCATGGGTCTGGTCAAAACAACCGGCTTCATCAACGTACTCGAGGTGGGTTACCGGCGTAACAGCGAAAGCGGACTGCCGCGCCAGACCGGCTATGTGATCGATCTGCGGTTGCCGATATTTGACTGGGGTAGCGCCCGCGTCGCACGTGCCGAGTACACGTACATGCAGGCGGTAAACCGCGCAGCCGATACCGCGATCAAGGCACGCTCCGAAGTGCGCGAGGCGTACGCCGCTTATCGCGCGACCTACGATCTTGCCCGCCACTACCGCGACGAGATTGTGCCTCTGCGCAAACGCATCGCGGAAGAAAACCTGCTGCGCTACAACGGCATGCTGATCAGCGTGTTCGAGCTGCTCGCGGACGCGCGCCAGCAGATCACCAGCGTCAACGCCTATATCGAGGCGTTGCGCGACTACTGGCTCGCGGAATCCAACCTCAATCTCGCGCTCACCGGCAAGTCACCGGGCGCGATGGCGCTGTCGGGCGCAGGCGCTCCGTCCATGAGCGGCAATGC
>JANMXV010000289.1:0-5870 GCA_031381325.1 Betaproteobacteria bacterium | reverse complement strand
AATCTCCAGGTGCAACTCACCCATGCCGGAAATGATGGTCTGGCCTGTTTCTTCGTCAGTACGCACACGGAACGACGGGTCTTCGCGCGCAAGCCGCTGCAACGCTATGACCATCTTCTCCTGATCGGCCTTGGTCTTCGGTACGACGGCTTGCGAAATAACCGGCTCCGGGAACACCATGCGTTCCAGAATAATAACGTTGTCCGGGTCACACAAGGTTTCGCCGGTAATTACTTCCTTCAAGCCCACGCAAGCAGCAATGTCACCCGCATGCACTTCGCTGATTTCCTCGCGCTGATTCGCGTGCATTTGCAACAGGCGGCCGATGCGGTCTTTCTTGTCCTTGATCGGGTTGTACACCGAGTCGCCCGATTTCAGCACGCCGGAATAGACGCGGATAAACGTCAACTGTCCGACGAACGGGTCGGTCATCAGTTTGAACGCGAGCGCGGAGAACTTCTCGCTATCGTCGGCCTTGCGGAAAACTTCTTTTTCGCGGTCATCCAGGCCCTTGACCGGCGGAATATCGACAGGCGACGGCAGCAGTTCAATCACCGCGTCCAGCATCGCTTGCACGCCCTTGTTCTTGAACGCGGAGCCGCACAGCATCGGCACGATTTCGCCTGCGAGCGTGCGCTTGCGCAAGCCGCGCTTGATGTCCGCCTCGTCCAGACCGCCGCCCTCAAGGTACTTGGTCATCAATTCTTCGTCAGCCTCGGCCGCCGCTTCGAGCATTTTCTCGTGCCACTCGTCAGCCAACGGCTTAAGTTCGGCGGGGATTTCCATGTACTCGAACTTCATACCCTGGTTCGCCTCGTCCCAGACAATCGCTTTCATTTTGACGAGATCGACAACGCCGGTAAATTTTTCTTCGGCGCCTATGGGAATCTGAATCGGGATCGGATTAGCCTTCAGCCGCTCGCGCATCTGGTCATGCACACGAAAAAAATTCGCGCCGGTGCGGTCCATTTTGTTCACAAACGCAAGACGCGGCACTTTGTATTTATTCGCCTGGCGCCATACAGTTTCGGATTGCGGCTGCACGCCGCCCACCGCGCAATACACCATGCACGCACCGTCGAGCACGCGCATGGAGCGCTCCACCTCGATGGTGAAGTCCACGTGACCCGGGGTGTCGATAATGTTGACGCGATGCTCCGGCATGGACATATCCATGCCTTTCCAGAAACACGTCGTGGCGGCCGAGGTAATGGTGATACCGCGTTCCTGCTCCTGCTCCATCCAGTCCATGGTGGCGGCGCCGTCATGCACTTCACCAATCTTGTGATTGACGCCGGTGTAGAACAATATGCGTTCGGTGGTCGTAGTCTTGCCGGCATCGATATGCGCCGAGATGCCGATGTTGCGATACCGTTCGATGGGAGTCTTGCGTGCCACTGGGAAACCTTGTTAACCGGTTATTTTTATTGAGTATTTTTTAGAAGCGATAGTGCGAGAATGCTTTGTTCGCTTCCGCCATGCGATGCACTTCTTCACGCTTTTTCATCGCGCCGCCACGGCCTTCGGCGGCTTCGGACAATTCACTCGCCAGCCGGCCCTGCATGGATTTTTCACTGCGGCCACGAGCCGCATCACGTATCCAGCGCATGGCGAGCGCCATGCGACGAATCGGACGCACCTCCACCGGCACTTGATAATTCGCGCCGCCGACACGGCGGCTTTTCACTTCAACTACGGGCTTCACGTTGGCCATCGCCATATTAAAAACTTCCAACGGGTCTTTGCTGGCCTTTTTCTTGATCTGCTCCATTGCACCGTAAATAATGCGTTCGGCAACCGATTTCTTGCCGCCGAACATCACCACGTTCATGAACTTGGCAATATCTTCGCTGCCGTATTTCGGGTCCGGCAGGATCACGCGCTTGGGTATCTCTCTACGACGGGGCATGTCTACTGTCCTCTACGCTTTGCTTACGCAGCTTTGGGTTCTAAAGCGGCTTGTGCTTTTAAGCTGCTTTGGGTTTCTTCGCGCCGTACTTGGAACGGCTTTGCTTGCGGTCTTTTACGCCGGCGGTATCTAAACTACCGCGCACCACGTGATAACGCACGCCCGGCAAATCTTTTACACGGCCGCCGCGAATCAACACCACCGAGTGTTCTTGCAGGTTATGGCCTTCACCACCGATATAGCCGATCACCTCAAATCCGTTGGTAAGGCGCACCTTGGCTACCTTACGCAGCGCCGAGTTCGGCTTTTTCGGGGTGGTGGTGTACACCCGCGTACACACGCCACGGCGTTGCGGAGATCCGGCCAGAGCAGGCACCTTGCTCTTGGTCACCGGCTCTTGACGCCCCTTACGTACCAGTTGGTTAATTGTAGGCATAACCCGTTGTTTCCGTTAACTATTTTTCATTAACCCATACATCGAGCGCAGACTTGCGAACTGCGTTTATGGGTGTTTTGGCGATTCCAAAAAAGCGAGGACGGCGCCTTTTGATTCCAGCACCGTCCCAGCCTAGAGTTCCTGCTTCGCGCCGCGCTCCGCCTGCCAATTTTGCAATGATTGCCAAACTCGGTTTTTGCGGGCCGTTCGCAACCTATAAAGACTATCGATTTTATGGGGTTAATGACCTTGTGTCAAGCAACTTGCTCCTGGTTTTCATCTTCCGGCGCAGGTGTGGCCGCCGCTAGTGCTGCCTCCGCCGCTGCAAGTTCCGCAGCCGCTGCCTGGGCGCGGCGTACCTTGTGGTAAGCAAGCCCAGTGCCGGCCGGAATCAGACGGCCGACAATGACGTTTTCCTTCAGGCCGCGCAGTTCATCGCGCTTGCCCATAATTGCGGCTTCGGTCAGCACGCGCGTGGTTTCCTGGAACGAAGCCGCCGAAATGAACGAATCCGTAGACAGGGAAGCCTTGGTAATGCCCAGCAGCATGTACTCGTACTGCGCCGGCGTCTTGCCTTCGCGCTCGGATTTTTCGTTTTCCTCCAGCACTTCCGCACGCTCGACCTGCTCACCGGTGATGAAACGCGTTTCTCCCTGATCGACGATCATGACACGGCGCAGCATCTGGCGTACGATCACTTCGATGTGCTTGTCATTAATTTTCACGCCCTGCAAACGATAAACGTCCTGCACTTCGTTACAGATGTAGCGTGCCAGCGCTTCCACCCCGAGCAAGCGCAGGATGTCGTGCGGATCCGCCGGGCCGTCGACGATGACCTCGCCCCGGTTAACCACCTGCCCGTCGTGCGCCATCACGTGCTTGTCCTTGGTGATCAGAAACTCGTGGGCGATACCTTCGAGATCGGTGATAACCAGACGCTGTTTGCCCGTGGTATCTTTACCGAATGAAACCGTGCCGGTAACCTCGGCAAGCAAGCCCGCATCTTTCGGCGAACGCGCCTCGAACAACTCCGCCACGCGCGGCAGACCGCCGGTAATGTCACGCGTCTTGGAGGTCTCTTGCGGTATACGCGCCAGCACCTCGCCCACGCCCACTTCCTGCCCCGAGCGCACGGTGATAATGGAGCCCAACTGAAAGGTAATCGCAACCGAGGTGTCCGAACCGGCCATTTTGATTTCATCGCCGGCTTCGTCCAGCAGCTTGACCTGCGGACGCAGTCCCTTGGATTGCGAGCCGCTCTTGCGCTTGGGATCGACCACCACCAGCGTTGAAAGCCCGGTGACTTCGTCCACCTGGCGCGCGACCGTGGCGCCTTCTTCCACGTTTTCAAAGCGCACGCGACCCGCGTATTCGGTAATGATCGGACGGGTATGCGGATCCCACGTAGCCAGCACGCGGCCTGCCTTGAGGGTTTCGCCGTCACGCACCAGCAGCACCGCGCCGTACGGCACTTTATGGCGCTCACGTTCGCGATTGTTATCGTCGTGTATCACCACTTCGCCGTTGCGCGAAATGACCACCAGCTCGTTGCGTGAATTGGTGACGTAGCGGATACCCGCGGCGTAACGCAACACACCAGCGGACTTGCTATCGATTTGACTCACCACCGCCTGCCGTGAAGCCGCACCGCCAATGTGGAACGTACGCATGGTGAGCTGGGTACCCGGCTCACCGATCGATTGCGCCGCAATCACGCCGACCGCTTCACCCACGTTAACCACCGAGCCACGGCCCAAATCACGTCCGTAACACATGACGCACAAGCCGTGGCGCGTTTCGCACGTCAACGGTGTGCGTACTTTGACTTCATCAATGCCCGCCGCCTCAATCGCGTCCACGGCGTCCTCATCAAGCAGCGTGCCGGCGACATAAGCGGTCTCGCCCGTTTCGATATTGACAATATCACTGGCGGCAACGCGCCCCAGAATACGCTCGCGCAGCGATTCAACCACTTCGCCGCCTTCGATCAGCGCCTTCATCACGACACCCAGCTCGGTACCGCAATCATGGGTGGTCACCACCAGATCCTGCGTTACATCCACCAACCGGCGGGTGAGGTAACCAGAATTCGCGGTTTTCAACGCGGTGTCGGCCAAGCCTTTGCGCGCGCCGTGCGTCGAAATGAAGTACTGCAACACGTTCAAGCCTTCGCGGAAATTCGCCGTAATTGGCGTCTCGATAATCGAGCCGTCCGGTTTCGCCATCAGGCCGCGCATACCGGCGAGCTGACGAATCTGCGCAGCTGACCCGCGCGCACCCGAGTCCGCCATCATGTAAATCGAGTTCAGCGACTCTTGCATGACGGGCTGGCCTTTATTATCCAGGCGCGGCGTCCAGCTCTTCGAACGTCCATTCCAGTCCATCACCGGCTCGACGGAAAGCTGTTCCATCATCGCCTTCGCCACGTGGTCGCCCGCACGCCCCCAAATGTCCACCACTTTGTTGTAGCGCTCACCCTGCGTCACCAAACCCGAGGTGTACTGCTTTTCAATTTCCTGAACCTCTTTTTCAGCCTCGCCGATAATCTGGTTCTTTTCCGGCGGCACCAGCATATCGTTGACTGCAATCGACAACCCCGCGCGGGTGGCCATTGAAAAGCCCATGTACATCAACTTGTCCGCAAAAATCACCGTCTCACGCAGACCGCAACGGCGGAAACTCGCGTTTATAAGTTTTGAAATTTCCTTCTTTTTCAATGACTTATTAATAAACTCGAATGGCAAGCCGACGGGCAGAATTTCCGACAGCATGGCGCGGCCCACGGTCGTTTCCACGCGCGTGATTTTCTCGACCTTCTCGCCATGTTCATTCAGCGAGTATTCCTTGATACGCACTTTCACCATGGCGCTGATTTCGACGTGCCCGGTTTGATAGGCGCGCAGCGCTTCGGCAACGTTGATGAACATCGAACCTTCGCCGCGTGCGCCAATCTTCTGGCGCGTGGTGTAGTACAGGCCCAGCACGATATCCTGCGACGGCACAATAATCGGCTCGCCGTTAGCGGGCGACAGCACGTTATTCGACGATAGCATCAGCGTGCGCGCCTCCATCTGCGCTTCGAGTGACAACGGCACATGCACGGCCATCTGGTCGCCGTCGAAGTCGGCGTTGAACGCCGCGCACACCAGCGGATGCAACTGAATCGCCTTGCCTTCAATCAGCACCGGCTCGAACGCCTGTATGCCCAGGCGGTGCAAGGTCGGCGCGCGGTTCAGCATAATCGGGTGCTCGCGGATCACCTCTTCGAGAATGTCCCACACGATGGCTTCTTCCGACTCCACCATGCGCTTGGCGGCCTTGATGGTCGTCGCCAGACCCATCACTTCGAGCCGGTTGAAGATGAACGGCTTGAACAGTTCGAGCGCCATTTTCTTCGGCAAACCGCACTGATGCAGCTTGAGCTGCGGCCCCACCACAATCACTGAGCGTCCGGAATAATCCACCCGCTTGCCTAGCAGGTTCTGACGGAAACGTCCGCCCTTGCCCTTGATCATGTCAGCCAGC
>JANMXV010000248.1:0-1575 GCA_031381325.1 Betaproteobacteria bacterium | reverse complement strand
GGATCAATGGCTGTATCTTTCCGGCGTTCAGCGCCTGCCGCAGCAGCGTGTCGAAGCCATCGTGCGCGCGGCCGAGGGGCGAAATCGGGTTGTGGGTGTGCGGATGGCGTTGCCTGAGGATGACGACGACGCGCAACCGTGGAAACTCACGCCGTCGCGCCGGCGCGATTCGCTGCCAGCCGGCGTGATGCCAAAGGCGTTGGAACTGGTGTTATCTGATCAACTCTATGTGCCGAAAGCTGATCTGCCGCCCTCGCTGCGCAATGCGCTGGTGCGCTTGGCGGCGTTCCAGAATCCGCAGTTCTACAAGGCGCAGGCGCTGCGTTTGCCGACCTATGACAAGCCCCGCATCATCGCCTGTGCAGAGGATCACATGGCGCACATTGCTTTGCCGCGGGGCTGTCTCGATGATGCACAGGCTCTGCTTCGTGCGCTGAAGGTCAAGACGAAAGTTCGTGATGAGCGCTGCGCCGGACGCAAACTTGAGGCGTATTTCACGGGGATGCTGCGACCCGATCAGCAGAAGGCAGGAGAGGCGATGCTGGCGCGCGACTTCGGTGTGCTCTCAGCGACCACGGCGTTTGGCAAAACGGTGCTCGCTGCGTGGTTGATCGCGCAACGCGGAGTGAACACGCTGGTGTTGGTGCATCGTCAGCAGTTGATGGAGCAATGGGTGGAGCGCTTGTCCCAGTTTCTCGGCCTGAGCGTAACGGACATTGGACGCTGGGGAGGTGGGCGCAAGAAACTCACAGGCTGTGTGGATGTGGCGCTGATCCAGAGCCTGGTGCGCAAAGGCACAGTGAACGATCTGGTGGCAGACTATGGACATCTTGTTGTGGATGAATGTCATCACCTCTCGGCGCGCAGTTTCGAACTCGTGGCACGGCGCACGAAGGCGAAGTTCGTCACCGGTCTGTCTGCGACCGTGGCACGAAAGGACGGGCATCATCCGATCATCTTCATGCAATGCGGCCCGGTGCGGTATCGCGTGGATGCGCGGCAGCAGGCGGCGCAGCGGCCCTTTACGCACGAGGTGCTGGTGCGGCCGACAGGCTTCATGCCGGCGGGCGAAGCGGACGAAGACAACCGTGTCGAGTTCCAGCGCCTGTGCGCTGCCCTGATGAACTCGGCGTCGCGCAATCGGCTGATCGTGGCCGAGATCGTGCAGGCGGTAAAGGCTGGCCGGTCTCCACTGATTCTGACCGAGCGCACAGAACATTTGGAGATGTTGGTGCTGGCAGTAAGGCAGCACGTTGCCCATGTGATCACCTTGCAAGGTGGTATGGGGCGCAAGTCGCTCGCAGCGGCACTGGATCTACTCAAGACCATCCCGGCCAGTGAAGGCCGCGTGATCGTCGCCACGGGGCGCTTTGTCGGCGAAGGGTTCGATGACGCGCGGCTCGATACGCTTTTTCTCACCATGCCTGTGTCCTGGCGCGGCACCGTCGCGCAGTATGTGGGCCGCCTGCATCGTCTGCATGACGGTAAACGCGTGGTGCAAGTCTATGACTACGCCGATCTCGATGTGCCGATGCTCTCGCGCATGTTCGACAAACGCTGCACCGGCTACGAAGC